>NZ_CP092483.1:2159791-2468333 GCF_022429625.1 Devosia lacusdianchii | reverse complement strand
GCCATACCTTGAAACTGTCGAGGTGGCCGAGGATCGAACGGAGCAGAAGTTCCGCTTCCCGGTGCAATGGGTCAATCGGCCCAATCTCGACTTCCGCGGATTATCCGGCACCGTGGCGTCAGGCGCCATTGCGGTTGGCGATGATGTGCTGATCGCCTCGTCGCGCAAGCCGGCCGTGATCAAGCGCATCGTCACAATGGATGGCGAGCTGAACCAGGCGGTGGCCGGGCAGGCCGTAACTCTGGTGCTCGATCGCGAGGTGGACGTGTCGCGCGGCGATGTGTTGGCGCGGCCCGGCGAGACGCCCGAATTCTCCAATCAGTTCCAGGCACGCCTGGTCTGGATGAGCGAGGAGTCCGCTTTTCCAGGACGCTCTTACCTGCTGAAGGTCGGCTCGCAGCTCGTGCCGGCGACCATCACCGATCTCAAGTTCCGCACCAACGTCAACACGCTGGAGCATACTGCAGCGACCAAGATCGACCTCAACGAGGTCGCCACCGTTACCATCGCGACCGACAAGCCGTTGGCCTTTGATAGCTATGCCACTAACGCCTTGACCGGCGGCTTCATCCTGATCGACCGCTTGTCCAACGCTACCTTGGGGGCCGGCACGATCGAGTTCGGCCTGCGGCGGGCGCAGAATCTGACCTACCAGGCTTTCGACGTGAATCGCGCGGTTCGTGCCTCAATGAAGGGCCAGCAGCCGCGGATTGTTTGGTTCACGGGGTTGTCGGGGTCGGGCAAGTCGTCCATCGCCAACCTGCTCGAGAAGCGGCTGACGGCGGAGGGCCGCCATGCCTATATCCTTGATGGCGACAATGTGCGCCACGGCCTCAACAAGGATCTCGGCTTCACCGAGGCAGCCCGCGTTGAGAACATCAGGCGCGTGGCTGAGGTCGCCAAGCTGATGGCTGATGCCGGACTGATCGTGCTGGTCTCGTTCATCTCGCCTTTCGAGAAGGAACGGCGCCTAGCGCGCGAGATTGCCGGCGATATCGACTTTGCCGAGGTCTATGTCGATACGCCGCTGGAAGTCTGCGAGGCTCGCGATCCCAAGGGTCTCTACAAGCGCGCCCGCGCCGGCGAGATCAAGAACTTCACCGGCATCGACTCGCCGTTCGAGGCTCCCACCAATGCCGAGCTGGTACTGCATGGGGCCGAAGACGAGCCAACGGTGCTTTCCGAACAGCTTTATGACTGGCTGAAGATCTAGGCGAGGCCGGCGAAGTCGGCCTGGTCGATCTCATTGAGGGTCTTCATAAGCAAGCCCTTGAAGATTGGTTCCTTCTCGTCGTGATGCGGCACGATCTGCGGCATGCCGTTGATACGGCACACCAAAGTGCCGGCCAGGGCAGCGGTAATTTCGCCCTGCATGAGGCTAAAGGCCCGGGCGCCTGGGCCGACGATCAGGACGTGCGAGGGGTCGAACACCGCCATCATGCGGCTCAGCCCAAAGCCGATGGCCCTGCCGGCGAGGTTAAAGGCGTGGGTCGCAGCTCGATCGCCGGCTTCGGCCCGGGCGATCAGGCCCTCGTACTGTGCTGCGGGCACAGCGGGGGCAGGGGCCGCTGTTTCGGGCACGGAATAGGCCGCACGCAACACGCCATAATCCGAGGCATATGCCTCGATGCAGCCGCGCATGCCGCAGCGGCACAGGGCGCCATTGGGCATGTGGTTCATGTGGCCAAACTCTGTGGCGCCTTCGTCGCCGCGCCCCATGATCTGGCCACGAAACGTGATACCCATGGCTACGGTCGAGCCGACGAAAACCGTGGCGACGCTGGCGTCATGCAGGCTCGGATCGAGCCAACGGGCGCCTTCCGCTAGCAGGCGGCCACGCTTGTGCACGGTTACCGGATGGCCGGTTGACCTGGCTACGTCGTCGGCAAAGGCATGGCCAGCCAGGTGTGCTATTGGCGACCACTTGAGGCTGCGCCCCTCGCGGTCGAGAATGCCCTGGACCGACACCGCGATGCGCTTGAGGTTTGGACTTTCCTTGGGGTTGCGCGCCGCCAGCTGTGACAGGCGTTCGGCAAGGAAGTCCGTTGGTGCGGTCTCCTGGAAGGTGGTCGGCGTTACCGGGCTTTCAAAGCGGTCGACCAGCACGCCGCCATAGTCCACCAGCGAGACCCGTGCCCTGTTTACGTCGATCTCGACCAGCGCGGCGTAGCCGATGGTGCGGTTGAAGCCCACCAGCGTTGCCGGCCGGCCACGTGTGCGGCCCTGCGGCTTCTCCGCCGAAACCAGTTCGACTATGATGTTTTGTGCGACGAGGTCGGTGGTGATCGCGGTTATCGTGGCGTGGCTCAGCCCAGTTTGGGCGGCCAATACGGTTCGCGATTGCGGGCCGTGCACCCGCAACGTGCTCAGCACCAGCCCGCGGTTTTCCCGCCGCACGCTATCGCTATCGCTGACCTTGGGCGCCAAGCGGCCGTCTCCCCTCACTTAGCCGGCTCGTGATAGCACTGGACTAGCTCAATCCGGCATTTAATTCGAGGCTCGAAATTGGCGTTGACAGCGATTGTGGGGCAATGTCACTTCGCCTGTGGCGGTGGGTGGCCGCCGGGGAGGTCGACAGTGGCGTGGCATCAAGCGGTCCTGCTTTGGATCGGCGTTCTGCTGGGGACGACTGCCGCCAGTGCTCAGGATCAATTGGTCATCGGCGTGAGCTGGAACAATTTTCAGGAAGAGCGCTGGAAGACCGATGAATTTGCATTGCAGGCAGCTGTGACCGCGGCCGGTGCTCGCTACATCTCCGCTGACGCCCAATCGTCCGCTGGCAAGCAGTTGACCGATATCGAGAGCCTCATCGCGCAAGGCGCTGATGCGCTCATCGTTCTGGCCCAGGACGGCGAGGCGGTGGGGCCCGCTGTGTCGGCTGCGGTGGCCGAGGGCATTCCCGTCATCGGTTATGACCGGCTGATCGAAAATCCCGACCTGTTCTACCTCAGCTTCGACAATAAGGAAGTGGGACGCCTGCAGGCTCAAGCGGTGTTCGCGGTGCGGCCCACCGGCAACTACGTCTTCATCAAAGGGAACTCGGCCGATTCCAATGCCGATTTCCTGTTCCAAGGTCAGATGGAGGTCCTGGGGCCGGCGCTGGAAGCCGGCGCCATCGTCAATGTCGGCGAGGCCTATACCGACAACTGGAACCCCGAGGTGGCCCAGGGCAACATGGAGCAGTTCCTGACGGCAAACAACAACGAGATAGACGCCGTTGTCGCCTCCAATGACGGTACTGCCGGCGGCGCCATCGCCGCACTCGCCGCGCAGGGTCTCGCGGGAGCGGTGCCGGTCTCGGGGCAGGATGGCGAGCATGCTGCCCTGAACCGGATCGCGCTGGGTACGCAAACCGTGTCGGTGTGGAAGGATTCCCGCGAGCTGGGCAGGAAGGCCGCAGAAGTGGCTATCGCACTGGCGGAAGGGACGGCGCTGGATGCGATCGAGGGCGCAACGAAGTTTTCCGGTGGGCCGCGAGGGGTCGAAATGAACGCCTTCTTTATCGCACCCGTGGCGGTGACGCGCGACAACCTGAACGTCGTGATCGATGCCGGGTGGGTCGGCAAGGCTATTGTTTGCCAGGGCGTCACGCGCGGCAGCGTTGCGGCCTGTGACTAGGAGTTCGATTTGACCGACCAGAACGCATCGCCGGTCACGCATCCCAGTGCATATGCGCGTAATCCGGTGCAGCGCTTCCTGCTGGCTACGGAAATCGACACGCGGTTGGTCGGCATGATGGGGGCGCTGGCCATCGTGTGGATCGGCTTCAACGTTTTTTCCGACGGGCTGTTTCTGACGCCGCGCAATCTCTGGAATCTGTCGGTTCAGACGGCCTCGGTGGCCGTCATGGTCACGGGGATGGTCTTCATTATCGCCACGCGGAATATCGACCTGTCCGTCGGCTCCATCCTCGGACTCGTGGGCATGGTCATGGGTGTCATGCAGACCAACATCTTGCCGGTGCAGCTTGGCCTTGGGCTCGGACACCCGCTGATCTGGGTGCTGTCCCTGTTGGCTGGCCTGCTCGTGGGCGTGGGTATTGGCGGGCTGCAGGGCGTAATCGTCGCCTATTTGCGGGTGCCGTCGTTCATCGTCACGCTGGGTGGCTATCTGATCTGGCGCGGGGCGGCGTGGTGGGTCACCATGGGCCGCACCGTTGCCCCCATGGACCCGACCTTCCAGCTCATGGGTGGCGGGCCAACGGGGTCGATCGGGGCGTTCTGGACCTGGATCGTTGCTGCCATCGCCTGCCTCGGCATCGTAGCCGCCCTCTATTCAGGTCGGCAACAGCGGCTGCGCTTCAACTTCCCGCGGCGTCCGCTATGGGCCGAGATTGCGCTGGGCATTCTCGGCTGCGGATTGGCCATGGCAGCAGCGTGGGTTGCCAATGCCTATCCTTGGCCTCGGCGCATCGCCGAGAGCTATGCCGCAGCCAATGACGTGACGGTGCCCGAAGGCGGCCTCTTCATTTCACACGGCTTGGCAATTCCCGTGCTGATCGCCCTGGGAGTCGGCGTGGTGATGACCTTCATCGCCACCCGTACGCGTTTCGGCCGCTACATTTTTGCCATGGGCGGCAATCCGGAAGCCGCGGAACTCGCGGGCATCAACACCCGCTGGGTGACGGTCAAGATATTCATGCTGATGGGTGGGCTCTGCGCGATTGCCGCCGCCATCTCATCGGCACGCCTCAATGCCACGACCAATGCCCTTGGCACCCTCGACGAGCTCTATGTCATCGCCGCGGCCGTCATCGGGGGAACATCGCTGGCGGGCGGCGTTGGGACGATTGCCGGGGCCTTGCTTGGGGCGCTGGTCATGCAGTCTATCCAGTCGGGCATGGTGCTGCTGGGGCTCGATAGTCCGCTGCAATCGATCGTCGTGGGTGTCGTGCTCGTCTTTGCGGTCTGGCTCGATACGCTCTACCGCCGCCACAAACGCTAGGGAAAGCCAGTCTCGATGCTCGATAGCAGAACACCGCTGGTCGAAATGGCCGATATCTCGATCTCGTTTGGCGGCATCCGGGCCGTTGACCGGGCGTCGATCGACCTGTTCCCGGGGGAGGTCGTTGGCCTCTTGGGCCACAACGGGGCGGGCAAGTCGACGCTTATCAAGATTCTATCCGGTGCTTACAGGCGCGACGCCGGTTCGATCCGCATCGACGGGCAGGCGGCGACCATCAACAATCCACGCGACGCCAAGGGCTATGGCATCGAGACGATCTACCAGCAGCTGGCCGTGGCCGATAATGTCGACGCCGCCGCGAACCTGTTTCTGGGGCGCGAGATCACTACCTCGCTCGGTACGCTCGACAATGCAGCGATGGAGTCGAAGGCCCGCGAAGTGATGGGGCGGCTCAACCCCAATTTCCGCCGCTTCAAGGAGCCGGTCAAAGCGCTCTCCGGTGGCCAGCGGCAATCAGTGGCCATTGCACGGGCCATCCTTTTCGATGCGCGCATCCTGATTATGGACGAGCCGACCGCGTCGCTTGGACCGCAGGAGACCCAGCAGGTCGGCCAGCTTATCCGCCAACTCAAGGCCGACGGCATCGGCATTTTTCTCATCAGCCATGATATTCACGACGTCTTCGATCTCGCCGATCGGATCGTGGTGATGAAGAATGGTCAGGTCGTGGGCAGCGCTCGCACTACCGACGTAACCAAGGACGAGGTGCTTGGCATGATCATTATCGGCAAGGTGCCGGCGGGCGCGACCGCCGGGCCGGGAGCTATTTCCGGCTGAGCGCGTTGTGCGCCGCGCCGTGACTGCTCGACAAAGGGGTACTAGATGGCGACGCGAAGCAAGCGACCGGCCAAGAGCGCCGCGGGAAAACCCAGGAGCCGGCGCGTGGCATTCGGCTTGCGGATTGCGTCGGTCAAATTGCCCCGCCATGGGGCTTTCTTCATCGGGCTGGCCTTGGGGGCCGTCGTGTTCCTGGTCAGCTTATGGCTGGCGCCGGTATTCGCCGTGCCATTTGGCGCCATCACGATGTTCCTGGTCTACCTCGTACTGGTAGCGCTGATGTTACCGGTACTGACGCCGGAATTCCTGCTTTCGCGCGCCGACGAGGCGGATACACCGACGGCCTTCATTTTCGCCGCAGCCATCGGTGTTGTCGGGGTGTGCTGCGCAACGCTGTTCATGGCCCTGAACGGGGAAGAGGGGCCGCTGCTCTACGAGGTGCTATTGAGCGTGATATCGGTGCTGTTGGGATGGTTCACCATCCACACCATGGCCGCGCTGCACTATGCCTACGAGTATTACGAGTCGCCCTCGGCCAACCCGGGCGGTAAGTCGGGTGCCCTCATCGGTGGGCTCGAATTTCCCGAAGGCGACAATCCCGATGGGGTGGCCTTCCTCTATTTCGCCTACGTGATCGGCACCGCCTTCGCGGTTTCGGACATTCGCGTCACGTCCAACAAGATGCGCAAAATCGTGGTGATGCATTCCACGTTTGCCTACTTCTTCAACACGTTGATCGTCGCCGCGACCGTCAATGTCGCGGTCGCAGTGGGCAATATCTGAAGGTAGAGCGGTTGCCGCCCGGGGGACCGCATGCCAAACCTTGGGAAAGCCCACCAAGGAGAATCTCATCATGAAAACCCGTGCCGCCGTCGCCTTTCAAGCTGGCAAACCGCTTGAAATCGTCGAGGTCGATCTCGATGGTCCCAAGGCCGGCGAGGTCATGATCGAGATCAAGGCGACGGGTATCTGCCACACCGATGACTTCACTTTGTCCGGTGCCGACCCCGAAGGATTGTTTCCCGCTATTCTTGGCCATGAGGGCGCGGGCGTGGTGGTCGATGTTGGTCCTGGTGTGACCAGCCTTAGGAAGGGTGACCACGTCATCCCTCTCTACACGCCCGAATGCCGGGAGTGCTATTCCTGCCGTTCCGGCAAGACCAATCTCTGCACTGCCATTCGGTCAACACAGGGGCAGGGACTAATGCCCGATGGAACCTCGCGTTTCTCGTTCGAGGGCAAGCCGATCCATCACTATATGGGCTGCTCGACCTTCTCGAACTTCACCGTTCTCCCGGAGATCGCCGTCGCGAAGATCGATGCTGCGGCCGCTTTCGACAAGGTCTGCTATGTGGGCTGCGGCGTGACTACGGGCATAGGCGCGGTGATCAATACGGCCAAGGTTGAGATTGGCGCGACCGCAGTGGTTTTCGGGTTGGGCGGCATAGGCCTCAATGTCATCCAGGGCCTGCGCCTGGCCGGCGCCGACATGATCATCGGTGTCGATATCAACAATGACAAAAAGGCCTGGGGCGAGCGCTTCGGTATGACGCATTTCGTCAACCCGAAGGAGATCGAGGGTGACATCGTTCCCCATCTCGTCAACCTCACCAAGCGCCGTGGTGACCTGATCGGCGGCGCCGACTACACGTTTGACTGCACCGGTAACACGATGGTTATGCGTCAGGCCCTCGAAGCCAGCCATCGCGGCTGGGGCAAGTCGGTTGTTATCGGCGTGGCCGGTGCGGGCAAGGAAATCTCGACCCGGCCGTTTCAGCTCGTCACGGGCCGTACCTGGATGGGAACGGCGTTCGGTGGTGCCAAGGGGCGCACCGATGTGCCCAAGATTGTCGACTGGTATCTCGACGGCAAGATCGAGATCGATCCGATGATCACTCATACGCTGCGCCTCGAGGACATCAACAAAGGCTTCGAGATGATGCATTCGGGCGAGAGCATTCGCAGCGTCGTAGTCTACTAGCGACGAAGCGGCGCGTATTGGCCGGCTTGCCGCCATGCCCTCGGGCTCCGACCCGAGGGCTTTGCCAGCGTGCCGTGACAGCAGCGTCAAGCACCGAAGCCGCGCCGTCACTCCAGCCAGATCGTCTCGA
Organism: Devosia lacusdianchii; assembly: GCF_022429625.1. Lineage (NCBI taxonomy): Bacteria > Pseudomonadati > Pseudomonadota > Alphaproteobacteria > Hyphomicrobiales > Devosiaceae > Devosia > Devosia lacusdianchii. The sequence goes on along the minus strand of NZ_CP092483.1, from coordinate 2,460,480 downwards.
AAGTCCCAGCCTCATGGATATCGATCTGCTCAAGCAGGTCGGGGCCGAGGTTAGCGAATTTGTGGGGCACATTGGCCGGGCAGACAACGATCTGGCCGGCGACCGCATCGATCGTTTCGTCGCCGACGGTAAACCGCACCCGCCCATTGCGGACGATGAAGGTTTCAGGGTAGGGGTGTCGATGTAGCCGTGGTCCGTCCCCGATCTTTTCGGTGCGGACAAAGATCACGCAGATGTTGGCGCCGTAGGCCCCACCTTCGAACTCCCCGCGCCAGTGATCCTTCGCTTCGGCGGCATCGGCCCATTCGGCCTTGTTCACGACCTTCCCCGTCATCTCGCTCTCCCGGCCAGTCATGGCCCAATTCCTCATTGCGCAAAGGACGCATCATGATCACGCATGCCGACAATCTCTTCATCATCACCGGCGGCCCTGGCGCTGGCAAGACTACGCTTCTTACGGCCGCCGCCTCGGCCGGCATTTGCATCGGAAAGGAGGCCGCCCGGGCTATCATCCAGTCGCAAACCGCTATCGACGGCCCAGCTGTGCATTGGCGGGATAAGGCGCTCTTTGCCGAACTCATGCTCGATCGAGATATTCAGACCTTCGAGGCTTTGAGCTCGATAGCGGGGCCGGTGTTATGTGATCGCGGCATACCCGATCTTGTTGCCTATGCGCACATGTTCCCGCTCGCCCAGGATGCGCATTTCCGACGCGCTGCCAACCTCTACCGCTACAATCCAATCGTCTTCTTCGCTCCGCCTTGGCGCGAGATCTTTGTAACCGATGCTGAGCGCGTGGAGGGCTGGGAGCATGCCGTGAGCGTTTATGCGCCGATGCGTGACGTCTATGCCGAACTGGGGTATCGCGTTGTTGAGCTACCGAAAGCGCCAGTGGCGGAACGACTGGCCTTTGTGAGAGATGTCATTGCCCATGCCTGATCCGACCATCTTCGTGGATGCTGATGCCTGTCCAGTAAAGGACGAGGCTATGCGCGTCGCCGAGCGGCTTGGGCTGGTCGTCACCTTTGTCAGCAATGGCGGAGTCCGCCCGTCGCGCGACCCCATGGTGCGCGTAGTGGTTGTCACGGCCGGCGCCGACGCGGCCGACGACTGGATCGTGGAGCAAGCGCGGGCCAACGACATTGTGCTTACGGCCGATATTCCTCTCGCCAGCCGCGCCATCGATAAGGGCTGCCATGTGCTGGGTTTCACCGGCAAGCCATTCACGACAGCGTCGATCGGCATGGCGCTGGCGATGCGCGACCTCAAGCAGCATTTGCGGGAAACCGGCGATATCAAGGGGTACAATCCGGGCTTTCGACCGGCCGATCGTTCCGCCTTTCTAAGTGCGCTGGACACCCTTGGCCGCAGGGCCAAGTCGTTGGCCGGTAAGTAGTTCTTAAGCTTTCACGAGGGGAATATTAACCATAATCGCCAAAACTGAGCGCAGTTGTGATTGCGCTGAGTTTTGGCTGTGTCGCTTACGCGTTTCGTTATGCCTTTTGTGCTTGCCGGGATCGCCCTTTGTGGGTGTGCCAAGCCTCCCAGCCAACACAGCGTTATGGGGCAGCGTGTCGCCGCCATAGATGCTACGTCGGTCACCGGCAGCATCTTTCCGGCCTCGCAGCCGATCAATCAGCAGCCGCTTCCGGAGCGCATCTTCTCATCGGGCACACTGGGCGGGCGCACGCTGCAGGTAGCGTCGACCACCGACATCATCCTGCGACCCGGCGAGGTCGTGCTGACATTCGACGATGGTCCGCGCCCGGGCAAAACCGGGGAAATCCTGGCAACGCTCGACCAGTTCGGCGTCAAGGCGACGTTCCTGATGCTGGGCTCGGCAGCGCAATCCCACCCGCGGCTGGCGCAGAAGGTCGCTCTGAGCGGACATACGGTGGGTAGCCACACCTTCGACCATGTCGATCTGAATACTCTCAGCCGCCAGGCGGCGCTGGACGAGATCGCCAAGGGTGAACGCGCTGTGTCCCTGGCGCTAGCGGGCGCCGGTCAATCGCTGTCGCCGTTCTTCCGCTTCCCCTATCTGTCGCAGAGCGGTTTCCTGCGCACCAATCTGATGCAGGGAAGCGTTGTGGTGCTCGATGTCGATATCGACAGCAAGGACTATTACTCTGACACGCCCGAGGCCGTTGCCGCCCGCACGCTGGCACGCCTCGACCAGCGCGGGTCCGGCATCATCCTGTTTCATGACATTCACCAGCGCACGGTCGACATGCTTCCCGCCTTCCTGGCGCAGCTCGAAGACCGCGGCTACTCGGTCGTCCGGCTCGTGCCCAAGGATACCGGCATATTCGGCCGCGACGTCATCACCGCCGACGCGCCGGATTTGCGTGGGACGCTTTGACGCTGCAGGTGTAACGAGAGCTATGGACTACCGTCATGTCACTGTTCGCCCCGCGTAAGGTGGACGCCAACAATAACCATGGTTGTTAACATTAACGACAGCGCGCCTCGGACGTAAGCACGCAAAGTCGCTATCCGGTCCTCCTTGCATGGGGAGACCGAGATGAGCGTCGACGCACGAAGCGGTGAGCAGTTTCCGGCGAGCATCGGCACGGGATGGCTTGTGCCGCTGGCCATATTGGTCATCGCTGGGCTAGCAATCGTTGGCTGGACGCTGGCGCCGGCGCTTGCTGTCGGCGATGCGGCCAACGACGCCCTGTTTCTGGCCGACGGTGCTCGACGCATGGCCGCGGGCCAGTGGCCGCATATCGACTTCTCCCTCCCCACCGGCGCTCTGCCGTATGCACTCTACTGGGCCGCGCAAGCCTGGTTGCCGGGCGTGCCGGCCTTTATGGGAATGCAAATTCTCGGTTTTCTTGTCGTTGCGCCGTTTCTTATCCTTTCTACGGCGAACATGCCCAGTCTCTGGGCTCGGCTGGCGCTCACATTAATGGTCGCCGTGACTGCGATCCTGCCGTTCAACGTCACGGCAAGCGGCCTGTGCACGCCGGACCTTTTCGCTTCCTATAACCGACTTGGCGCTGCGTTCTCCCTGGCATTTCTGCCTTGGATATTCCGAACCCGTGAGGGCCAGGGTATCGCGGGACCCGCCGCCGTGATCGTCGCTGCCGTTCTGGTGGCGATCTCCATCAAGGTGGTTTATGCAGGCGTGGTTCTGGCGCCCCTAGGTGTCCTGTTCTTGCTTGATCGTCGCTGGCGCATCATTGCGCTGGCCGCCCTTGTCGGTGTTGCCGCTGTTCTGGGGGCTGTTGAGCTGACGACCGGCCTGGTTCGTGGCTACGTTCATGACATTCTGTCCATGTCCGCGGTCAATGGTCCGTTCGCGAAGTATTTCCTGGGTTCGTTTGTCTACAAGCATTTCTTCACCATCGGTCTGTCGATCGCGCTGGTGGCATGGCTGATGTGGGAGGCGAACGACCGCGTTTCGGTGGGTGCTGGTCTTTTGTTCCGTCTGCAATCTGTGGCCGTGCCCTTGGCAATGGGTGCAGCCGTTTTTGCCGTCGCGGTGTCGGAGAGCCAGAGTACCGGCGGCATGGCGATGACGGCCGCGCTCTCGCTTCTCTTTGTTCCGGGACTGCTGACGGCCAAGGGCCAGTCTCAAACCCGATTGATCTTGGTGGCGGGCGTGGCCGTCGCGATCGGCGGACCCTTGCTCGTAACAGCGGCGCAGCGCAGCTACTGCTCGCTCAGCGCGCGCAATGGCGAGAACATAGCCACCGATTGGTCACGCTCATTTTTGCCGTATGCGGTGGTGCCTGCTGAGGCCGCTCGAATTGCAGAGGCAAACGCGCAGATTTGGGAAACGGCTGATGAGGCTTCACAGCAGCTCCTCGACGAACTGATGGAACCGGTTGAGCCTGTCCGCTACCTGACCGAGTGGAAAACCGCGTATGACGCTGTCACGGCGTTGCGTGAACGTGGTCTCGACAGCGATTTGGGCAAGACGACGACGATAAGCTACGTCGACCTGTTCGGGGCGGCGCTGCAGACCGATATGCCCAAAGGCGTCAAAGTGGTGCCGATCATCGAACGAACTATCGCCGAGCTCAGCGATGCAGAAGCAAGCGCTTATCTTGCCGACGCGGATACGGTGTTCCAACCGACCTGCGGCGTCACCAAGGGGCGTCCGGGCTTTCGCTTGGACACTTGGTTCCTGCCCACGCTGGAACGAGAATTCAGCGCAACACCGCTCACCAATTGCTGGACGATGTATCGTCGAAAGCCGTAGCGATGAAGCGGTTTTCCAGGCTCAAAGCTCTCTTGCTGTTACGCCCGCAACAGCAAGGAACGGTCGTGCTAGCGCGCGATCAGGGCTGGGCCGGTGGTTTTGCGGATCACCAAGCTTGTGTTGAGGACATAGCGAACGTCTCGGATCGCCTGGTTTTGGAGAATGTCCATCAGCAGGTTCAAGGCGGCCTTGCCGGCTTCGACTGAGCGGTTGGATACGGTGGTCAGCGAGGGGTAGGTGGCGGCGCCCAGCACGTCGTCGCAGCCGACCACGGCGAAATCGGCCGGTACGGCGACGCCCTGATCCGCGAGTTCGGCAAGCATGCCCTGCGCGGTGAGATCGTCGAAGGCGATAGCGGCTGTCGCGCCGGTCGCGAGGACGCTGGCGGTGATCTTGCGGCCAGATTCGAACGCCGCGAACTCGTTGGAGATGACGGTGACTTCGAGCCCGAATTCTTTCGCCGAGCGCCGGACGGCGCTTCGGCGCTGCTTGTTGGACCAGGAGCCGTGCGGGCCACCCACATAGACCAGTTTTCTGTGACCCAGGCCAGCAAGGTGGGCAACGGCTTCGGCGACGCCGGTGGCGCTGTCGATCAGGATGCGCGGAATGCCCTCCACGTCGCGGTTGACCAATACCAGTGGGCGGCGGGCGGCATGCTCGATGATCTGCTCTTCGCTGAGCCGCGAGGACACCAGAACGAAGCCCTCTACCTGGCCGGCGAAGCGCCCGATAAGCTTGTCTTCCTGCTGCGGATTTTCATCGGAATTGCCGAGAAACACGCAATAGTCGGAACGATCGGCTTCCGATTGGGCAGCCCGGATCAGGGGTGGGAAGAACGGATTGGCTACGTCCGGCACGATGAGGGCAATGTTGCCATGCCGGCCGGTGCTGAGTGCGCGGGCCGTATGGTTGGGGACGTAGCCCAATTGCTCCGCCGCCGCGAAGATTTTGCGTACGGTTTCCTCGCTGAGCATTTCTGGCCTTGTAAAGGCGCGAGACACGCTGGACTTGGTCACGCCGGCTGCGGCAGCGACCTGATTGATCGTGGGTCTGTTCTGGCGGGGCGTCATCGTGGGGTCTCTAGCTTGCCTTGAACGTCATGACATGGTCGGGGGGCATAAGGCTAGTCATACCCGCTTGACATGCAACCGGTTGCATTAAATAGTCGCCAAAGCTGGGCGTCGCATTCTATCGAGAGCCTGGCGTGTGGAGGTTTTCTTGACGCTTGATGCTTCAACCCGGGCAAACATCACCCGCAAGGCCGGCCTGATGGGCGTTCAGTCCTTTGCCACCAGAGCGCTGATGGGCGAGGCAGCCGCGCGCGATATCGCCGATGCTCTGCGCGGCGCGTTAGCGCACCAGCAGGATGTGCGCATGGTTTTCGCAGCCGCGCCCAGCCAAGCCCAGATGCTGGCCGCATTATGTGCGGCCGAAGGTGTCGACTGGACCCGCGTCACCGCATTCCACATGGACGAATATATCGGCCTAGCGCCCGACGCGCCCGAGCGCTTCGCCTCGTGGCTGGACAACAATCTCTTTGGCCGCGTGCCATTTGCCCAGGTGCATCATATCGTCCCCGAACCTGATGCATCGGCCGCGGCAATGCGCTACGCGGATTTGCTGGCTGCTGCGCCAATCGACTTTGTGTGCTTGGGGATTGGTGTCAATGGACACATTGCTTTCAATGATCCGCCGGTCGCGGACTTCGCCGATCCGCTGGACGTCAAGGTGGTCACCCTTGATGAGCAATGCCGACAGCAGCAGGTCGACGACGAATGTTTCGCCAGCTTCGATGATGTTCCCGAGCAGGCCATTACCCTGACAGTGCCGCGCCTGATGCGCGCCGGTCGGCTTTTTTGCGTGGTGCCCGGCCAGTTGAAGCGGGACGCCGTGCGTGCGTCTCTTTATGGTCCGATCAGCACCGAATGCCCGGCGAGCATTCTGCGTCAACATCCCGATTGCAGCCTCTATCTCGATTCGGAGTCCGACCCCGATGCCCAATAACTCAGTGATCGACGCCGACGCGCTATGCGCGGGTTACTTGTCGGGCGTTACTGCCCTGATGCAGTCCATTCTGGTCGAAGAGCGCGATGCTCTTGACCGCGCGGCGGCGCGGCTGGCCGACCAGGTCGCGGCTGATCGCCTGATCTATGTGTATGGGCCTGGCGGGCACTCCAACCTCGCGGCGCAGGAAATCTTCTTTCGCGCCGGCGGGCTGATGCATGTCAGTGCCATACTGGACGAAGGCACGCTGCTATCCAACGGCGCGCTGCGATCCATGGCCGTGGAGCGCACGCCGGGCTATGGCAAGGTTGTCATCGACGACCAACGCCTCGGGGAAGGCGACCTGCTGCTCCTCACCAATGCCTATGGCATCAACGCTGCGCTGATCGACGCCGCCATAACTGCGCGTCAGCGCGGAGCCTTCCTGATCGGTTTCAATTCACACGCCCATGCCAATGGGAGTGCGGCAACGCATCCGGCGCGTCACCCGACGCGACAGAATTTGCACGATATCGTCGATATCTCGATCGACACCAAGGTGCCGATCGGCGATGCGCTGGTGACGGTCGATGGCGTCGGTGAAAACATCGCAGCGGTTTCCACTTTTGCCAATGCTTTCGCGCTCAATTGCCTAGTGATCCGCACCGTGGCCAAGCTGGCGGAGCGGGGCGTCGAGCCGCCGATCTGGCGCAGTGGCAATGCGCCAGGCGGCGATGAAGCCAATGGGCGGTTCCTGGCGCGGTTCCGTGATCGGGTGCGCTGGCTGTGAGTAAGGCTGCCCGCATTGTTGGACGCGATCCGGCAACCGGGCAGGGGACTGCCATAGATTGTCGTGACGGGAGGATCGTCGCCATCACTCCCGCCATCGTGGACGAGACCGCGCCATTCCTTTCCGCTGGTTTCGTCGACCTGCAAGTCAATGGCTATGCTGGTCATGACTTGAATGCTGGCGCGCCCAGCCGCGAAACCCTTGAGCAACTGGCCCGCCACCTGCTTGCGGCCGGCGTTACTTGCTTTGCACCAACGCTTATTACCGCCAGTGAGCCCGCCCTTTGCGCCGCCTTGGACAGCATCGCTGCGGCAAGGCGAGAAAGTCCGCTCTTAGCGCGGATGATTGGGTTCGTGCATGTCGAGGGGCCGTCGCTCGACCCGGCGGATGGCCCGCGCGGCGCGCATCCACTCGAACATGTCCGCCCGCCCAGCCTTGAGGAATTCGTCCGATGGCAGCGCGCCGCTGAGGGCCTGGTGGGGCTGGTGACTCTGTCGCCGCATTATCCGGGCGCACCGGCTTATGTCGAGGCGCTGACGGCCCAAGGCGTCCTGGTTTCGATCGGCCACACCGGCGCCACGCCAGAGCAGATCATGGCGGCGGTGGATGCCGGGGCAAGACTGTCGACGCATCTTGGAAATGGTGCTGCCAGCATGCTGCCGCGCCACCCCAATTTCATCTGGTCGCAACTATCCGACGATCGGCTGACAGCCAGCTTCATTGCCGACGGACATCATCTTCCCGCGACAACGCTTAAGGCGATGCTCCGGGCCAAGACGCTGGACCGATCCATTCTGGTTTCCGACGCGGCAGCGTTGGGCGGCCAGCCGCCGGGACGTTATCGAAGCAGCATTGGTGGGGACGTAGACGTTTCCGTCGATGGGCGTCTCAGTGTCGCCGGCACGCCCTATCTGGCGGGAGCCGGGCATCTGCTCGATCGCAATATTGCCTATGCCATCGAGGCGGCAGGTCTGTCGCTGGCGGAAGCGCTGCGTCTGGCGACCTGTAACCCCGGGCGATTCATGGGCGGGCGGGGAACGCTTGCGCCTGGTCAGTGGGCCGATATCACGCGGTTTTTCTGGGCGCCCGGCGATCGCAAGCTAACGATTGAAGACGTGTTCCTGGGTGGAGAAAGGGTTTCGGCATGATCCGCGCGGGGGCGGCAGTTGTGGATATTACGCCGGAGCCCGGGCTGCATCTGGCGGGCTTTGCGGCACGCACGGAGCCCGCAACTGGCGTGCACGACCCGCTGACGGCTCGCGCCATCGTGGTCGAAGATACGGCGGTCGTTGTCCTCGACGTGATCGGTTTGCACGAAGACATGGCCGCGCGGATACGCCGACGCAGCCCACTACCAGACGACCGTATCATCGTGGCAGCAACGCATACCCATGGCGCACCGGTCTCCATGTTGGGGCGGCTGGGGCGAGCTGCGGACCCAGAATTTCTGCGGCGTATCGAGGACGGCGCTGTCGAGGCTGTGCGGCTGGCCTGCGAGAACCGGCGCCCGGCGACCATTGCCGCGGGTATGGGGGGCGACCCCGGCGTGGCTTGGAACCGGCGCCATGCTGACGGTCCCCTGGACCGATCGGTGCCCGTGATCCGCATTCGCGATACGAACGGGCAGTGCATCGCCGTAATGGCGTCCTATGCCTGTCACCCCGTGGTGCTGGCTGCGGACAATCTGCTGATGACGTCGGACTATCCGCACTTTGTTCGGCAGGCGATTGAGGCAGCGCATCCGGGAGCGGTGTCCTTGTTTCTCACTGGCTGTGCGGGTGACGCCAATACCGGCCACACGGCCCAGGCGTCCTGGACGCTGGCGTCCAACACTGCCCGAACCTTTGCCACTGCGCAGCGCCTGGGTGAGCGGATCGCGGCAGCGGCCATGGAGGCGGAGGAGCGAAGGGGCGCCGATACGGTCGGCGCTGGGTATCGCGAGATCGATTTGAGCCTGACGCGTCTCGAAGATGCGCCCCTGCCGGGTTTGGCTGCGAGTTGGCGTCTGGAGCAGGAAACGGCTGAGCCCGTCCGGGCCATCCTGCTTGGCCATTGGATCGAGTGGGCTGAGCGTAATCGCAATGTAGCGCCCGGCACTTGGCGGGCCCGGGTCAGCCTGCTCGATTGGGGCGGCATTCCCATCGTAGCCATGCCGGGCGAGATCTTCAGCGAGACCGGACTTTCCGTCCGGGGCGCCTGTGCCGGCCGGCCGGCCTTCGTGCTTGCCTATGCCGAGGGGACGCCCGGCTACATTCCACCGCGCAGTGAGTTTGCATTCGGGGGTTACGAAGTGGAGGAAGCTCACCGCTTTATCGGCATGCCGGGTGCCTTCGCGCCTGGTTCGGCGGAGGCGCTGGCCGAGGCCGCGCGCGCATTGCTCGGTGAACTCCACTTGACAGCGCAACCGGTTGCATAACAAACTCCACTATCGCCTGTGTAGGGAACGAGCGAAACAAGGGGAACTTTCATGACACGTGTATCGAAGCTAGGCCGCCATTCTGCATCTGGTGGGTTGAGGCTGGCATTGCTCGGCTCCGCAATGGGCTTTGCAGCAGTCGCAATGGCACCGGCCGTCAGCGCACAGGAAATCCGGGTCTGGAGTGGTTATCCGGAGCTGGCGCCGTTCTATGAGCATGTCGCCGAAGGCATGAAGGCCGAGTATCCCGATCTCAGCGTCAAGGTGGAAGCCATCGCGCTGCGCGAGCACGAGAAGCGGCTCGCGCTGGGGCTGACGTCGGGCGAAGCCGCTGAAGTCATCGAACTCGGCACCTCGACGGCGACGCGCTACCTCGAAAACGGCCTGTTCAACGTCGCGCCAGAGGCCGTCGCGGCCTTCGTGCAGGACCCGGCTAACTTCAATGACTTCTTCCGTGACTCGGCCAGCTATGACGGCACCGTCTATGGCCTGCCGCTGTTCCGCGGCCAGAGCGCACTCTACTACAACACCGAAATGTTCGAGGCCGCCGGCCTTACAGAGCCACCGGCCACCATGGCCGACTACACGACATATGCCGAAGCCCTGACGCAGCGGGATGGCAGTGGCGCTCCTACCGTGTCTGGCTGGAGCATGCGCCTTTCCGGCGGCGGCCAGGGCATTGCCGAGAAGTTCTGGATCAACATGTTCCAGTACGGCGAAAGCCTGGTCGAGCAGGATGCCGACGGCAAGTGGAAGGCGGACTTTGCTAATGAGCAGGGCCGCGCTGCGCTCAAGCAGTATCTGGAGAACGTCCACACGCTGAAGACGGTGACGATCGAAATGCCGGCCGATGCCGAAGCGTTCGAGCGCGAACAGACCGCTATGTTCATCCGCGAGTCCTGGGTTATCGGCGATATCGCCGCCAAGGCACCGGATTTGCCCTATGCCACGACCACGTTGCCGCGCGGCTCAATCGTTGCGCCGGTGTCGCTGTGGATCAGCGGCGAGGGCGCGGAAGCGGAAGCCGCGTGGGCCTTCGCGCAGGCGGCCAACGAGCCGGACAACCTGCTATGGCTTTTGGACAATGTCGGCTGGCTGCCAAACCGGTCTGGTTTGGACTATAGCGCGATCCTGGAGGCCAAGCCGGCACTGGCAGCTTTCGTCGATTATCCGGAAACCTATGAGTTCTTCTCGCTGCCCAATATCGGGCCGGTAGAGGAAATTCTGACCCGGACGGCGGCGCGCCTGACCGAAGCCTTCGCCAACCCTGCGCTGGCCACGGACGACGCGGCGATCGACGCAGTGCTGGTCGCCACGCAGGACGAGATCAACGGCCTACTCCAGCGTGAAGGGCTGCTGGCCGAATAAGCCAGCGCTGCCGAATGCCAACCAGCCTGGGAGGTTTCGTCCCTCCCAGGCCCCACCAGCGGAGATTGCAATGCTGCGGCGCAAGAGATGGCTCTTCGCTATACTCGCCATCCTGCCCACGCTGGCACTCTTTGCCTGGCTGCGCATGTATCCCATTTTCGAGACCCTGCGGCTCAGCCTGCACAAATGGGACATCCTCTCCAAAAACAAGCCGTTCATCGGCCTGGCTAACTTCCAGGAGTTGATGAGCGACCGCCTGTTCCATGAGGCGCTGCTCAACACCACCATCATCGCCTTCGGCGTGCTGATCATCACCATTCCCACCGCGATGGTGCTGGCGGCAATGATCCACTACCGGACACGGTCGCGGGCGTCGGGCTTCTACGAAACGGCTATCTTCCTGCCGCATGTGGTGTCGCTGGTGCCCGCGGCCATGGCCTGGAAGTGGATTTTCGACGCCAGGCTAGGTCCGCTCAACGCCGTGCTCACCTTTTTCGGTTTTGAGCCGCAGGCGTGGCTGTTCGATCCGACGCTCTCGGTTATCAGCGTCATCGTGCTGTGTTCGTGGCAGGCGCTAGGTTACGCGGTGCTGATCTATCTCGTCGGCTTCAAGAGCCTGCCGGTGTCGCTGTTCGAGGCGGCCAAGCTGGATGGCGCTTCAGGTCCGCAATCATTCTGGTTCCTGTCGATGCCGATGCTCAAGCCCATTACGCTCTACGTATCGGTGGTAACCTTGGTCTCCGGGTTTAACGTCTATGCCCAAGCCTTCGTGCTGGCGTCGGACGCGCAGGGCGCGCCGGGCCGGCAGGTTCGCGTGCTGGTGCTCGACATGCTGGAAAACAGCTTCCGCAACTACCGCGTCGGCTATGCCGCGTCCGAGGCGGTTGTCCTCCTCGTGATTGTGCTGGTGCTGACGTTGATCCAGTTTTCCCTGCTGCGGGAAAGGGGGCGTGCATGAGCGCCAATCGCTCGACCCAAAGCGGCAGGAGCCGCCGCCTGCGCAAGATGTTCGTCGATCGCGGGATCGACCTCATATTGCTGGTATTCAGCCTGCTGATGCTGCTTCCGCTGGTGTTTCTCGTCTCCAATGGGTTCAAGACACCTCAGGAAATGCTCGCTTGGCCGCCCACGATTATTCCGGCCGATCCCACGATCGACAATTTCGCCGCGGTGCTGCAGGACACCCCGCTGTTGCGGTGGATGTTCAACAGCATCCTTTTCGCGGTGCTATCGACCCTGGCGATCCTGGCGACCTCCTCGATCGCCGGGTACATCCTCGCCAAGTTCCGTTACAGCTCGCTCAACGTGATCTTCGCCCTGGTGCTAGCGACGGCTATCGTGCCGTTCGAAGTCTACATGATCCCGCTCTATTTCCAGGCGCAAAGCATGGGCATCCTCAACAGCATTTGGGGGCTGCTGCTCGGCTATCTGGTAATGAGTTTCGGCATCTTCCTGATCCGGCAGAACGTCATCCATTCCATCCCCGATGAACTGCTGGAAGCGGCGCGCATCGACGGTGCTGGTGAGCTCTGGATATTCTTCCGCATCGTCTTGCCGCTGCTGCGCGGCGCCCTCGGCGCGCTTGGCGTCCTGGCATTTTTCCAGGCCTGGACGGCCTTTGCCTGGCCGATGATCGTCGCCACCAATCGCGAGGCCTATACGATCGAAGTCGGCTTGGCCCTGTTCCAAACCGGATTCACTGTCGATCTGGGTCGCCTCAGCGCCGCGTCGGCGCTGGTGCTCATTCCCTCGATCAGCCTCTTCGTCATTCTGCGCCGTAACTTCGTGCAGGGCGTGGCCAGCACGGGGCTCAAGGAATGAGCGATCCCGCGGGCTTCATCGAGCGGGCCGCTAGGGTCTACGTCGACGCCAATGCGGCGAGCCTGCACTGGCTGCTGGCCCGCCCGCTGCTCGGTCCCGGCTTTCTGAATAGCAAGCAAAACAGCATGACGCTGGCCGACTACGGCCCCGGCGATGGTCTGCGCAGCCCGCAGTTCACCTATGGCTGGATCCAGGGCAGGGGGCTCGAAGCACTGGTGACGCATGCCGCATTTTTCGCGGCGTCAGACCCTGAATTGACCGCATCCATCGACGCCGTAGCGCGCCCTCTGTACGATATCCTCCGGCGGCTTTGGTCGGGGAATGGCCATGCCTACTTCTGCTACGACCCTAACCTCGAGCCAATTGTCGCCGCGCCGAATGGTGTCACCACGCCGCAAGCCCAGCCGGCCGGCATCTACACCTATTCCGACATCTTCGTGCTCAAGGGCCTGATTGCTGCCGCTGCCCGCTATGACGTGCCGCATCTTGATGGCTACCTGGCCCAGCTGCCCGCGCTTGTCGACGCCATTGAAGGCGGTCAATTCCAGATGGACGAGCGGCAGCCGCTGTCCGCCGAGGCGGCGCGCAACCAGCCTGCCGACTTCGGCCCGCGCATGATCCTGCTTGGTGCCGCCGGCATGCTCAATCGCATCGGCAGGCCCGATGCTGCCCGCTTCGCCGATCGTTTCATCGCTCATGTGCTCGAACACTATCTGGATCCGGCCTCCGGCCTGTTGCGCAATGTGCCAGGCATGGATGTCTGCAACGTGGGGCATGGGATCGAGTTTGTTGGCTTTGTCCTCGATTATTTACCTCGCGATGCCGACCTTGCCTTGATGAAGAGACTGCAGGCTATTCTCATTGCCTCGTTCAACGCAGGTCTTCATGGTCCGGGAGTCGCGCTCACGGTTTCGGTTGCATCTGGTCGACTGACCAGCCCCTATTGCCCATGGTGGTCGCTGCCGGAAACCATCCGCAGTGCGGCCCTGTGTCACGAGCGGACCGGCGATGCGCGCGCGCTCGATATCTGGCAGAAGGCGCATGCGGCATTTTTCGATAGCTATTGGCGCGGCGAACCGGCAATCGCCTACCAGACGATGACGAAAGACGGCCCGGTCGACTTCGTTCCGGCAACCCCCGATCTCGATCCCGGTTACCACACCGGCCTCAGCCTTCTGGCAGCCGTAGAAGCTGCCACACGTATGGGTGCGGGTAGTGCCCTCCAAACCAGCATAGGTGCATAAATGGCTGCCGTAGAAATCACCAACGTAGCCAAGTCCTTCGGTCCCACGGATATTATCCGAAACATCAACGTCAAGGTTCCCGATGGTGCCTTCGTGGTCCTGGTTGGCCCATCGGGTTGCGGGAAATCCACGCTGTTGCGCATGATTGCTGGACTCGAGGACATCGACAAAGGCGAAATCTCGATCGGCGGGCGGGTCATCAATGACGTCGAGCCCAAGCACCGCGATATTGCGATGGTGTTCCAGAACTACGCGCTCTATCCGCACATGACCATTGCCGAAAATATGGGCTTCTCGTTGCGCCTGGCCAAGCAGTCCAAGGCAGAGATCGACCAGCGTGTCGGCGAGGCGGCCCGCATTCTGGGCCTCACCGATTACCTCAATCGATTCCCCAAGCAGCTTTCCGGCGGCCAGCGCCAGCGTGTTGCCATGGGGCGCGCCATCGTACGCCAGCCGCAGGTCTTTCTGTTCGACGAACCCTTGTCGAACCTCGACGCCAAGCTGCGGGTGCAGATGCGCGGCGAGCTCAAGGACATGCATGCTCGCTTCAAGACCACCACGATCTATGTGACGCATGACCAGATCGAAGCCATGACCATGGCCGACCTGATCGTGGTGATGCGCGATGGCGTAGTGGAGCAGATCGGCACACCGCTCGATCTCTATGACTTCCCGGCCAACATGTTCGTGGGCAGCTTCATTGGCTCCCCAGCCATGAACTTCCTCAAAGGCACCGTTCGCCAGGACCAGGGCCAGCAGATCTTTGAAACCGGCAGCGGTTTCCGTCTGCCAGTCCAGGCGGCCGCGGGTGCGCCTGACGGCCTTACGGCAACTCTGGGCATTCGGCCGGAACACCTGGCGCTGTCGAACCCCGGAGAGGGGCTTGGTGGCAAGATCACGACCATCGAACCGACTGGGTCCGAAACCTTCGTGGTGGTGCAACTGGGTGAGGACCGAATATCAGCTCTGCTTCGCCAGCGGCTTACGGCAAGCGTTGGCGATGAGCTGTGGTTGGCGCCGCAGCCAAATACGACGCATCTGTTTGACACTGCGACGACCAAGCGGCTGGCTGACATCGGCAGCGGCAACCGCTGATGACAAGAAAACTCCGCATTGGCATTATCGGGCTGGGTATGGCGTCTCTGCCCCATGCTCGGGCGCTGCTGCTGCTGGGTGACCGGATCGAGACTCTTCACGCCTTCAGTCCATCCGCCGATCGCCGCGCTGCCTTCGCCAGGACCCATGGTCTGCCGACGACGGATGCAGCCGACGCGATCTTCAATGATCCGCGTGTCGATGCGGTTTTGGTGCTGACCCCGCCCAACACGCATCTCGAAATCGTGCAAACGGCGGCTTCGGCCGGCAAGCATGTGCTGCTGGAAAAGCCGCTCGAGGTCAGCCTCGAGCGGGCCGAGCAACTGGTCACCGTTGCTGAAGCCGCCGGGATCACTCTCGGAATTGTGCTGCAAAACAGGTTCCGGCCGGCAGCGCGGGAGCTCAAGACGATCATCGGTGAGGGGCGCCTCGGTCAATTGGTGCAGGTGAGCGCGCGTACAAGCTACTGGCGCCCGCAGAGTTATTATGACGAGCCGGGTCGCGGCACCTTGGCGCGCGATGGTGGTGGCGTGCTTCTGACCCAGGCCATTCACAACCTGGACCTGATGATCTCGCTGGTTGGTGCGCCTGAAACGGTAACCGGGTTTGCCTCGACCAGCCCGGTCCATGTGATGGAGGGCGAAGATGTGGCGGCCGCGACACTTCGCTTTGCCAATGGTGCGCTTGGCAGCATTACGGCCACGACCTGCGCCTTCCCAGGACGCGCGGACGTCATCGAGATCATCGGAAAGAAGGGAAGCGCGCTGCTGGACGGGGAACACCTCACCGTGGCTTTGCATGACGGCACCAAGATCGACTTCGAAGGCGCTGACAGCGGTTCCGGATCGGGCGCCGATCCCATGGCATTTTCCAGCAGGGCTCATCAGGCCCTGATCGAGGACTTTGCCGCCGCGATCGCAACCGGCGGACAGCCAGCCGCATCCGGGCGCGATGTCCTGGCCGTGCATCGCTTAATCGCCGCCATCATCCAGTCCAACGGCCAACCGATCCGCCTTTAGGGTGTTGCGAACGCGACCCGCCCACTAGCTCATGCCGCGCGCTGCCACCCTTTCGGAGTGAACAAAGAAATCGCCGCGAACGAAGTGGACATGGTCGACCATGTTGCTCACGACGCAGGCATGGTTGGGTATTACGCGCAACACATCGCCAACTGCTGGCGCTTGTTGACCGCACTCCAGACGGCCGTGTTCCTCGTTGAGGGAGACAATGGAGATATCGGGACGTCCGACGACAAGGCCGTAGTCGCGAAATCCGAATAGATCCGAAGTCAGGACCTTGGTCCCCGCATCGACCACAGCACGCCTGTCCTCTGGTGAGCTGACCACCGTGGTGAGAACTGTGAGCGCACAGTCAGCCTCCGCGCAGGAACCGGCAGATAGCACCGAGCGGTCGTTGTAGACGTAGCTGCCGGGCCTGTACTCGGTGATCGAGGGGTTATGAGTCAGGGCATGAAGGTCAGGCGTACCGCCGGTGGAAACAGACTCCACTGTCAATCCGTTCGCACGCACCAGACGCGCTGCATCCTCCAGCCATTCGCAAGCCGAATTGCCTTGGCCCGGAGCCGGATAGGTCATGAGACCCGCAAACCTCAACCCCGGCCTGCCATGGATTGATTTGGCGAGTTGAAGCGCCGCTTCGGGTGTCAGGACGCCGCATCGGCGCATTCCCGTATCGCATTCGACAAGCACGGCGAGTGGCTTCGAGGCGCCTTCGAAAGCGGCCGCAAGTCCTCTGACGATCTCCTCGCTGTCCGCCACCACCGTCAAACGGCACCTATCGGCGAGCTGCCGCAAGCGGCGAAGCTTGCGCTCTCCGACTATATTGTAGCTCAGCAGGGTATCCTCGACGCCCGCATCGGCCATGACTTCGGCTTCGCCGAGCTTCTGGGCGGTCACGCCGATGGCGCCAGCGGCAAGCTGAGCATGGGCGAGAAGCGGCAATTTGTGCGTCTTGATGTGCGGGCGGACTTTGAGGCCCAGATCGTCCAATCGGGCCTGTCCGCGGACGATGTTGCGCTCGACAATGTCGAGGTCGATCAGAACGGCAGGCGTATCGACGACGTCGCGCCAGAGTTCATTTCCAGCGAGAGGCAGATTCAGGTTCTTCATTTCGGCGCATCCTGGTCGACATGGCGCAGGTAGCCTAGGACCATGTCAGTCATGTGCGCGAGGCGCCTATCCTCGGCGCTCTCGTCCAGCAGGTCGCGATTGAAGACAACGCTGAGTGTCCAGCGATTGGACAGGAAGAAATAGCCGAGGCCGACAATCGATACGTACAGCTCGATGATATCGACATTCTGGCGAAAGATGCCTTGATCCTGGCCGCGCCGGATCAACTCGCCGAGGCGCGTCGAGAGCGGCGCGAACATGCTGTGGACGCTTTCCGACTTCGTCAGGTGGACCGCCTTCATCAGGTTCTCGGCGTTCACCAGTACAATGAATTCCGGATGGGTCACGAAGTAGTCGTAGGTATGGGCGATCAGCTCCCGTATGCCGGCTTCGGGCTCGAAGTCGTCGAGAACCAAGGCCTCATTCTGCGAACGAAGCTCCTGATAGATGTCTTCCAGGACCGCCACGAACAGCTCATCCTTGGACCGGAAATAATGATAGAGCACGCCCTTGCTCATCCCGGTTCCGGCCGCGATGCGGTCCGTTCGTGCGCCGTCGTAGCCGTATTCGGCAAACTCGACCCTGGCGGCGGTGATCACCGTGCGCATGGTCCGCTCGGGATCCCGCTTCTTGGGAGCGCTGGTTTCAGCTGCGGATTTTTGCTCACCCATTTAGCGATCCGATCCGTTCTTCTGTGTCCGACGCAAACAAATGAAGGTTCGCGGGGTCGAACGACAACCCGACCCGCTCCCCGGAAACCACATGCCGGCGGGTGCGCGATTGAACCGTCCATTCATCAGTGCCGACCTTGAGGATAATGTTGGTCTCGCAGCCCGTATGCTCCACCAGCTCGACAGTCCCGGTAAGCGGGGCCTGGCTGGGGTCGATGATCTCGATATGCTGCGGTCGCACCCCGGCGATGACGGCCTGGACACTACTGCTCTGAAACCCGCTTAGGGTCAGAGGCTGCGTACCGGAGGCAAAGCGGATCACGGTGGTGCTATCCTCGCCGGCCAGTTCGGCCTTGGCAAAGTTTATGGTAGGCGATCCCAGGAATGCCGCGACGAAGACGTTGGCGGGCCGGTCGAACAGTTCCAGGGGCGTGCCGATCTGCTCAATCTTGCCGCGGTTCATGACCACAATGCGGTCCGCCATCGTCATGGCCTCAATCTGGTCGTGCGTTACATAGATCGACGTTGCACCCAGCGATTTGTGTAGCTGGCGCAGTTCGATACGCATGTGATGACGCAGCTTGGCGTCGAGATTGCTCAACGGTTCATCGAACAGGAAGGCTCGTGGCGCTCGCACCATGGCCCGCCCCATGGCGACGCGCTGACGCTGACCACCCGACAGGGCTCGTGGCTGGCGGTCGAGCAGCGTGTCCAGGTGAAGCGTGGATGCAACCTCCGCCACTGCCCGATCGACGTCCCCCTGCTTGGCGCCCCGCAGCTTGAGCGGAAAGCCGATATTCTGCGCCGTCGTCATGTGGGGGTACAGAGCATAGCTCTGAAACACCATCGCCAGGTCGCGACGCTGCGGGCCGAGACCGTTGACGACTTCGCCATCGATTTCTATGGCGCCGCCGCTAATGGACTCAAGCCCGGCGATCATTCTGAGGAGCGTGGACTTGCCGCATCCGGAAGGCCCGACGAGCACGACGAATTCGCGATCTTCGATGGCAATGTTGACGTCGTCGATGATTTTGAATGCGCCGAATTCCTTGCGCACATTCTTGAGGTGAATCGATGCCACTCTGGCCTCCTATTTCACTGCGCCCAGCGACATGCCGCCAATGAGGTAGCGTTGGATACTGGCGAATACGATTGCGACCGGCACCGAGGCGATAAGCGTTGCCGCCATGATGAGGTGCCATTCGATTTGGTAGAGAGTGCCGGTCAGGAAGGCGATCTTCACCGGGGCCGTCTGCTGGGCGACATCGCGCAGCAGGGTCAGCGACATCGCATACTCGTTCCATGAGTTGACGAAGGTGAAGATCGAGGTCACCACCACACCCGGCAGGCAAAGCGGCAGGAAGACACGTATGAAGGCGCTGAAGCGGCTTGCGCCATCGAGCCATGCCGCCTCTTCGAGGTCCTGGGGGATCGTCGCGAAGTAGCTTTTCAGCATCCACACCGCGAAGGCCGTGAAGAACGCGCTATGCGCGATGATGACCGAAAACAGGCTGTTGATCAGCCCGAAGTAAGCAAACATCCGGAACAGGCCCAGGATGAGCACGATCGGCGAAATCATCTGGGTGATCAGCAGGTAATTAGTCAGCGCGCCTTCGCCGGGCACTCGCATGCGGGTCAGCGCATAGGCGGCAGGAATGGCGACGGCCAGCGACAACAGGGTGGCCCCGACGCTGATGATCAGAGAATTGCCGAGCGCCTGCCCGAATCCTCGCTCGAACATCAGCTCCGCGAAATTGCCCAGATAGAAATCGCGGGGCAGCCACGTCCGCTCGAACGTGAAGATCTCGTCCTCTTGCTTGAGCGCGGTCGATAGCATGGTCGCGTAGGGAAACAGAACGACGATGAGGAAGGGCGAGAGCAAGGCCCAGCACAGGATGCTTTTTTTGGCCTTAGACATCGCTGTTTGCTCCCCGCGAGCGCGTCAGGTAGAGGTAAATGATTGCAAAGCCCAGCAATGCAGCGAACATGATCACCGAACCGGCAGCCGCGTTGCCTAACTTGCCGAACGCAAATGCCTGTTTGTAGACATAAGTAATCAAGATGTCTGTCCGATTGGATGGGCCGCCATTGGTCATGATCCATATGATCGGGAACGAGTTGAATACATAGATCACGTTCAGAACGATGGCGATTTGCATGAATGGCCAAAGCAATGGCATCGTAATGTGGCGAAAGCTATTGAACGGTGATGCGCCGTCAATGGCGGAGGCCTCGTAGAGGGTACTCGGGATCGACGTCAGCCCTCCCAGCAGGATGGTGACGGTGAACGGCACCGACACAAGGATGCCGACCAGAATCTCGATCAGGAAAGCTACTCTGGCGTCGGCAAGCCAAGGATAGTTGCCGACCGGCAGGCCCAGCGCAGAGAGGGTCATGTTGAGGGTGCCGAAGTCACCGTTGACGACATAGCGCCAGACCACCGCAGTCATGGCGAGAGAGATCGCCCAGGGCAGGAGCACGATGGTTCGGGCGATGGTTCTTCCATAGAAGTCTTCGTGAAGAATGAGCGCTATGGGGATCGATACCAGGATCGTTCCGCCCACTACCGCAACGGTCCAGATGAGCGTCTGCCACGCGGTTTGCAGGAAGACCGGGTCGGCAAAGGTCTTCGTGAAATTCTCGAGGCCGGCGAAATCGCGGACAACGCCGATGCGGCTGATGTCGAATAGCGACATGCGCAGGACGTCGAAAATTGGGTAGCCAATCACCGAAATCGATAGCAACAGACAAGGCGCAACGAGGAGCAGGGCCCACATCGAGGCCGAGCGCTCGGAATTGACTGCCCGTCCGATATCCGGCGCCTTTCGAAAAGCGTTCATACTCTTTCCCCGTACGCGATGGGTATGCGCCAGGTGGTCGTGAGTGGCCACCTGGCATTGTTGCGGAAGTCGGCCGTTACTGCTCTTCGGCGAGCAGGGCGTCCATCTTGGCGGCGGCTGCCTGAAGACCTGCCTCGACCTCGACCTCACCGGAATAGATGAGAGCCAGTTCCGATTTCAGTCCTTCAGCCATTTCCTCCCAGCGGGGCAGCAGGGGAGCAAACTTTGCTACGGGCCCCATTTCCAGGAACACGGCCATGTTTGGGTTCTCGGTGAAGAAAGGTTCGGTGGATTCCGACTTCAGCACCGGAACGAACCCTTCCAGCTTGCCGAAGGCGAGCCTGTTTTCCTCGTTGAAGATAAACTCGAGGAACTTCATGGCCTGCGGCTTCACATCGGAGCCTTCCACGATCGCAATGGTGTCGGTGACGCCATAGGTCGCCTCGGTCGTGGCGACCGGAATATGGGCGATGCCATATTCGACGTCCTTGCCCTGCTCGGCCAGTTGGGCATTGAACCAGGGACCGGACAGGACCATGCCGAGCTTGCCGGCGGCAAACAGGTTCTGAAGGTCCTCGCGGCTGGATCCGGTTACACCGGGCTGCGCCAGGCCTTCGCTGATGAAACGAAGGTAATTCTCGGTCGCCGCTACGGCCTCGGGAGAAGCAAAGCCGCTCTTGCCGTCTGGCCCGATAATGCTGCCGCCATGCGTCCACAGCGAGTAGAACCAGTAGCCCTCGGTATCGAGGTCTTTGCCCTGCAGGCCCATGCCGTAGATGTCGCCGCCAAGAGCGCTGATTTTCTTGGCCGCCTCGAAGGCCTCGTCCCAGGTGGTGGGGATTTCGGTGACGCCTGCGCGCTCGAACAGGTCCTTATTGTAGAAAAGGCCACGTGCCGACGCGGCGATCGGGAGGCCCCAGGTCTGGCCGTCCTGCTTCTGCAGGTCGAGATAGGTCGGCACGAAGGTATCGGCAAAGCCGGGCGACATCAGATCGTCGATGGGCGCCAGGGCGCCATCAGCGGCAAAGCCCGCCATCCAGCGCGTTGCCATGTGCGAAATGTCGGGCGCAGTTCCGGCAGAGATATCGGTCATCAGCTGTTGCTGCATCTCGGGCCAGGGCAGGTACTCCACCTTTACCTCGATATCGGGATTGGCAGCGTTGAACTGGTCCGCGAGTTCCTGAAAGAATGGCCCAGTTTTGGTGCTGTATTCGGCGAATCGGGCCCTGACCGTATCCTTTGCCCACACGCCTCCAGTTTGCAGCATGACTGCAACCAGAGCGGTGCCAAGTACCAGCCCTCCCATTAATCCTCTACGCATCAGCGTCTCCTCCAGAGTGACGTTGTGAATGTCGAATGACACCGGCATATGTGACGAAGCTTTTGTCGCTGTCAATATTGACTGACTAGTCAGTATGTGATTTTTTCGCGATGCCCGGTGACACTGCCGGGCCTCCGAAAACACACCCAAGCTAGAGCCATGACTCAAAGAACAGTTTTTAGGGGCGCAGAGGTCTTGGCCTTTACCGGTCAAGCGCCAAACGTTGATATCGCGATTCAGAACGGCCGTATCACGGGTGTTGGCGACATTTCCCCAATGGCGGGCGATATCGTTATCGAGGCATCCGGCGCCATCATCACCCCCGCACTGACCGACATCCATACGCATATATATTGGGGTGGTACGGCACTCGGCGTGCGTCCCGAACTTGTCGCGCATAGATCGGCAACCGGGGTGTTTGTGGATGCGGGATCGGCCGGCGCGGGCAATTTCGAGGGCCTGAACTCCTTTATCTTCCAGGACTCGCCGTTCCACACCTTTGCCTACCTGAACATATCGTTCCCGGGGATTTTTGGCTTCTCGTCACGTGTGATGGTCGGCGAATGCTGCGACATGCGTCTTGTCGACAGCGAAAGCTGCATCGAGGTGGCACAGGCCCATCCGGACAAGGTGGTCGGCATCAAGGTCCGGGCTGGGCGCAAGGCCGCCGGCGAGAATGGTGCCAAGGCGCTGGAGATTGCGCTCAAGGTCGCGGATCGACTCGGTTTGCCGGTCATGTGCCACGTCGACCTTGATCCGCCGACGATCGAAGAAGTTCTCCAGCAATTGCGCAAGGGTGACATCATCACCCATTGCTGCCGCCCCGATCCCAACGCAGCGACGCAAGCGGGTCGCGTGCGCCAGACGGTCTGGCAGGCTCGCGAGCGCGGCGTTCACTTCGATATCGGTCACGGCATGGGCGGCTTCTCGTTCCAGGTGTGCCGCGAGATGCTCGCCGAGGGCTTTGTTCCTGATCTGATCAGCTCTGACATTCATTCGCTCTCGGTCAACGGACCGGCATTCGACCTTCTCACAACGATAAACAAGCTCATCGCGCTGGGCGTGGATCCGACAACGGCCTTGGCGGGAGGCAGCACCAATCCTGCGGCTGTGCTGCGGCGTCCGGAATTGGGGCGGATCGCTGTGGGCGACGAGGCCAACATCGCTGTCCTGAGATGGAAAGAGGAACCCTGGTCGTTCAAGGACGCGATGGGCGAAACCCTCGCCGTTTCGAGACGGCTGGTTTGCGACCGGCTGATCGTCAAGGGCCGTGAGATCGGTCCTGACGGCTCGCCGCTCGTCGAACGGGGCCAATTTTCCGGGGGTAGCAAGTGACGCTGAACACTCCAAGCCTGGTCAAAGCCGATCATTTCATAAATGGGCGGTGGACGCCGTCCCGTGCTGGCAAGACCTTCGAGGCGCGGTCGCCTTTCAACAGAACCTTGCTCGGCCATGTGGCCGAGGGTGATCGCGAGGACGCCCGGGACGCGATCAAGGCCGCGGCATCCGGCTTCGTCGCCTTGGCTAAGCTATCGCCGTGGGACCGCGCGCGCCTCTGCAATCGTGTTGCCGAAAGCATCGAGAAGCGCAGGGACGAGCTCGCCACCATCCTGGCGCTTGAACAGGGAAAGCCGCTGGCGACCGAGGCCTATGCCGAAGTCGACGCAGCAGCGACTGGATTCCGTGAGGCAGGCGAGCTGATCAAGTGGCTCGAAGGCGAATATATCCCGGTCGAGACGCCCGGGAAGCGCGCAATCAGCTTCCGCCAGGCCCGCGGTGTCTACGCCGTCGTCACGCCCTGGAATTTTCCGATCAATATTCCGGTCGAATACCTCGCGCCCTGCCTGGCCGCCGGCAATGCCGTTGTCTGGGTGCCGGCGCCGACGACCTCGCTCTGCGCCGCGAAGCTGGTGGAGTGCCTCGTGGACGCGGGCGTTCCCGACGGCGCGGTCAACGTGGTCTTCGGACCTGGCGCGGTGGTGGGCGACGAGGTTGTTTCCAATCCCGGAACGCACGGGATCGGTTTCACAGGCAGCCCTGGCACAGGAAACATTATCGCCACCCGGGGCGCGGGCAAACCGATGCTGCTCGAACTGGGTGGCAATGGCCCGGTGGTGGTGCTCGATGACGCCGATCTGGACCGTGCCGCAGAAGCGGCTGCATTCGGCAGCTTTTTTAATGCGGGGCAAGTTTGTGCTGCCACCGGCCGTATCCTGGTCACTGGGAAGAACCACGATGCGCTCGCCCGGCGAATAGCCGACATTGCATCGGCAATCCGCCTCGGCGACCCTCTCGCACTCGAAACGACGATGGGGCCGCTCAACAACGCCCAGGTTTTCGCAAAGGTCGAGGAACATGTGGCCGATGGCCTAGCGCGCGGCGGCGAACTTATCGCCGGGGGTAGGCCTGGAGTATCTGGCTCTGGCCTTTCCTATCAACCGACCGTCATGGGTCGGGTTGCCCGAGATGCGTTGCTCAACAGGTCGGAAACATTTGGACCCGTCGCCCCCCTGGTGGTGTGCGCCGACGCAGCCGACCTGCTGGAGACCGCCAACGCGTCATCGCACGGCCTGGCGGCCAGCGTCTTCACGCGCGACCTGAGCCAGGCTTTCGCCTTCAGCGAGAAGCTGCGCGCCGGCCTAGTGAACGTCAACAGCGCCAGCTGCTACTGGGAGTTGCACCTGCCGTTCGGCGGCGCTTCCGGCAAAGCCAGCGGGCTCGGTCGGTTGGGCGGCAAGCACACGTTGCGTGAAATCACCGACGTCAAAACCATCACCTTCGACATCACCTGAACAATCCCACGCGGTTAAGACATGAGACTCTGTAGCTTCATACGCAATGATCGAGCCGGGTATGGCGCCTTGGTTGACAACCGGATCGCCGACATCAGCGCGGTTCTGGGCAGTAACTATCCCACGCTCGCCGAGTTGATCGCCCACTCGCAATTCCTGGAGATCGCCACTCGGGCCATCGATGATGCCCAACTCGTAGCGATGTCCGACCTGCAGCTGCTTCCGGTGATCCCGGCGCCACGAAAGATCATCTGCGTGGGGCTCAATTACCAGGACCATCTGGCCGAAACCAAGCACGCGCCGACCCAGCTACCACCCCTATTCTCAAGGTTTGCCGACTCGCAATGCGCGCATGGTGAGCCGATCATACTGCCATCGGTATCGGAACAGCTCGACTTCGAAGCCGAACTCGCGGTGGTCATCGGCAAGGCAGGGCGGCATGTCGAGTCTGACGCTGCGCTCGGCCACATCGCTGGATACTCCTGCTACAATGACGGCTCGATCCGCGACTGGCAGACCCATTCCTCACAATTCCTTCCCGGCAAGAATTTTCCACGAACGGGGGCCTTTGGGCCCTTCCTGGTGACGGCTGACGAGATTGCCGACCCGCAGGACCTTGAGATCGCCTGTCGCCTGAATGGCGAGACGGTGCAGTCGGCCAGTACCAGCCAGATGATCCACTCGGTCGCGAGCCTGATCTCATACATCTCGCGCATCACGCCACTGGGCGCCGGCGACGTCATCGTGACAGGTACACCGGGGGGTGTCGGTTTCACGCGGGTACCGCCGTTGTTCATGAAAGCCGGCGATGTGGTCGAGGTGGTGATCGAGCATGTCGGCACGCTGCGTAATTACGTCGCCCCTGAGACGACCCTTTCTGGGAGGGCGCAATGAGACTCCCGCAACTGGCCGCACCACTGATTGCGTCCGCACCAACCGCACAACGCTGACCACGTCAGTCCCGCTGTACACGTAGCGATATCGACGGCCAAGGCCGATCGAACGGCATTTTCAAGGAGATCCCTATGGGTGAAGTTATTGAGTTTTCCGCCGGGGGGTACTCGTTTTTGCGAGGCGTTTCTCAGTATTCTGGTGGCGTTTCGGCTCTGCCAGGCTTTCGGCTGGAGCGCGCTAGGCTTCGGCAACCGCTGAAGCTGAAGGACGGATTTGCCGTTGCCGAGGCGTATCTCAGGGCCGCTGGTCGCCCCCTTACCGCCTTCGCCGGCTGCGAACTTCGCTCTCCGGCACCGTTTTCCGAGGAAGGATTTGTAGCCTTCAACGAGGAGTACACGCAGACCTTAGCGGCCTGGGGGCTGCTGACGACCGGGCTTAATCCGGTGGCGAGAAGCAACGTCTGCCCCAAGATCGCCCCGCCGCCCGAACCGTCGATCTATGCGTTTTCGTTCACGATGCCCTCCGACGACCCAACACCGTCCTTCGTGATCTCGGGCTCGGCGGAAGTGCCTGAGGGGCACGCGGCCTATCGCGATCATATCGTTCGCCGAGGCGATTTGTCTGCCGATGGGCTACGCACCAAGGCGCAGTTTGTTCTTTGCGAGATGGAAAGTAGGGCTGGCGGACTGGGATTTGGCTGGAACGACACGACGGCGGTCCAAGTCTACACCATTCACAACCTCTACCCATTTCTTGCCGACGAGATTGTCTCCCGCGGGGCGGCACGGGCAGGCTTGACCTGGCACTACAACAATCCGCCGGTTGTCGACCTCGAATACGAAATGGACTGCCGCAGTATTGCGGTGGAACACGTCATCTGAGCGATCTGAGGTCGTAGGTTGGTTATGGAAAATCGGATCGACCTCGGACGCTACGACTATGTCGTCGTTGGCGCCGGATCGGCGGGCTGCGTTATGGCCAATCGGCTGAGCGCCGATGCGACCAAACGCGTCCTCCTGCTGGAGGCAGGCGGATCGGACAACTATCATTGGATTCACATTCCGGTCGGTTACCTCTACTGCATGGGCAATCCCCGGACAGACTGGGGGTATCGCACGGCGCCGCAGAGCGGATTAAATGGCCGTTCTCTTGCCTATCCGCGAGGACGGGTGATGGGCGGCTGCTCATCCATCAACGGCATGATCTATATGCGTGGTCAGGCGGCCGACTATGATCACTGGCGCCTGCTGGGTAATTCTGGCTGGGGTTGGGACGATGTGTTGCCGCTGTTCGTCAAGTCGGAGAACCATCATCGACTGGCAGGCCCGTCTCATGGCCAGGGTGGTGAACTACGCGTCGAGCGTCAACGGCTCTCTTGGCCGATCCTGGAGGCCGTGCGGGAGGCGGCCGAAGAGCTGGGTATCCCCAAGGTCGATG
The DNA here is from genome assembly GCF_022429625.1 of Devosia lacusdianchii. Classification (NCBI taxonomy): domain Bacteria; kingdom Pseudomonadati; phylum Pseudomonadota; class Alphaproteobacteria; order Hyphomicrobiales; family Devosiaceae; genus Devosia; species Devosia lacusdianchii. The sequence continues at coordinate 2,433,469 of NZ_CP092483.1, read as the reverse complement.
ACTTCAATTCCGGCGACAATTTCGGCTCGTCCTACTTCGAGGTGAACCAGAAGGCCGGCTTCCGATTCAATGCTGTGCGCGCCTTCATTCGACCGATACGGCACCGCGCCAATCTCACCGTTATCACCCACGCCCAAGCCGAACGCGTCATCTTCGAAGGTCGACGGGCGACCGGCTTGCACCTGCTACTGAACGGCAAGTCGGCGAGGGTCACGGCTTCGCGCGAAGTCGTCCTCTCCGCCGGCGCCATCGGAACGCCGCAAATCCTGCAGCTCTCGGGCGTCGGCCCCGGCGGGCTGCTGCAAGAGCACGGGATCGAAGTCGTCCATGACCTGCCGGGGGTCGGCGAAAACCTGCAGGATCATCTGCAGATTCGTACCGCATTCCGTGTGGCGAACACGCGGACGCTCAATGAAATGCAATCATCATTGGGCGGCAAGGCGCGCATAGCACTCGAATACGCGTTGTGGCGCTCGGGGCCGATGGCGATGGCTCCCAGCCAACTCGGCATTTTCATGAAGTCGGCGGCGCATTTCCAGACGCCCAACATCGAGTTCCACGTCCAACCGTTGTCGCTGGAGACGTTCGGGCAGTCGTTGCACCGCTTCCCGGCGATCACCGTCTCGGTCTGCAATTTACGTCCGGAATCGCGCGGCTCCGTGCGGATTGCATCCCCTAAATTCGACGACCATCCGACGATTGCCCCCAACTACCTTGCAACCCAGGGGGACCGCGACGTTGCCGCCCAGTCGATCACAGCCGCGCGGCAGTTGATGGCCGCGCGGCAGTTGGCGAAGTACACGCCGGAGGAGTTCAAGCCGGGCCCAGAAATCCAGTCGCCCGAAGCGCTTGTATGCGCCGCTGGTGACATTGCAACCACCATCTTCCATCCGGTCGGCACCGCAAAGATGGGCACTGACGATATGGCGGTTGTCGATCCGTCGCTGCGCGTGCGGGGCATAGAGGGTCTGCGCGTCGTCGACTGTTCGATCATGCCTACCATCGTGTCCGGAAACACCCATGCCCCCGCCGTCATGATTGCGGAAAAAGCGGCAGGTTTGATTTGCGGATCAACGAACTAGGCTTCGTTACCGAAGTGGCGTGCGATCTCTTTGAACAGCACCAAGTCCTCCAGGGAATCCGAGAGTGTTGTGCGGTTGAGGGCGCCAGTGGTCACGCTCTCATGGAAGGCACCCAGCTCGATGCGGAACGGATCTTCGTAGACCGGGCCGATGATCTCGGTTCCGGTATCGGTATCGCTGGATGAGGTGATTTCGAGGCGTGTCGGCAGGTTGCGGATATAGGGCGTGTCGTAGTTCATCTTGAAGTGCTGGCGCTGGGTCAGCACCTCGATGCCGGCATCGAAGCGGGACACGTCGTCGATCACGGCTTCGTAGATGGCGCTGAAATGGCCGTAGTCGAACACCGCCATCACCGTCTCGCCGCGATGCTGGACGGCATAGGAGCAGCCCTTGGGTGTTCCCAGCAGGTCACGCATGGCGGAGATGCTGTGTGAGGAGAGGCCGGTCAGCACCTGATAGGCACGCAGGGCATCCGGGGGGCAGTCGTCACCCATGACGGAGCGCAACATGGCCTGGGTTCGGCTGCGGCCTTCGGTGATGATATCGGCGGGCACATCGTTCGGGCGGAAGGTATTGCGGGTCTGTGCCACGAAGAATGGCGCTTCGCGGATAATGTCGCGAATGCGGACGTGGCGGATTTCGGCCAGTTGTGGCAGGCGCTTTTTGAGCTCGAGGAATGGTCGCGAGAAACGGCGCATATAGCCCACGAACACCACCTGGCCGGGGTGCTGTGGAATGTCGAGGATCGGGCGAAGCTGGTCGGCGGTTAGGCAGGCAGGCTTTTCGATGAATACATGCTTGCCGGACCGGATCGCTTTCTCAAGCAATTCGGCGTGCAGATGGTCGGGTGTCAGGATGAAGATTGCGTCCAGCGCCGGATCGGCGATGAGGGCGTTAGCATCGGGATGGCTGACGGGGACGCCGTATCGCGTGGCGACATAATCGACCAGGCTAGGCGACACATCGGTGATGGCTGATATGGCGTAGCGACGGTCATCGGCCAGCAATGGCAGATGCATGAGCTGGGCGACTTCACCGAGGCCGATCAGGCCGACTTTGATTTGAGGGCTCATTTGGCGATCGCGTTCATGTAGGCGAGATTGCGGGCTGCCAGTTGCAACGGCGTTTCGCTGGCATCGGCGGCGACGTCCTGCTCGACCACGATGGGGCCGCCAAAGCCGCGCTCGTCGAGCAGACGCATGACGGCCTGGATATCGACGACCCCATCGGGCAGCGGGCACATCACCCCGGCGCCGTAGGATGCGGCGATTGACAGTTGGCCGTCGAGCACGCGCTGGCGCACCGCGCCGTCGACATTCTTGAGGTGCATATAGGCGATGCGGGGGAGGACGCGCTCCATATAGGCCAGCGGGTCCTGGTCCCAGAAGGCGTGGTGGCCGGTATCGAAGCAGAGATCGATCTCGGTTTCGGCGAGCATGCGATCGATCTGGGCCTCGCGTTCGACGGCGGTGCCGATATGGGGGTGGAAGCTGAGCTTGAGGCCGAATTCACCTTCGACCAGCGCCTGCGCGTCGCGCACCATCTGAGTCAGACCGTTCCAGCCGACCTCATCGAGGACGCCTTCCTGGCCCTCAGGATACCAATTGCTCTCGTCCATGATGACGAGGTGCTGCGCGCGCAGCGACACCAGTAGCGGCGCCAGTTCGCGCAGGGTCTGCATCAACAGCGGACCGGACGCGGTATCGCCGAAGGTGTGGACGTGGGTGGCGCCGATCATCACCAGATCGCGCTTGGCCAGCTCATCCTTAAGGACGGCCTGATCCTTGGGCAGGAAACCGAAGGGCCCAAGCTCGGTGCCGCGATAGCCGGCGGCGGCGACCTCATCGAGATATTGCCGCCACGTATAGGTATTGCCCGTGGGATAGGCGATGCCCCAGGAGCAGGGGGCGTTGGCGATGAGCATGGATCAGGCCTCGATATAGATGGGATTGCCGAGCGCGCGGCGGATCGGCTGATCGGCAAGGTTGACGCCACGGAGCTGCCAGGGCAGCTCGCGACCCTCGATCAGCGCCAGGAATTCAGCGCTAAGGCGCTCGCGGCTGGCGATGGCGACAATCTCGGCTCGGATGAAGTCCTTGGCCTCAGGCATGGCGATCTCGTGCTGCCAGTCGTCGGTGTCGATCAGGGCGGAGCCGATCTCGCCGGTGGCGTCGATCCACACAAGCTTGTCGCCTTGGGCGCCTTTTGCCTCGGCGCGCATTTGGCGTGGTTTGGTGACGACGGACCCCATCGGCTGACCGTCCACGGTCATCACCAGTGATGGCCCGGAGGGGCTCTCGGTGACATAGCCATGGCCCGATTTCATCGCGGCGAGCACGGCGTCCTCGCTGAGCTCGGGCAAAAACAACACGGTAGTGGGGCGGGCCAACACCAGCGGGCCTTCGGGCATGAGCTGGGCGGGCTGGTGATAGTCCGAGCCGCCAATGGCCGAGAGCCGCAGGCCGGAGGCGAGTCGCTGCTGCCAGCGGTCAAGCGCGATCCAGTTCCACGCCATCCAGGTCGATTGCCAGACCTCCTGACAATCGGCTTCCGGCAGCTCGTATTCCCAGGCGATGGGCGGCTTGTCGTGATTGATCGACAGCAGGCCGCCCCTATCGTGGACCAGTCGCGCCAGGGTGTGGGCGTCGGCAGGCCGGGTCATGCGGAAATCGATCCATGCGTCGACGCCATAGACATTGGCGTGGCCCCCGGCAGTGGTCACTTCCATGGCCCGCACGAAAACCAGATCGGGCGAGGATTGCGGGTGAAAATAACGCCGCTGAGTGGTGGTGTTATGGTCGGCAACGGCGAGGAAATCGAGCCCGGCTTGCCGCGCTGCGGCGTGCAATAGTTCGGGCGAGCCCTTCGCATCCGAATGGAAGGTATGGCAATGCAGGTCGCCCTTGTACCAGCCAGCGCCCTGGCGCACCGGCGTGGTGTGCGCTGGCTGCGGCTCGATCGTACGAAGCGCGGAGTCGAGGGCGATGGTCACGGCGACCTCGGTGCCACCGTCGGGAACCTTGTAGAGGCCAAGGATCACGGTCCAGCGGCCTGCGGGGATATCGCCATGCACATAGCCGGGCGTCGCATCATCGGTGGCGATGAAGAAGCTGTCGCGCGCACCGCCACTCCAGCCGCGAAAGCCTTCGGCGCTGGGATAGCCCGTGTCGCGCGGATCGAAGGCGCCGAGATCGATGACGCAGTCTTCAGCCTTGGGGTAGGCAAGAGCGACGTCAATGCGAGTCGTGCCTGCGGGCACGTCGAAGGGGATGTAGAAATAAGGATTGGCGGCCTGGTCGGCGCGGGTAATGCGGGTGGTGATGGTGGTCATTTCAGCATTCCGTTGGCACCATGTGGTCCCATCCACAGCACGGCACCTCCCCCTTGACGGGGGAGGGTGGGAGGGGGTGCGAGAGCCCCGATATCCGGGCTAAACCACCCCACCCTTGATCCCTCCCCACAAGGGGGAGGGTGTTGACTGAGACAATGGTAGCAACCGCCGTCATTCGCCGGCTGCCGGAATGCGCGCACCCGTGCCATCGAACAGATGCACATGCTCGCCGGCAAAGCCCAGCGTCACGCTCTCGCCGAGCTCGATATGATCGTCGGTGAAAATGCGGGCGGTGACACGGGAGCCGTCGGCGCGCTCGATGGTGACGAGACTTTCCGGCCCCATATTCTCGTTGGCGAAGAGCTTGCCCGAAATCGTGTTGGTGGCACCGGCTTCGGCAATAGTAAGGTGCTCAGGCCGGATACCGAGGGTCAGCGTCTTGCTGGCGCCGAGGGCCGCGCCGATCTCCGAGGACATGGCCAGACCGCCCAGAGTCAAACCCTCCGCCGATAACTGCAGCTTGCCGTCGCCCTGCGCCGCTTCGACCGGGACCAGGTTCATTGGCGGATTGCCGACGAAATTGGCGACGAAGGTGGTGGCGGGACGGCGGTAAATCTCGATGGGCGAGGCGAACTGCGCGATCTTGCCCTGGTCCATCACGGCGATGCGGGTCGCCAGCGCCATGGCCTCGGCCTGATCGTGCGTCACGTAGACCGCCGTCATGCCCATGTCGCGCTGCAGGTGGTTGAGGAAACCGCGTGCTTCGAGGCGCAGCTTGGCATCGAGATTGGAGAGCGGTTCGTCGAAGAGATAGACTTGGCTGGGATAGACCAGCGCACGCGCCAGCGAGGTGCGCTGCTGCTGGCCACCGGAAATCTGGCTCGGCAGCCGATCGAGCAGGTGGCCGATCTTGAGCACGTCGGCCACTTCCTTGGCGCGGCCATGGCGCTCGCTCACCGACTTGCCGCGGACCTTCAGCGGATAGGCGATGTTGTCGGCCAGGTTCATGTGCGGATAGAGCGCGTAATCCTGGAACACCATCGAGATCTGGCGGTCCTTGGGGTGGAAGTGGGTGACGTCCTGGCCACCGATCAGCACCTGGCCCGACGTCGGCGTCTCCAACCCGGCAATCATGCGCAGGCTGGTGGTCTTGCCACAGCCCGATGGCCCCAGAAGGCAGACGAACTCGCCGTCGCCGATGGAAAAGCTCACGTCCGACACGGCGTTGAAACTGCCGAAGCTCTTGGTGACGTTGCGGAATTCGACTGATGCCATGATGCGTTAGGCCTTGATGCCGCCAAAGAACCGGAAGCCGAACTTCCAGCTGACGAAGAGATAGAGGGCGATGACGGGGAGCGAGTAGATGAGCGAATAGGCGGCCAGAAGGGTCACGATCGGCGTGCCGGCTTCCGAATAGAACGAGTAGATGGCCACCGATGCGGGCATCTGATCGTCGCTGCGCAGCAGGATGAAGGGGATGAGGAAGCTGCCCCAGATATTCACGAACCCCCAGACCACCACGACCACGATGCCCGGACGGATGACCGGGAGGGCCACGTCGAAAAAGGCCTGGACGGGCGAGGCGCCGGCAACCATGGCGCTCTCCTCGTAGGATTTGGGAATGGAGTCGATGAAGTCGCGCAGGATAAACATGGCGGTGGGCAGGAGCCCGCCGGCAAAGGTCAGGATGACAGCGAGATGCGTGTCGATCAGCCCGGCGGCGGAGACGATGAGAAAGATCGGCACCATGGCTGCCGAGCCGGACACCACCGACGAGAACAGCAGCAAGACATAGGTGACGGCGCCCTTGCCCGGCAGCGACGAGCGCGACAGGGCATAGGCAGCCAGCGTCGCCGCTGCGCCAACAAGAATGACGCCGCCGACCGACTGGATCAGGCTGTTCCACAGCGCCTGCACGGCGAAATTATTGCCGAAAACGGTGACGAAATTGGCCAGTGTCCACGGATCGGGAATGGCAAGGCCAAGCTCGGCTCGTGCATTGAAGGGCGCGAACAGGAACCACAGCAGGGGCAGTGCAAAGGCGGCGCCGATCAGCGCGGCAAGAGCAGAGAAGGCGATGCGGCCGATAAAGGCGGGCAGGGTGAGCTTCATGATCGTCAGCCCTTCTTCTTCTTGCGGCCGATGCTGAGATAGATCAGCGCAAAGGCAAGGTTGATCAGCATCATAATGACGCCCACCGCCGCACCCTTGCCGAACTGGAAGTCGTGGAAGGCCACGCGATAATTGTAGATCGAGACCAGCTCGGTCCGGTAACTGGGCCCGCCATTGGTGAGCAGGAACGGCGTGAACGTATTGAACGTCCACATGGTGATCAGGATGAGATCGGTGACGATATGGCCGCGGATCAGCGGCAGGCCGATATCCTTGAACTTCTGCCACGATGAAGCACCGGCCACGTCGGCCGCCTGGAAATAGCTCGGTGGAATGGACGAGAAGGCCGAGCTGAATAGCATCATCGAAAAGGCCGCGCCGCGCCAGGTGTTGAACACCACGATGACCCAGAACGGCTGCTTCAGCAGGAAATCGCCCTTGGGCAGGCCAACGCCGGTGAGCAGCGCATTGAGCGTGCCCTGGTCGCGATCAAGGAAGGCGAACCAGGCAAAACCGATGACGACCTCGGGCAGAATCCAGGCCGCGATGACGAAGGTTTCGGTGATGCGCTTGACCCAGGCGGGCACGGTCTGGATCAGCCAGGCCAGCAGCAGGCCCAGCAGTGCCTGGCCGAGTAAAGCCGAGGCCAGCACGAACTGGGTGGTAAGAATGAGCGAGAAGCCGAACTGCCCGCGCTGGAAGAAATTCGAGGGATCAAACAACGCAAAATAGTTAGCCAGTCCGACGAATTCGGGGCTGAGCGCCGTCTTGCCAAGCAGCGTCCTATTGGTGAAGGAGACGAAGATCACCCAGAAGAACGGCACGATGACGAAGACCGATACCAGCAGGCCCGCTGGCGTCAGGAAGGCCGCACCCGCCCGGTTGGACAGAAGCGAGAAATTCTTGACCTTGCGCCTGGGCTGATCGGGAATGGGTTCGGTGGTCATGAAGGCCTCAATGCCGGGCGAGAACACAGCGCCCGGCATCCCGAAGGACGCCGGGCGCAGGGGAGGATCGGGACGTCAGAGCAGGCTGACGGTATTCTCTTCGCCGACAATGCCGATAACCGAAGCCTTGTACTGAGCCATGGCCTCTTCCGGCGACAGCTCACCGGATACGACGGCTTCAGTCATCCGCTGGATTTCGGCCGAGACGGTATTGTAGTTCTCGTCATTCGGGCGAGCCGTGGTGAGCGGCAGCAGCGTCTGGCTGGTTTCGGTCAGGAACGGGCTGTTCGGGATCTCGATATCCGTACGGGCCGTGATACGCGGCTGGATGGCCTGGAAGGCGTTCTGCATCTCGGCTTCGTTCATGAACGAGAGCAGGGCCCAGGCTTCCTTGGGGGTATCGGTGGCCGGATTGAGAACGAAGCCCGTGCCACCCGAAATGGTCACGAAGTCCTGGCCGCGAATGCCGGCACCTGGCTCCTTGGCGGGAACCTTGGCCCAGCCCATGACATTGTCGCGGTCGGCCACAGCGAATTCAGCGCCTTCCGAGGTGACTGAGCGGTAGAAATAATCACCCTCGAACAGCAGGGCAGTCACGCCGTCACGGAAGTTGGCGAAGGAGCGATTGCGGCCATCGGCCAGAAGCTGGGCACGCTGGTCGCCGAGCTGCTCGTCGACATAGATGGTCTTGTAGAGGATGAGGGTGTCGAGAATGCCCTGGCTGGAGACGATGTATTTGCCGTTCTCGTCGGTCACGCTTTCGCCTGTGCCGAGCAACGCCAGCCAGTAGCCCTGCATGGTGGTGGCTTCGCCCATGGCGACGCCGGCATTGAGCTGGATGGGGTAGCTATCGGGCTTGATCTTCTTGATCGCGCGGGCGGCGTCGAGCACATCTTCCCACGAGGTCGGCTGCCAGGTGTCGGCATCGATGCCGGCCTCGGCCAGGATGTCCTTGCGGGTGTGGATCATGCGCACGTCGGTGCCGAGCGGAATGCCGTAATACTTGCCCTGGTACTGCATGAGCGCACGCGAACCGTCCGACAAAGCGGCCCAGCCCGACCAGTCATCGACCTCGGCGCCGGCAACTTCATTGAGCGGCTTGAGCAGCCCGCCTTCAACGAAGCTCGGGATCAGAAAACCGTCAAAAGCGGTGACATCTGGGCCGGCGCCGGTGGAAAAGTCGAGCGCCAGCTGCTGGGTCAGCTGGGCGTCTTCGCCGCCGAACTGGTTGAGATTGACGTTGATGTCAGGATTGGCGGCCTCGAAGGCCGGAATGACGCTGTTTTCGATCCACTCGGCAGTGCCGCTGTTGACGCCGCCGATGACGCAGCGGCAGGTGATGTCGAGATCGACAGCGAAGGCGGAGCCGACAAAGGCTGTGGCGCCGATCAAGCTGAGCGCAAGGCTGCGCAGACGATTGCTCATCGCAAAATTCCTCCCATGTAATGGCTCCGAATTCTCCGGTAGCCGGCTTTTGGCCGCCCCATACGGGATCAGCCAGTGAAGAATGAACACGTTTTCACTTTCCGTCAATGCGGAGAATTCGCCGACGGCGGGCCAGAGTCGGACCGCACTCGCCAAGTAGGCACGGCTATGCAACGATCCTGTGACGTTTTGGGCCGAATTATAGAACTGCGCCCATGCATGCCGCTTGACAGCCGGTGGGCGGAGGGGCACTGAAATTGAACACGATTTCACCTTGACGGTGACAGGAGGGGCGTTGGACGAGGGCGAGGGAATGATGCGCGGGCGGGCGACCGCCGAGATGGTGGCGCAGCGCGCCCAGGTCTCGCGCGTTGCCGTGTCGCGCGCCTTCAACCCCCACACCTCGCTCAAGCCGGAGAAGCGCGAGCTGATCTTGCGCGTTGCCCAGGAGCTCAACTACACCCCCGACCGCGCGGCCCGGGCACTGGTCAGCGGCCGCTCGCATCTGGTCGGCGTGATCGTTCCCGATGTCTGCAGCCACTGGGAAAGCCAGGAAATCGACGCGCTGACCACGGCGCTGCAGAACGAGGGTTTTGCCACGCTACTGTTCAAGACCCGCACCGACTACAGCATGGATGAGAAGCTGCTGGCCTATATGCGCGGTTTCAATCCGGATTCGGTTATTGCCTTCGTCGAGAACGTCAAGCCGACGACCCTGGCGCGCTTCCTCGATCGGGCCGTGCCGATCTATGTGCATTACCCCCATCCGGGCGCCGTAGATGATGCGGAGACCGGCCCCTTGCATGACCGCCTCAACGTGCTGCAGCGCCCCGGCGTGGAGCAGGCGGTGGCCCTGCTGCAGGGATATGGCGCACGCCGGATCGCTTATGTTTCGGGCGTCAGCAAGTCACGTGCCAATACGGCGCGCGAGCTGATGCTGCGGGCTGTGATGGCCGAGCGCGGATTACCCGCGCCTATCGTTGCGACCAGCGACTTCAGCTACGACATGGCCTATGCCGCTACGGTGGACCTGTTTCGGCTCGGTGGTGGCGCTGATGCCATATTTGCGGCGAACGACGTTGGCGCTTTTGGCGTGCTTGACGCCCTGCGCCACGAACTTGGCTTGCGCGTGCCCGAGGACGTGAAGGTGGTCGGCTTCGACGACATCGCCCAGTCGCACTGGAAAAGCTACAGCCTGACGACGGTAAAGTTTGATCTCGAGGAGCGGGTGCGCGCCCTCGTGCGCCTGATTCTCCGCCGTCTCAACGAGCCCAACGCACCCGCGCTTCAGGAAACCCTGCAAACCCGACTTGTCGTGCGCGGCACGGTGGGCTGACGGACACTCATTGCCCGCGCTGGTCGCGACAAAGGCAGCAGCGCCCTCAGTCTTCGTCGTCTTCTTCGACGTCGGTGAGGTAGACCGAGACCTCGATATCGATGCCTAGCCCAGCTATCGCTGCGGCGACGTGTGCCGGTAGGCGGGCCGACATGGCTTCGCCGTGATCAGGATAGTCGAAGGCCAGGTCCAGTACGGCCTTGCCGATGCGCCGATCCTCTAGCATCGCGGCGATGGCGGGGCCGGAGCGCTCCGCAAGCTCCAGCAGAGCCCGCACCGGGTTGTTCACCGGAATGTCGACCTGGGCGTAGAAGCTCTCCTCGGCGTCCTCAGCCTCGTAGCGGCTGGTGAGATGCTTCAGCGCCGCATCGAGTTCGAGCTGCTTGAGGGTTACGCCCGATAGCCGCAGGGCCATTGCGAAGGGTGCGAACTGGCTCATGACGATCGTCCTGCGGTGGCCGCGAACAGCGCGATGGCAGCGGCATTGGATACATTGAGCGACTTGATCGGGCCCGGCATGTCGAGCTTGACCATTTCGTCGCAGAGTTCGCGCGTGCGCTGGCGCAGGCCCTTGCCCTCGGCGCCCATGACGATGGCCAACGGTTGATCGCCGGAGCGCGGCTTGAGCTGATGCTCAGATTCCGAATCAAAACCCAGCACCAACATGCCGCGAGTCTTGAGCTTTTCGAGAGCGTCGCCGAGATTGCGGACCTCGATCATCGGCACCAGATCAAGCGCGCCGGAGGCTGATTTGGCCATTACGCCGGTTTCGCGCGGCGAGTGGCGAGCGGTGGTGATGACGGCATCGGCGCCGAAGGCGCAGGCGGTGCGCAGAATGGCGCCCACATTGTGCGGGTCGGTGATCTGGTCGAGCACCACGACGAGTTTGAGCGGCTTGATATCATCGAGCCCGAAACGACTGACCGGATCGACCTCAAGGGCGGCACCCTGGTGCACGGCGTCGTCGCCGAGCAGGCGGTCGAGCTCCTTGGGCGTGGCCTCCTTGACGGTGACCTTGCCGATTTCGCCCGTCTCCTTGAGACGCATCAAGGCATTGGGTGTGGCCAACAGAACCTTCTTGATTCGGTTCTTGTTGTCCAGCGCGGCGCGCACCGTGTGCAGCCCGTAAAGATAGACCGGACCGTCATCGGGATTGTAGCGCGGCTTGGGGGGGAATTTGTTGAAGCTCATGGGGCAGGCGTAGCGCCTTTGCGCGACACCAGCAAGCAGGCAAACGAAGCTTGGAGCGGCGCAGCGTGCTGCGCCGCCATCAAGGTGAGGTTAGTCGTTGCCGCTGTCCATGCTGCTGGATTCCGTCTTGCACAGCGACTTGTCCGAGAAGGTGCAATTCGGAATCTCGTAGGCGAAGCTGGGGGCCGCCACGGCGAAGGTGATGGTTGCGGCCAGGAGCGCCGCGAGAAGTTTCTTCATGTCAAATACTCCGTGTTGTTGACATGCCGACATATGGGGACGCCGACCGGCGGATGCCAGTTAACTCACGGTAATTGCGTGACAATTGGTTCATGAACTTCATGACATCGCCGTCATGTCGGCAATGTCATGGGCTACGCACATGGCGAAACGCCCGGTGCGCCTGGCGTCCGGTCCTATCGGCAGGCTCACAATTTTGGGGGAAGGTCGTTGGTGGAGGGGACTGGATTCGAACCAGTGTACGCTAAGCGGTCAGATTTACAGTCTGATGGATTTAACCACTCTCCCACCCCTCCACTGACAACGTCGCTTGGGTAGGAAAACGAAGCGCCGAGGCGCGTCGTCCGGGCGGTTTATGGTGGTCTGATGACAGTGTGTCAACACCCCTTCCGGCAAAGCCCCGCAAAAAACCGGTGGGCAGGCAAAATGTCTCCATTTGGCCTGGCTCAAGGCCACGCACAGGTCGATGATCGCCCAGTTTGCCGCACAGCAAAAAGAGGGCGCTCCGAAGAGCGCCCAAGGTTTGACCGTTGGTAGGTCGGGTTGAACTTACTTCACGCCACCCCAGGCTTCGGGATAGCCGGCCATGTTTTCGCAGCCACACATGGCGTAGTGCAGCGGAGGCATCTTGGCGTTCACGAACTGGTCGAGGTTTTCCATGGTGATGGCAGGCTGGGGCAGAACCCATTCCGGGCCGGGCACGGCTTCGCCCTTGAGCACGCGCATGGCGGCGATGATTGCCGTGCGCCACTGATAGGTTGGGTAGGTGGGGGCAATGGCGGTCATGCCGTTGGCCTGCCAGGTTTGCAGGAAGTCCTGCTGGTCCTCGCCGACAAACACCGGAATGTCATAACCACCGTCCTGGAAGGCTTCGATGGCGGCGACGGCAGTGGCGCCGGCATCCATCCACACGGCGTCGATGGTGCCGCGGGCCAGATAGTCTTCCACGATCGACTTGGTCTTGGCGTTGTCGCCATCGGTGAATTCAGCGCCAACGATGTTCAGTCCGGCTTCCTCCAGGATGCGCTTGCCCCCCGAATAGCGGGTCTCCAGCACGTCGACGCCGGGCAGGATACGCAGCATCAGCACATTGCCGCCGGCTTCGACATTAGCGGCGATGAATTCAGCACCCTGGATGCCGAAGCCGTAGCCACCCACCGGGTGAACGAAGGTCACCGGGCAGTCGGTATTGACGCCGCGGTCGAAGACGATGACCGGCAGGGTGGCACAGGCCTTCTCGACGGCCGGGGTGAGCGCGGCGGTGGTGTTGGGCGATACGATCAGGATCGAGCATTTGCCACCGGCGAGCAGGTCGTCGATGTCGGCGATCTGCTTGTCGTCCGAGCCTTCGGCATCCACGTGGATGAATTCGGCGATATCGGCGTGGAGCTTCACTTCCTCGGTCATGTCGGTGAAGCCGACCACGCGCCAGGGATTGTTCACGCCGGCATTGGAGAAGCAGACGGTGTAGGGACCGTCCTTCTTCATAGCGGCCGTGTCCTTAAGGCTATCGATGAGGTACTGCTCCCATGGCATGTCCGCCGGTCCCTGCGGCGTAGCGGCGAGCTGCGCCTGCTGCAGGGCGAACTGTTCCGGGTCGTCAAAATTCGGAGCCTGCGCAAAGGCGCTGCTGCCGAAGGCCAGCCCGGCGGCGATCGCCAAAGCCAAAATCTTCTTCATAGTCTTCCTCTCCCATTGGGTTGCTGCTTAGTCCTTCGCACGGTCGGCTTTTCCGGTTCTCGGGCGAGTTTGGTCACGTGCGTTACCGCCCGGTATGCTTGCGCCGGTACATGGCGATGGCCACGGCGGCGATGAGAATGAGTCCCTGCACGACCTGGCGCACCGGCTGTGGCAGCCCCAGGAAATTGAGCAGAGTGAAAATGGCCGTCAGCGTCAGTGCACCGGCAATCGTCGCCGGTACCGAGCCGCGCCCGCCGAGCAATTGCGCCCCGCCCAGCACGGCGGCCGTGATGGCCTGCAGCTCGTAGCCCGTGCCGACATCGGTCGAGACGCCGGCGAAACCGCCCAGCATGATGCCGGTCGCCACAGCGCTCAGCGATGACACGATAAAAGCGATGATGCGGACCCGGTTGACCGGGACGCCAGCGAGGTTCGCGGCGCGCGGATTGTCGCCGATGGCGTGGATCATCCGGCCCAGATTGGTGCGGTGCATGAGCCAGTAGAGCGCAAAGCCCAGCACCAGCAGCACGATGATCGCGACCGGGAATATCTTGATGATTGGCAGGTCGGTGAAGTTGAAGCGTCCAAAGAAGCGGAAGCTATCCGTCAGGTAGCCGCGCGGCGATCCGCCGGACCACATGAAGGCCACGCCATTGAGCGTGATCATCATACCGAGCGTGGCGATCAGCGACGGCACCTTGAGGTAGCAGACGACCATGCCGTTGATCAGTCCGACGCCCGCGCCGATGCCGAACATCACCGCGATGACCCACCAGGTGGCATTGGGGTCGTTGTTGAGTAGCATCGACGAGCCGACGACCACCAGAGTGATCACCGAGCCGACGGAAAGGTCGAACCCGCCCGAGACGATGACGTAGAGCTGTCCCGCCGCCAGGATGGCCAGCGGCGCGGCCCGCTTGACGAAGTTCATGTAGCCCTGCGGCTCCACGAAGGCCGGGTTCTGCAGGATGATGGCGACGATCAGCGCCGCCAGCACGAAATAGACCGGGTTGATCTGCGGCAGCTGGCGCTTCTTGCGCTCGGCGTGGGGCAAGGTGTTGTCGGTCATGCGACCAGCCTCCTGGAGCGCACCGTGTAGAAGGCGACGGCCACAACGATGATGATGCCGCGCAGCACCTGCTTGGCGAAGGCATCGACGCCAGCCAGGTTGAAGCTGGAGTCGATGAGCGAGAAGATCATTACGCCCGCCAGCGTGCCCCAGATGCCACCCCGGCCGCCGGCCAGAATTGTGCCGCCGATGACGACCACCGCGATGGATTCAAGGTCATAGACGCCGTCGCTGCCGATCCATGGTGCGCCGGAGCGCAGCCGGCTGGCCAGATAGAGCCCGGCGACTGCAGCGCAGAGGCTGCAGACCACATGCGCACCGATTATGACGCGGCTGGTTTTGATGCCCGCGACCCGCGCCGCATCCTTGTTGCCGCCGACGGAATAGACATCCGAACCGAAGCGCGTAAAGCGCAGCACGAACCAAGCCGCGACCGCCAGCGCCAGCAGGAAAACCAGGCTGAAGGGAATGCTGCCCAGCGTGCCATAGGCGAAGATCTGGAACTCCGGCGCCACCGCCCCAGCGAAGTTGGAGACGAAAGCCGAGAGACACCCCTGGATGATCAGGCTCATGCCCAGCGTGGCGATCAGTGGGTTCACCTCAAACCGTGCAATCAGTACGCCGTTGATAATTCCGACCACGAGCCCCAGGGCCAGCACCGCTGCTACCGCGGGCAGCATCATGGCCGGATTGCCATTCATCACCACCGACGTGACCACGGCGGAGGCCGAGATCAGGCTCGCCACCGACAGGTCAATCGAGGCGACGAGGATGGCGAAGGTCTGCCCGACCGCCGTAATGCCCAACGCGATCGAGCGCCCTAGGATCGAGATCAGATTGTCGAAGGTGAGATATTGCGTTTGTCCGGTGCCGATGGCGATCCCGATATAGATCAGCAGCGCGATGCCCAGCAGCAGAGCAGGGGCCCAGCGTTCGAAACGGAAGGTGAAGCGTGGTGGATTGAGGCCGACATCGGTCATGTCGCCACCTCGCTCTCGCCGGTTGCCGCGAGCATGATATCGGTCTCGGCCGCGCCGTGCGGGAAGCTGGCGACGATGGTCCCAGCGCGCATGACCAGCACACGGTCGGCCGCGCCGATCACCTCGGGCAGGTCGGACGAAATCATCATGATGGCCGTGCCCTGCCGGGCCAGCTCGCGCATCAAGTGGTAGATGCCGGCCTTGGCGTTAACGTCGATGCCGCGCGTCGGCTCGATGAAGATAAGCACCTTGGGCTTGAGCGCCAGCCAGCGCGCAACGATGGCCTTCTGCTGGTTGCCACCGGACAGGAACTTGATGTCCTGCGCGTAAGAGGCTGCTTTGACCTCCATCTGGTCGAGCAGGCCATCCATGCTCGTGAGGCTGGCGTGACTATTGGCTTTATGCGTAGCCCAAAGGCTACCGAATGCGCGGGCGGTCAGCATGCCATTGTCCCGCACCGACTGCATCAGCACGAGCCCCTCGGCCTTGCGGTCACCTGGCAGCAGGCCGATGCCGGCGCGAATGGCGTCGCGCGGATTGGCAAAGGCGGCATTGGCGCCATTGAGCGCCACCGTGCCTGTCGTAAACGGCATCTGGCCGAAGATCGCCATGGCCAGTGCCACGCGACCCGCGCCCTGAATGCCAGCAAAGCCGACGATCTCGCCGGCGCGCAGCTCGAGGCTGATATTGTGCAGCACCGCGTTGCCGGCATTGCTGACAGCCAGTACAACCTGACCAATCTCGTTCGCCGTCGCAGCAGGCGCGTAGAAATCGGCGATATCGCGTCCCACCATGGCCCGCACGATCGCTTCGGGGGCAGGTGGGGTATCGAAGCTGCCGGCGACCTCGCCGTCCTTTAGCACCGTCACCCGGTCGGCCAGTCGTGTCACTTCGCGCATGCGGTGGGTGATGTAGATCACCGCTGTGCCACGCTCGCGCAGCTTGTCGATAGTCTGGAACAGCACCTCGCATTCGGCTTCGTTCAACGCGGCCGTTGGCTCGTCCATCACTACCACACGCGCGTCGAGCGAGATGGCCTTGGCGATTTCAACCATCTGCTGGGTGGCGACATCCAGATCGCTCACGAAAGCGTCGGGAGACACCCGCGCGCCGGCGCCAAACAGGTCCAGCACGCGGCGTGTTTCCGCGCGCATCGCCCCCATATCCAGCACGCCGCTCTTGAGCAGTTCGCGCCCCAGGAAGATGTTCTGCGCCACTGTGCGCTCAGGCAGCAGCGAAAATTCCTGGTAGATCACCGAGATCCCTGATCGCAGCGACTCCACCGGATGCTTGAACGCCACCTCGGCACCATTGAGCACGATCCGGCCGGCATCAGGTCGGGAGACGCCCGAGAGTATTTTGATCAGCGTCGACTTGCCGGCGCCGTTTTCGCCCACCAGTGCGTGAACTTCGCCCGGATAGCAGGCAAAGCTGACGTCACCGAGCGCCTTCACGCCGGGAAAAGCCTTGGAAATGTTGGCCATTTCGATGACGGGACTGCCACTCATGGGGCCGCCTCCGCCCAGCCGCGCCGCATGAAGCTGATGGACTCGGCGAACAGCGTCTCGAAATCGGGGAAAAGCGGCCGCCATACGCGCGTCGCTGCCGCCAGTTCAGGCAACCCGGCGCCGAAGGCCTCCAGCGTCACCCAGCCGTCAAAGCCTGTCTTGCGGACCGCAGCGAAGACCTCGGCAAAGTTGATGTGACCCCGACCCGGAATGCCGCGGTCGTTCTCGGAGATGTGCAGGATGCCGAGACCGTCTCCCAGCGTCGCAATAGCGCGCGGCTGGTTCTGTTCCTCGATATTGGCGTGGAACGTGTCGTACATGATGCGGAAGGCGGGGTGATCCACCCGGTCCACGTAGGCCCGTGCCTGTTCCATCGTGTTGAGGAAGTAGGTCTCGAAGCGGTTGAGGTGCTCGAGGCTCAGGAAAATTCCGTTGGCGTTGGCGCGTTCGGCCATGGCGTTATGCGCCTCGGCGCCGTAGCGCAGCTCATCTTCGGTTGGGCCGGATCCGGTGAAATGACCAATCGGCGCGTGGAACGGCCCGCCCAGGCTCTCCACGCCGAGAGCGATAGCGCAGTCCATTGCCCAGTCGAGATGCTTGCGGCCGGCGGCGCGGACCTCGGGGTCGCTGCTAACAGGGCTCGCCTGGCTCGATGGAATGACCGATGTCGACGTGCGGCGCATGCCGATCTTGTCGAGTTCCCGGCCCAGCCAGGCATAGTGATCGGTGCCGCCGCGCAGCACCGGAACTTCGACACCATCATAGCCGAGTTCCTTGAGGCGCCTGATCTGACCCAGGTGCTGCTCTTCGATAAACCCGCTGAGACACAGCAAATTGATGCCGACCTGCATAGTCCTCCCCGCGGTCCTTTTCGGACCCTTGCTTGTGCATCCAGTATGGATGGATGCTTTTTCTGCCAGAGCCCGATGGTTGAGACGAACCGTCCCTGGTCCTGCAATTTTGAACGTCAGTGTCGCTGACGTTTCTTTGGCCTGCGTGGCAGCTGTGTCGGTCGTTTTCGACCAGACTCATCATGTAGCAGGCGTCACCGGCATGCGTTCAAAATTGGTCGCTGGTAGAATTTGAACACAGGCCGGCGGCGTCACGGCTATTGCAGCGCGATCTCAAGCTCGGCGCTTTTGCTGCGCAGCCAGGCAAGGGATTTCTCTATCATGGGGCCGCTAGCGCCCTCGCATTCGAGGCTGAGCGTGCCGGTGTAGCCATGCCGCTGCAGCATACCGAGGCAGGTGGCGATATTGTCGGCATTGACGCCGTCGCCCAGCGCGCAGTGGCTCACTGCAATACCCGTCTGGCCGCCACGAGCGCTGGCCGCGAGGGTTTCTGACACATCCTTTACATGCACGTGGCTCACCT
This sequence comes from Devosia lacusdianchii, assembly GCF_022429625.1. Classification (NCBI taxonomy): domain Bacteria; kingdom Pseudomonadati; phylum Pseudomonadota; class Alphaproteobacteria; order Hyphomicrobiales; family Devosiaceae; genus Devosia; species Devosia lacusdianchii. The sequence continues at coordinate 2,415,194 of NZ_CP092483.1, read as the reverse complement.
TATCGATGAATTGTGCAAGGAAGGCCGTGGGATCCTGACCCGCAATGAAGGTATTGCCGGTGTCCATGTTCATTCGGAGCCACGGGCTGTCGACGAAGTCGAGCATCTGCGCCATGAATTCAGGGCGCGTGGTGAAGTAGCCGTGCGGCTCGATGTTAACAGTGATGTTGTGCGCCTCAGCCACTTCGATGATCGCGGAGTAGCTGCGCTGCATGATTGCCATCGACTGCGCCTCGGTGAGACCCGGGGGCATGTGCAAGCCGTCGGTCGTGTCAACGCAAGGACTGCCAGCCTGCGCCGCCCAGGCGATCGACTTAAGCACATAGGGCACACCGCGCATCGGCCCATCTTCGCCTGACAGGGGGTAGGCCGCATCGACCTGGCTGAATTGTACGCCATAGCGCTCCATCTTGCGGCGCAGCAAAACGGGGTCCTCGTACAGTGCCACATGGGGCTGGTAGCCCAGGCCATGCAGCCAGCTCACCCCGTCGATCAGCCCGCATTCGATATAGTGCACATTGTTGGCCTGGGCCCACTGCAGGCACTTCTCGAATGACCAAAATGCAGAATTGAACGCGTCCGTATGGAAGCCCAATTTCATCGCAGAATCCTCCTCCAGCCGTAACCCGTTATTCGTAAATGCTATTTTCTGGGTTCGGCTCGTTGTTTGCGCGGAAGAGCATTGCGTAAGAAAGCGATCCATGCGTTCATATGTGCACACTGGTAGATTTCGAACATCGAGGGATGGGATGGACGATGTAGTTCGGGCACTGGCGAGGCCGGCGGTTTTCCGCGAGCCTGGGGCGCTGCTCTATGCCGGCAATTGTGGGGATTTGCTTGTGGCCGCGCAGGCCGGCAAGGTTGTTCTCAATGCCTGGACGCGGCGCGGCTATCCTGGACTCGATCTTGGCGAAGCGTTGCCCCACGTCTGCTCAGTCGGCGGTTGGGACGCGGCCTATCCTCAGGATTGGGGCCTCAAGGTCCACTGCAACGAGGGCGTCAAGATCGCCTATGTCGCTCGCGGCAAGCTCGTGCTGACGCTCGACGGTCAGCGGCATGAACTCACCGAAGGCCAGATGTTCGTGGTGCGTCCGTGGCAGCTCCATGCCCTAGGAGATCCCAACGTGGTGGCGAGCCAGATCGTCTGGGTGTTGTTCGACATGGGGACGCGCCGTCCGCATGAGCAGTGGCAATGGCCCGATTGGCTGGCCTGGCCCGAGCGCGATCGAAAGCGGCTGACCGAGTTTCTGTCCAAGAATGAGCAGCCGCATTATCAGGCGTCGCGCGAGGTCGCTCAGGACTTCGAGCAGATCGCTGCTGTTGTCGCGACCAACGATATCGATGGCGGCGAAATCCGGCTGCGGCTGACCATCTCCACCATGCTGATGCACTTCATGCAACAGATCGAGGCGCAGGGGCCGGCACTGGATCAGGCTCTGGCCCAGTCCAAGCGCACCGTGCGGATATTCCTTGAACGCCTGCACCATGCGCTTGACGAGGATTGGACGCTCGAGAACATGGCTACGGAATGCAATCTCTCGCGCACGCAGTTCAGCCAGCATTGCCTGGCACTGACCAATACGACGCCGGTGCGCTACCTGCAGACGCTGCGGCTCGACGCGGCGCATCAGATGCTGCTGGTCAATCCCGATCTGCCGGTGACCTCGGTGGCTTATGATTGCGGGTTCTCTTCCAGCCAATACTTCGCCACCTGTTTCCGGCGGCGGTTCGGCATTTCTCCGGCGGAGACCCGCCGACAGCCGCAGGTGGCGGCAGAATAGTGAGGTGGTGGCCAAGTCCATGCGAACCAGGCCACCACCGCCAGCGTGACTAATTCGCCGTCGGTGTCGGCACGCCATAGATAACGGCCAGCTCATCGAGCAGCATGTTGGCGCAGTAGATGCCTCCGCCGGTGTTCCACACCAGCTCGCTGACGCGCTGTGCCTTGCCTGCCTTGACCGCCTCGAGGTTCAGCCAGAGTGGGTCACTGGTCCAATCAGCCAGGTTTGCCTTGGCCTCGTCGGGATCGGCATCGGCCGAGAAGTAGAAGATGCGGTCGCCGGCCATGTCCGGAATACGTTCCTTCTGCACTTCCTCGGCGAATTCGTCCCGGTCCTGTGCGGGCGGGCGCTTGAAGCCTATCTGTGCCAGGATGCCGCCGGCGAAGGTGTCTTTGTAATAGATGCGCGTGCGACCGGGCGAGAAGCGGACCAACGAAAGCTGCTCTTCGAGAGCCGGCCCAACGGCTGCAGCCAGAGCTGCGGCGCGGGCATCGAAATCGGCCAGTGCCTTCTGCCCCTCGGCTTCCTTGCCGACCGTCCGGCTATAGAGCGCGAGGTTGTCCTTCCAGCTGCCGCTGAGGTCTTCGGCGAAGACGGTCGGGGCGATCGCTGAGAGCTGGTCGTAGATCTTTTCCTGGCGCACCTTGTTGCCGATGATCAGGTCGGGCTCCAGGCTGGCCAGCACTTCAAGATTCACAGCGTTCTCGAAGCCCAGCGGCACGGTGTCCTTGAGCGCATCGGCGACGTGGGCATACCAGGGGTCGGCATCCCAGCTTTGGACAGCGCCAACAGGCACCACGCCGATATAGAGCAGGGCCTCAGTGCCCTCATTGGTCAGCATGACGATGCGCTGGGGCGCGTCGGGCACCTCGGTTACGCCCATAGCGTGGGTGATTTCGCGGGCCGTGGTCAGCCCGGTCATGCCGAGGACCAGCGCCGAACCCAACAGCGCGCTGGTGAAAAGCGATTTGAGCATTGTTCGATCTCGTTTGTGCGGGAGACGGGCTGCGATGCGGCCCGGCATGAGGTCAGCGGGTTGGCGCGAGGCCGTAGATGGTCTCGATTTCGTCGAGCATCGCATTGGCCGCGATGATGCCTCCGGCGGTGTTCCAGATGGCATCGGACACGGCCTGCGCCTTGCCTGCCTGAACCACGGGGAGGGCGGCCCACAGCGGATCGGCCATCCACTCGGCTGCGGCGCTGTCGGCGGCGCCATCGCCGGTCTCGTAGACGAAGTAGAACAGGCGATCGCCCTGGAATTCGGGAATGCGCTCCTTAGTCACCTCGTCGACGAACTCGTCCCGATCCTGATTGGCAGGGCGGGCAAAGCCGATCTGGCTCAGAACGGTGCCGGCAAATGTATCCTTGAGATAGATGCGCGTACGGCCAGCCATGAAGCGGACCAGCGAAATCTGCTCTGCCTTGGCGTCGCCCAGTTCAGTGCTGATGGCGGCAATGCGCGCGTCATAGGCCGCAAAAGCAGCTTCGGCCTCGGCGGTCTTGCCGACGGCCTCGGCATAGAGCGCCATGTTGATCTTCCAGTCGCCACGCAGGCGCTCCGAAATCACGGTCGGGGCGATAGCCGAGAGCTGGTCGTAGATCTTTTCGTGGCGGATTTTGGTGCCGATGATCAGGTCGGGTTCGAGCGCGGCCAGCAGTTCGAGATCGACCGCCGATTCCTCGCCGAGCACGGTGACGTCGGCCATCTGGGCGGCGACATGGTCGTACCACGGATCCCCCAGCCAGGAGCGTACCGCGCCAACCGGCGTGATGCCAACGGCGAGAAGGGCCTCGGTGCCTTCATTGGTCAGCACGACTACGCGCTGCGGCGCGTCCGGCACCTCGGTCGTGCCCATCGAATGGACAACTTCACGGGCACCCACCGCTGGTGAAAGCACCAGGGCAAGCGCCACGACGGCGGCGGCCAGGGCAGTCTGAATGGTACGCATCTCATCCTCTAACTTGACATGTTGCGTCATGAATGATTTGGGCACTCACCAGAGTTTATCCTGACTGTCAACATCACCATAACGAGTTTGTCCTGACCTCCGCTGCTTCTCCAACTCGGCAGGGACTGCCGATGCCGCTCATCTATGCCGGGCTGGTGGTGGCGCTTGCCGGGGCGCTGCTGGCAAGCATGACGCTGGGTTATCGGCTCTATCGGCTGGACCAGGTCTGGAACGCGCTTTTTGCCTATGACGGGTCCCAGACGGCGGTGGTGATTGCCAACCTGCGCCTGCCACGCGCCGCCATTGCGCCACTGGTCGGGGCGGGGCTCGGCATATCCGGTGTGTTGGTCCAGACATTGGCGCGCAATCGCATCGCCTCGCCCGATACACTAGGCCTCAATGCCGGTGCATCGCTGGGCGTGGTGATTGCGAGCTTCTGGTTCGGTATCGGGTCACTGGCCGGGCTGTCATTGGCCGCGGCGCTCGGTGCGCTGGTCACCAGCTTGCTTGTTTTTGCCATTGCAGCGGGGGCGGGCGGTCTTTCGCCCATTCGTATCGTGCTGATCGGTGTCACCATTGCTGGCCTGGGCCATTCGCTGGTCGAAGTCGTGCTGACCACCAACGAAGCGCAACTGCAGCAATTGCTGTTCTGGCTGTCGGGTGCCTTTGTCGATCGGCCGATGGCGCTGGCCCAGACCGGCGGACCCATCATCGCTATTGGCATTGTCATCGCGTTGCTGCTGGCCCGGCCGCTGGATGCGCTGCAGGCCGACGATTCCACGGCGGTCAGCCTGGGCGTTCCATTGTTCCTCGTCCGCGGCGCCAGTTTTCTGGCCGTGTCGCTGCTGACCGGCGCGGCTGTGTCGATGGCGGGGCCCGTCGGCTTTGTCGGCCTGGTCGTGCCCCATGCTGCGCGTTGGCTTGTCGGGCTCCGACACGATCGGCTGATCCCCGTGGCGGCGTTGATCGGGGCAATTTACGCGACGATCGCCGACGTCGCGGCGCGCTTTGTCATCTACCCCACCGAGGCACCGGTCGGCGCCATCACTGCCGTTGTTGGAGGCATTGTCCTGTTGGTGCTGCTGAAGCGGAGGGCGGCATGAGCACTTTGCCCGATACGGTGGTCAAGGCGCGCGGGCCGCTGTCGCTCGCCGCGATTGCAGTGGTTTTCCTGGTGCTGGCGCTGAGTGGCGTGGCGTTCGGATCGACCTGGATCGCCTTCGATCAAGTGGTCCGGGTTATCCTCGGGCTCGGTGAGAAAACGCAAAACATCATCGTGCTGCAATTACGCCTGCCGCGTGTAGTGATCGCCATCCTGGCCGGCGGCGGCATGGCGGTGGCAGGTTTCCTGCTGCAGAAGATCACCCGCAACTCGCTGGCTTCTCCCGGCGTTCTCGGCGTGATCGACGGAGCGGCGTTGGGCGTGGTCATCTTTCTCGCGGCCTTGTCAGACGAATCCAACGCGCTGGTGACCTCCATCGCTTATCAGCCTGTCGCCGCAGCGGTCGGGTCGCTGGTCGCCATCAGCCTGGTGTTCATTCTCTCCGGTCGTCAGGCCTCGTCGGCGATACGCTTGCTGCTGTTCGGCATCGCCGTTGCCGCTGTGGCCAAGGCGCTGACCATCATCCTGATGCTCATCGGACCGATCTACCAAACCAGCCAGGCGGCGCGCTGGATCGCCGGGGCGGTCAACGAGGTCAACTGGGGCGAGATCCAGATCACCGCCATCGCCATGGTCCCGATCATGCTGCTCGTGCTGATGGCGGCACGGAAGCTGCCGCCTGCCGACCTCGACGAGGTTTCTGCACGCGGGGTGGGGCTCGACCTGCCGGTGTTCCGCATCCTTATCTTCGCGCTGGCCGCCGCGCTGACAGCGTTGTCGGTGGCCTTTGTCGGCGGCGTCGGCTTTATCGGCCTGATGGCGCCGCACCTGGCCCGGTTGTTGGTCGGGCGAAACATTTTCGCCGGCCTGGCGGGCAGTTTCCTGCTGGGCGCCATCATGCTGGTTGGTGCCGATCTCATCGTCCGCGTACTGTTCTCGCCGATCGAAGTCCCCGCCGGCACGGTCACAGCGATTATTGGCGCGCCATATTTCCTGTTCCTGTTGATGGGCAAGCAACGCAATGACGGCTAACGGCTCCCCCAACCGCATCGACGTTCGCGACCTGACTCTCGGCTTCGGCAATGTCAGCGTGCTCAAGTCCCTGTCCCTGCCGATCGAACGGGGCAAGATCACCGTGCTGGCTGGGCCCAATGGCTGCGGCAAGTCTACGCTGCTGCGTGCCATCCGCCGCCTGCACAAGCCTGCGCGCGGCCACATCTTTCTGGAGGAAGTCGATATCTCGCGCCTTTCGGACAAGGCCCTGGCCCGCCAGATTGGCCTCTTGGCGCAGAGTCCCTCCGCGCCAGAGGATATGACGGTGGAAGAGCTGGTTCGGCTGGGGCGCTACCCGCACCAGTCGATGCTGCAGCCCTGGAGCCGGGACGATGGGCAGGCGCTAGAGCTCGCGCTAGCCGGCACCAGTGTCACGCATCTGCGTGCGCGCCGGTTGGGATCGTTGTCTGGCGGGCAGTTACAGCGCGTCTGGATCGCCATGGTGTTGGCGCAGCAGACCGACGTGGTGTGCCTCGACGAGCCGGTCAACCATCTGGATATGGCCCACCAACTGGATTGCCTGGACCTGGTGCGGCAGCTCAAGGAAGAGTTTGGCCGTACCGTGGTGCTGGTATTGCACGATTTGAACCTCGCCGCCCGTTACGCCGATCACCTTGTTTTCCTGCGTGACGGCGTCATCGCCGCCGCCGGCACGCCGGAACAGCTTATGACCGAAGAGCTGATTGCCAATGTTTTCGACGTCCGCTCGACTGTTATCACCGATCCAGTACACGGGCGCCCCCTGTGCATTCCGCTTCGTACCGAGAGCAGCCAGCGAAACGCCTGAGCGCGACTCCATTGAGGCGTGGCGACCGGTCCATCGGACGGGCCGCATTCTGCTGTCCTGAGCAGACGTTCCAAACTCACCAGTGCCGATAGAACGCCCTTCGCATGTCGATGCGAAGCTTCAGTATGATATGTTCTTATAGTCTATGGAATTGGTAGATATTAAAGCCGATAGTTTGACCGTCACATTTTGAACTGGACGGGTCATTCGATGAAATCAGCTTTTGTCCGACGTATCATTCCCATGGCGTTGGCGGCTCTGTTGGGGGCAGGCGGCGTTTCCACCGCTGTGCAGGCGCAGACGGCGCTTCCACCTTTGCTCGACGCGGTTCCCGAAGGCACAGTCTTGCGGGTAGGCGATCCCGCCACACAGAAGGCTCTCGAATTCTCCGGCCTCATCGACCAGTTCACCTTCAAGGTGGAATGGGCCAACATTTCGGGCGGGCCACAGTCAACCGAGGCATTCCGCGCCCAGGCGCTCGATGTCAGTGCCGTTGCCGAAATTCCGGCTATTCATGCGACCTGGACCGATTTGCCGGTGCGCATCATTGCCTCCAAGTTCCGCAAAGATCCCATCGCCAATCCGATCTACGAATTCGGTGTTGCACCGGGGGTCGAGGTCAAGTCGCTGGCCGACTTCCGCGGCAAGAAGATCGCTTATTCCCCCGGCCAGGCGCAGGGCGTGCTGGTGCTTCGGGCCCTGCAGGCGGCGGGCCTCAACAGGGATGATGTGGAGCTGATCGAACTGCCCAGTACGGGCGACGTCTATCCGGTATCGCTGGCCAGTCGGCAGATCGACGTGGCGCCCATTGGCGGCGTCAACATCAAGCGCTACCTGGCGCAGTACGGCAGCGATGGCGCGACAACGATTACGCATGGGCTGCGCGACGATCCGGGGCACCTCTATGCGCCGCAATGGGTGCTCGACGACCCGGCAAAGGCCGCCGCTCTCGCCGAATATGTCCGCCTCTGGGCGCTGGCGCAGAAGTGGATTTACGACAATCCGGAGGAGTGGGTCGCGAAGTACTACGTCGCTGACCAGGGCCTGTCGGCGGAGGACGGGCAGTACCTCGTCGACCTCGCCGGCGAGTACGACATTCCCACCAATTGGGATGACGTGATCACCCGCCATCAGGCCACGATTGAGCTGCTCGCGGCCGCCACTGGCAATGCCGTGTTCGACGCCGAGCAGAACTTCGATCGACGGTTCGAGCATATCGCCGCCGAAGCGCTGCTAGCGCCCTGACACCAGCCATATTGCGAGGAGTTCAGCCATGAGTGCATTCTTTGCGGATACCGAACTACCCCGAAAAACCAGCCGCTTCGGCCGCGCAAGCCTGGCCTCTGGCACCCCGGTCGACCAACGGGCGCGCGCGCGGCGGCTGGGGCCGGGGCAGGAAATCCCGTATGCCGGACTACTCGGGCCATCGCTGCTGCTGGCGCTTTGGGCTCTGGGCTCGGCCACTGGCCTTATTGATCAGCGAACCTTGTCGGCGCCGTGGACGGTAGGGGTGACCGCCTTTGACCTCATCGCCGACGGGCGGCTGCAATCGAACCTCATCACCTCCGCCTGGCGGGCCGTGCAGGGCCTGGCGCTCGGCATCGTCATCGGCGTCGTTCTGGCCTTGATTTCGGGCCTGTCGCGCTGGGGCGAGGCGATTATTGATGGGCCGGTGCAGATCAAGCGCGCGGTTCCCACACTTGCACTCATTCCGCTGCTGATCCTCTGGTTTGGCATCGGCGAGGGCATGAAGGTCACCGTGATCACGCTCAGCGTCATCATCCCGATCTACATCCATACCCATAATGGCCTGCGTGGCATTGACAATCGCTATGTCGAACTGGCCGAAACCCTGCGCATGGGCCATGGCGAATTCATCCGGCAGGTGGTCCTGCCGGGCGCGTTGCCCGGCTTCCTGCTCGGACTGCGCTTCGCAGTCACCTCCGCATGGCTTTCGCTTGTCGTGGTCGAGCAGATCAACGCCACCAGCGGCCTTGGCTACATGATCGAACTGGCCCGCACCTACGGGCAGACCAGCATCATCCTGGTTGGCCTCGTGGTCTACGCCATTCTCGGCCTCATCTCGGACGGCATCGTCAAACTTATCGCGAAGAGGACCCTGTCATGGCGTCGTACGCTGGCGCACTGAACGAGCATCCAGTCGCGGTGCGCAATCTGGTACGCGGTTTCAACGGCCGTACCGTGCTTGACGGCATCGATCTCGATATCCGGCGCGGCGAGTTTGTTGCGCTGCTGGGCCGCAGCGGCTCGGGCAAGAGCACGTTGCTCCGGGCTCTCGCGGATCTCGATCACGACGTGATCGGCACCGGCTGGCTCGAAGCCCCGGCGAACAAGTCGGTCGTGTTCCAAGATGCGCGGCTGCTGCCGTGGAAGCGGGTGCTGGAGAATGTCATCCTGGGCCTCGACCATGCCGACGCGGCGCGTCGCGGTGCGGAAGCGCTGGCCGAGGTCGGACTTGAAGGGCGCGAGGCCGCCTGGCCGGTGGAGCTGTCAGGCGGCGAGCAGCAGCGCGTGGCCTTGGCGCGCTCGCTGGTCAGGGACCCAGCGCTGCTGCTGGCCGACGAACCATTCGGCGCGCTCGATGCCCTGACGCGGCTCAAGATGCATGGCCTGCTGCGGCAGCTCTGCGATCGTCACCAGCCCGCCGTCCTGCTGGTGACCCACGATGTCGACGAGGCCATCAGCCTCGCCAATCGGGTCCTGGTGCTTGAGGAGGGGCGGATCGTCTCCGACCTCGCCATCGACCTGCCGGAGCCCCGCGACCATGGCGACGCACGCTTCGCGCGCATTCGAACCAGCCTGCTCGCCACACTCGGCGTGCACTGAACGGCCATAACAGTCCCAAACGCCGTCCCTCGTCTTTCAACGAAAGGATTTGTCATGAGCACTAGCCGCAAACTGCGCCTCGGCGCCTTCATCATGGCCACGGGCCACCACGTCGCCGCCTGGCGGCACCCGGACTCCCAGGCCGATGCCGGCCTCAATATCGATCACTACCGTGAGCTCGCCCAAACGGCCGAGCGGGGGCTGTTCGATCTCGTCTTCGTCGCCGATAGCCCGGCCGGCTGGGAGCGCGGCAAGGATGTGGAGGCACTGCGCCGGCACAGCACTGGCGCCCATTTCGAGCCGGTGACTCTATGGGCGGCCCTGTCGCAGGTGACCGAGCATATCGGCTTCGTCTCGACCGCCTCCACCACCTACGAGGATCCCTATCTCCTTGCCCGGCGCTTCGCCTCGCTCGACTATATTTCCAAGGGGCGCGCCGGCTGGAACGTGGTGACCACCGGCGCTGACGTCTCCAAGAATTTCTCCATCCCCGGTCATCCGGCCCATGCCGATCGCTACGCCCGGGCCGAGGAGTTCGTCGATCTGGTCAAGCGCCTGTGGGATTCCTACGAGGACGACGCCTTCATTCGTGACAAGGAATCCGGTGTCTATCTCGACCCCGACAAGGTGCACCAGGTCAACCACAAGGGTGCGCATTTCACCGTCGCCGGACCGCTCAATGTGGGTCGCCCGGTGCAGGGTTACCCGGTCATCGTACAGGCCGGTGCCTCGGAGGCCGGCCGCGAGCTGGCGGCTCGCACAGCCGAAATGATCTTCACCGCCAACCAGACAATCGAAGACGCGCAGGAATTCTATTCCGACGTGAAGGGGCGGCTGGCCCGGCATGGCCGAACGGCTGACGAGCTGCTCATCACGCCGGGCATCTTTCCCGTGCTCGGCGGAACAGAAGCCGAGGCGCAGGCCAATTACGACTACATCCAGTCGCTGGTGCACCCGTCGGTCGCCTGGGGCATTCTCAACCGCCACTACCAGGGCGTCGACCTGACTGGTTATTCGCTCGACGACATCGCGCCACCGCTGCCGCAAAGCACCGAGCTCAACAAGAGCCGGTTGAAGCTGGTGAGCGACCTCGTCTCGCGCAACAACCTCACCTTGCGGCAGTTCTATCTCGCGGTTGCGACCGCACGCGGTCACCGCACGGTTGTGGGTACACCCGAGCAGGTGGCCGATGCCATTCAGCAATGGTTCGAAAACGGCGCAGCCGACGGCTTCAACATCATGCCGCCGATACTGCCGACCGGCCTCACCGACTTCGTCGACCAAGTCGTGCCGATCCTGCAGAAGCGCGGGCTGTTCCGTACGGAATACGAGGGCCGTACGCTGCGCGAAAACCTCGGTCTGAAGCGGCCGCTCAACTCGTTCGTCAATCACGACCAGATCGAGCAACTGGCCACGGCCTGAAGCGCCCCGTCCGACCATTTTTACAACGGCAGTCCTATCGCATGAGCGGCAATACCGAATTCCTCTGGTACATCCCAAACGACATCAGGCCTGGTCACCGTGGTGACGCTGCGGTCGATAATCACAACAGCCTCGACACGCTGACCAGCCATGCCAGGGCGTTGGAGGATCATGGCTGGAAGGGCGCGCTCATCGGCACCGGCTGGGGAAGGCCCGACACGTTCACCGTCGCGGCCTCGCTCGCGGCTCGAACGACGACGTTCGAGCCGTTGATCGCCATTCGTCCGGGCTATTGGCGCCCGGCGAACTTTGCCTCGGCCGTGGCGACCCTCGATCACCTGACCGGCGGTCGCGTGCGCATCAACATCGTCTCGGGCAAGGATAACCTTGCGGCCTACGGCGATAGCGAGGGCGACCAGGCGCATCGCTACGGACGCACCAAGGAGTTCATGCGGCTGGCGCGCCGGCTGTGGACAGAGCAAGAGGTCACGGCCGACGGCCAGCATTTCGGCGTTACGGATTCGACCGTGGTGCCGCGCATCGAGGTTCGCGGGGACCGGCTACATCCCAAGCTCTACTTCGGTGGGGCGTCGGAGGCGGCCGAGCAGGTGGCCGCCACCGAGGCCGATGTTCAACTGTTCTGGGGTGAACCGCTGGCCGGTGTCGCCGAGCGGATCGATCGCCTCAAGACCCTGAGCGCCACGCTCGACCGTGACCTGCCGCCGCTAGAGTTCGGATTGCGGATCACCACCCTGGTCCGCGACACGACGGAACAGGCTTGGGCCGATGCCGAAGCCAAGGTCGCGGAGATGGCCATGAGCGCCGGCTCCAGCTGGAACGATCACAAGCAGGGCTTAGCCGTGGGGCAGCAGCGCTTGCTCGACCTGCAATCGCAGGGAGATGTGCTCGACGACAATCTCTACACCGCGCCGGGCCGGTTCGGCGGGGGCGGGGCTGGCACAACTTGGCTCGTGGGTTCTGCTGCGGACGTGGCGCGATCGCTGCGCAAATACCGGGACCTGGGCATTACGCACTTCGTGCTGTCCGGCACGCCATATCTGTCCGAGATCAAGCGCCAGGGCGACCAACTCCTGCCGCTGCTTCGCGACTGAGGCTTGAATCGTTAAGGCTGCATGCGCAATGCGCCGTCGAGCCGAACGACTTCGCCATTGAGGTAGTCGTTCTCGACCATGGCGATGACGAGTTGCGCGAATTCGGCGGGGTCGCCCAGGCGGGCGGGGAAGGGAATGGCCTTGCCCAGGCCGTCCTGGGTATCCTGCGGCAAGCCAGCCAGGAGGGGCGTCTTGAACAGGCCGGGCGCGATAGCAAGCACGCGGATGCCGAAGCGGGCCAATTCGCGCGCCACCGGCAGTGTCATGGCGGCGACGCCACCCTTGGAGGCGGCATAGGCGGCCTGGCCGATTTGCCCATCGAACGCGGCGATCGAAGCGGTCGAAACGACGACGCCGCGCGAGCCGCCGGCGAGTGGCTCAGCCAGCGACATCTCAGCGGCCGCCAGGCGCAGCATGTTGAACGTGCCGATGAGATTGATACGGATCGTTCGCTCGAAGATATCTAGGGGCAGGGGGCCGTCGCGGCCAACGACTCGGCCGGCCTCCGCGACCCCCGCACAATTGATCAAGATACGCGGGACCCCGAATGCAGCACGGCTGGCAGCGAGCGCGGCAGCGGCGCTATCGGGGTCGGCCACGTCGCAGGGCGCGAAGAGACCGTTGATTTCACCCGCAATGGCGGCCCCCGCCTCTGCGTTGCGGTCGAGTACGGTTACGCGTGCCCCTTTGGCCGCTAGCGCGCGAGCCGTTGCCGCTCCGAGCCCCGAGCCTCCACCAGTAACGAGCGCCGTCGTGCCATCGATGATCATGATACTGCCCTGCGTGACGACTGGTGTTCTTCATAGCACGTTGCCTGATTGCGCCTAGCTATTCGCGCGCCAGCGCCTCCACCTCCTGCTCGTCCAGCAGAGCCTCGCCGGCGCCGATGGCTTCGAGATAGGCATCGATTGCCGCCTGCCCTGAGGCAGGGACGTAATCAGCCGTGCTGCTCTTGCCAGCGGCGACGGCGAACTGGGTTTGCCAATTGCCGCTGATGCGGCACGCGACGGCAACATAACCGGCAGTGCCGGCTGTTTCGAATTCGCGACAGATATTGCCGTCGGCATCAGCGAAGGTGGCGATCGGCGTGAGCGTGAGGTCGTCACCCAGGTCGGCCGTTTGCCCAGAGGGTGTCCGCTGAAGGGCTTCGGCGATCATGGGCCCTTGCGGGAATTGCCCCACAGGCTGCGGATCGCCCCGACCGATCATGTACCCCATGGGCAGCGCCACCAGTGCGATGGCCAGCGAGGCAAACGCGACGCCCGGGACGCGCAGGTCGAACCCCTGGAAAAACCGCTTCCAGATCGGGTCGCGCTCGGCGTGCGCAATGCTGTCGCGCACGCCGGCCATCAGTTCGCGCGGCACCGGCTCAAGCAACGACTCAAAGCCGGCCTTGGCGAGGTCGGCACCCTCGACCAGAGCATGCAGGCGCTCGGCGACAACAGGGTCGGTTTCGACCGCTGTCGCGACCTGGCTGAACAGGGGCTCATCGAGCACGCCATCGGCGAAGGCCATCAGCGTTTCGTCGCTGATCTCTGCGGGCATTGCGGGATCCTTCACAGCAAACGACCTCCTTCAAGGCCGACATCCTCGGCCAGTTTGCGGCGCGCACGCGCCAGCCGGCTCATCACAGTGCCGATGGGCAGGTCCAGTATCTCGGCTGCGTCGCGGTAGCTCAGCTCCTCGACACAGACCAGCAGCAGCAATTCGCGCTGATCCTCGGGCAGGCGGGCAATGGCCTGCATGGTTTTGTTGAGCATCAGCCGCTGCTCGGGGATGGCAGCTCCGTCGAAAGCGGAGAGATCGTCGCGCTCGTAGACGTCGATTTCCTCGCCGCGTGTGCGCAGGCGGCGCATGCGATCGATCCAGGCATTGCGAAGGATGCGGAACATCCAGGCTTCGAAGGGCACGTCAGCGCCACGCCCCGGGCTGGCGAGGGCTTTTTCGCATGCGATCTGCACGAGTTCATCCGCGACGTCGGCCATGCGGCAAAGCGTAATGGCATAGCGCCGCAGGCGCGGGAGCATCTGGATAAGGCTGGGTCCGATGGTGATCATGCCAAGTGATACGGCCCGCGCACCGCGTTATTCCCGCCCTGTCGAATTTTTTCGTCGCCCCCGCCGAATAATGACCGCAGATGGCCGTATAGAACTCATATGCGACCCCAAATCAAAGGACATTGCATGTTGCCAGTTCCATCGTCCCGCCTACGTGCACTGCTACTTGCTCTTGGTCTGGTCGCGCTGCCATGTCTCGTAACCGTTCCGTTACTTGTTGTTCCGACCCTTGCCCAGGACGACGATGATGACAGTGGTGGCGGTGATGACGACGACGACGGTGGGAGCTTCGGCTCCAGCGACGATGGCAGTAGTGACGACACGGTCTGGCAATCCACCCCCGTGGTCCGGCCGCGAGCACAGGCCGCACCTCCACCGCCGGATCAGGCGCCCGACCAGATCGTGGTGCGGACGGCTGACGTTGCTGTGCGGGAGGCGCTCCTCTCGCAAGACTTCACCGTCTTAGCCGAAACGGATGTTCGCGTATTGCTGGCTCTGCCCGACGAGATGACGGTGCCCGAAGCCCTGGCGCTGGTTCGCACGAGTGCTCCCGGAGTGATCGCCGCGCCGAACAGCTATTACCGCACTCAGTCCGTCCCCGACTCTTGCAGTGGAGACCTGTGCCAGCCCTGGGAGGCGGTGGGCTGGCCTCCGGTTTCAGTTGACCCGTTCTGCCGGTTTGAACCCTTTATTGGCGTCGTCGATACCGGCATCAATATCGAACACGATATGCTGTCCCAGGCCAAGGTAACGCTCGAGAGCATCGGCAGCTATGGGGCCGAGCCGTCCGACCAGAAACATGGCACGGCTGTCGTCGCCCTGTTCGTCGGCGATGCCGACAGTCGCGTGCCGGGGCTGGTACCCGGCGCCAATCTGCTGGTCATCGATCCGTTCGGGCGCGTGGGCGCCGACCAGCGCAGTGATGTGTTCAGCCTTGCTACAGCTCTCGATCGTCTGGGGAGCGAAGGAGTGAGTGTCGCCAGCCTCAGTCTAGCGGGCCCGGAGAACGACATCCTGAGCGATGCCATCGAAAGCCTGCAGGATCAGGGCATTCCGGTGGTGGCTGCCGTGGGCAATTCCGGCCCCCGCGCCGAGCCGCTCTATCCGGCCGCCTATCCCGGTGTCGTCGCCGTGACGGCGGTGGACGGTCGGGACCGCATCTATCGCCGTGCGGTACAGGGCGACCATGTTAGCTTTGCCGGCCCCGGCGTGGCGATCTCCACTGCGGCCTCAATCAGCGGTGTGCGGCCGCAGACCGGAACCTCCTTCGCTGTGCCCTTCGTCACGACCGGCTTGGCGGCGGCCATGGCTGACGGGAGCATTGCGGACGCGGCCATCACTCGGTTGACAGAGGCAAGCCGGGATCTCGGGGGCCCCGGCAAGGACGATGTGTTCGGCTGGGGATTGGTGCAGATTCCGGCGCCCTGCTGAGGCGGTGGGTCAGCGCGCGGCGCGGGCGAACTTGCGATACCAGCCCGTTGCCGCGAGCGTATTGCGGAACACCTTGTTGCGCTCGGCTGCTTCGATCACCGTCTCGCTGCCGATCTCAGCTTCCAGCATGGTGCTCGCCCGCTGGAACGGGATCACCTGTACCAGCGGCGTGCCTTTCTCCAGCTCGTGCAGCCCATCGCTGCCGCGAGCGAAGAAGGGGAAGTGGATCGGCGCAATATAGGTGTCGGTATCGACCACGCCGGCCACCGGTTCGAACACGGAGTTGGCCCGGTTGAGCAGCGGCACGAACAGGCAGCTCCAGCCGGCAGGCGTGCGGATCGACCAGTAATTGTGGAACTTGCACGGCGGCGTCTGCGCGCGCGGATGTCCGGCGACCTGGTGCGGGCCATGGTTGCTGACCATGGTCTTGTCGAAGTCCCATCCTGCCGTCACGGTCCGCCCTTCGTCCTTGATTTCGAGGCGAACGGTTGCCGCCAACGGCAGGATGAAGCCGGTCGTCATCGCGTCGAGAAACGGCATGCATCGCTTCACCGTCAGCCCGGTATCGCCGGTATCGAGCTTTTGCGCATCGATGGCCGGCAGTTTTCGGAACCAGTCGGGCAGGTGGGTCTTGGCGGCAACCGGCGGCGCGATGACGCCTTCGTCCTCGGGCGCGCAGAGAAAGCGAATTTTCGGCACTGGTTTGGCGAACATTGGTCGGCTCCATCAAGGGTTTGATCAGCCGACGCGCCGGGCTGCGGATTATTCCGCCCCTGCAGTCAAAACTTTTGGGAATAAGTCCGGGCGCGGACCGTGTGCCTTTGTGGGGCAGCTAGGCCCCGATGACAGAAAGGAACGTCCCAATGGGCAAGTCCACAACCATCACCACTCTCGTGGTTGCTGCGGTCGTCGCTGGCAGCGCACCGTCTGCCGCCTATAGCGTCGCTGAGCCGGCACCCACCGCAGTCCATGCCGGCAACGTACAGGTCGCCGATACGGAGACGCGCTACAGTAACGGCCGCAAGCAGTATCTCATCAACGGGTACTGGTTAAACCACAACAATGGGTCCAGCTCGAACTCCAGCTCAAATTCGAGCAGCAACAGCTCCTCCAATTCCAGCTCCAACAGCTCATCGAACTCCAGCAGCAACAGTTCGTCGAACTCGAGTTCGAATAGCTCGTCGAATTCCAGCTCCAACTCCAGCTCGAACAGCTCTTCGAACTCTAGCTCGAATTCGTCCGACGACGACGATTGAGTTGGCCGGCGCTCCCTCGGGGCGCCGTCCGCCTATGGGCGGGGCAGCACGATATTGTCGATCAGTCGTGTTGCCCCGAGATAGGCAGCCACAGCAAACAGGGCATCGTGACCATCCATGGTGCTGATTGCGTCGAGGCTTTGCGCATCGCGCACATCCCAGTACTGCACCTTGATCCGCGGATCGCTCTCCAGCACGGCTAGACCGATCGCCGCTAGCCTGGTGGCATCGCGCTCCCCACCGTCGAATGCTGCCTTGGCTGCTTGCAGGCTGGCAAAGATCAACGGCGCTGCGGCCCGGTCTTCCGCGCCCAGATAGACATTGCGCGAACTCAGCGCCAACCCGTCTGCTTCACGGACGATCGGGCCCCTGATGATCTCGACCGGCACAGCCAGGTCGCGCACCATTCGCTCGATCACCGCGCATTGCTGCGCGTCCTTTTGGCCGAACACGGCCAGATGCGGCTGGACGATGTTGAAGAGCTTGAGCACCACCGTGGTCACACCGCGAAAGTGGCCCGGCCGCATCGCCCCGCATAGCGGACCAGACACGCTCTCCTCGACCACAAAGGTCGAAGCGCCCGTGGGGTAGAGTTCTTCCACCGCCGGCAGGAAGACCGCGTCGACACCGGCGGCCTTCAGTAACGCCAGGTCCTTTTCGATCGGGCGCGGATACTTCGCTAGATCCTCGTTGGGTCCGAACTGCAGCGGGTTCACGAAAATGCTGGCAATCGTCACCGTCGCATGGCCCTTCGCCAGTTCCATCAGACTGATATGGCCGGCATGCAACGCGCCCATGGTTGGCACGAAGCCGACGGTCTGGTCGGCAGCAAGCCCCTGCCGCCAGGCCCGCACCTCGGCAATGGTTCGCAAGATTTCGGTCATACGATCAGATCCCACAGGCGCCGTGCGAGGTCAGCCTTGCTCATGACAGGCAGGGCAACCGCTTCGCCGTCGCGCCGGAACAAAGTCCCGCCATTGGTCGGCACGGAGAACCCCGTCTGGCTACTTTCGCCGACGCGTGCCACCGGATTGGCGAACAGGAAGTCGAGCTTCTTGCTTTCGAGCTTGCCCCGGCCATTGGCCTCGACATTGTCGGTCTCGGCCGCAAATCCCAGGAACCATTGATCGGTTGCGGCGGCCCGCAGTGAGCCCAGCACATCGACCGATGGGATCATATCGAGTGCTGTTGCCTCCGAGGCGCGCTTCAGCTTGCTCGATGCCGAATTGGCGACGCGGTAGTCCAGCACCGCGGCAGTCGCGATCACGCCATTGACATGGGGTAGGGCGACAAGTGCCGCCTCGGCCATTTCTTCGGCAGTGCGCACCTCCACCAGCGTCAACCGTCCGCCGCCTGTGGGCGCGACGGGCCGCACCACCCCCTTGTCGACTCCGAGCACATAGCGGACGTCGATACCGCGCCGCAGCGCCTCCTCGGCCATGGCGGCGCCCATGCGGCCGGTCGAGTGGTTGGTGATGTAGCGCACCGCGTCGATCGCACTGGTCGTGGGACCGGCGGTGATGAGCACACTGGTTCCAGCCAGCTTGCGCTTCGGCTCAACCAATGCCGCCTCGATCGCGTCGACGATCATTGGTACCGGGGCGAGCTTGCCGACGCCGACCTCGCCGCAGGCCAGCGTGCCGGCGGCGGGATCGATCACGGCGGCCCCGCGCTCGACCAGCGTCTTGAGGTTCTGCTGCGTCGCCACGTGCTCCCACATGACGGTGTTCATCGCCGGCGCAATCAGCATGGGGGCCTTGGTTGCCAGGGCCACAGTGGTCAGCAGATCGTCGGCCAATCCCATGGCCAGCTTGGCCAGCACATTGGCGGTGGCTGGCGCGACCACCAGAATGTCGGCCCACCGCGCCAGATCGATATGTTCAGTGCCTGCCACATCAGCGCCGAACAGCGCCGATTTGACCGGTCGTCCGCTCAGCGTTTCCAGCACCAGTGGAGTCACGAACTGGCTGGCGCTTTCGCTCAGGATGCATTGAACCTCGTGCCCGCGCTTGCCGAGTTCGGAGACGACGTCGGCGATCTTGTAGGCCGAGATGCTGCCGGTGACGGCGATGAGGATGTTGCTAGCCATTCAACTGTCCATAGCGGGCGGGTTCGCCTTCACCTCAGCGACGTATTCGCTCACCACCCGACGGATGATGGCGGCGACGTCGGCCTTGGGTTTGGCGAAGCTGGGGACAGGCTCGACATTGAGCCCGATGAGGTCATTGATGACAAGCACCTGGCCCGAGCATTCATCGCCTGAGCCGATGCCGATAGTCGGGATCTCCAGCGACCGCGTGATTTCTGCCGCCAGCTCCGGTACGACGAATTCGAGCACGATGGCGAACGCTCCGGCGCTCTGCAGCTTGTGCGCTGCGGCGATCAACTCCTGTGCTGCGGGCGCATCCTTGCCATGGCGGTAATAGCCGCCGAGCTGATGCACGGCCTGCGGGGTGAGCCCGATATGGCCTACGACCGGGATGCCTTGACCCACCAATCGCGCCACGATGGGCGCAGCGGCCTCGCCGCCCTCGATCTTCACGGCCTGGCAGCCGGTTTGCTGCAGCACCGCTATGGCATTGCGCAGGGCAGTCTCCGGATCGGTAGCGGTGCCGAATGGCAGGTCGCAGACGACCATGGCCCGTTCGGTCCCGCGATAGACGGCGCCGGCATGGCGGATCATGTCGGCAAGCGTTACCGAGAGGGTCGTCTCGTGGCCAAGCACCACATTGCCCAGGCTGTCTCCAACCAGGATGATCTCCACGCCGGCCTGATCCACCAGACCCGCCGTGACGTGATCATAGGCCGTCAGCATGGCGATCTTCTCGCCGCTCCGGGCCATGGCCCGGATATCGCGAGTGGTAAGACGGTTGGTCTGGACTCCTGCGGACATAATCACTCCTCCCGCCTTGATCGCCCCCGGGGCGCCAGCGCAGCGGTTACACATACCGCACGTCCATAGCGGGCTCGCGCAATTGCACAACTGCCAAATAGTTCTACGTGCCAATCATCTTCAGCAGTGGGGCGAAAACGCGGGAATACCGCCTGTCGCTAGGTTCCACCCATTGCCGCCTCGATGGAGTCCAGCCCCTTGCTCAGGGCCGCGACATCGGTTGCTCCCAGTAGGCTTGCCAAACGGGTCTCGTAAGCGCGCGCAAGCGCTACCAGCTCGCCATAGCGGGTGCGGCCAAGTGCCGTCAGTTCAAGATGCTCGATGCGGCGATCGGCTTCATCCTCCACGCGCCTGAGCCAGCGTTGCTGCTCGAGCGCGTAGATGGCGCGGCTGACCTTGGTCTTATGCATCGACGAGTGCGCGGTGATCCGCGTGGCGGTGGTGCGGCCGAACTGGCCGATCGTTGCCAGGCACCGCCATTCGGGCCGTGTCAGGCCGTACTCCCGGCGATAGCGCTCGGCGAATTCGCGCGACACCAGCTCCGCTGCCCGATTGAGGCGATAGGGCAGGAAGGTCTCCAGCGCCAGGGTGTCGCCATGGCCGTCGCTCATCGGGTCCTCGCTTGATAGTTACAAAACTGACAGTTACCGGTGAAACAATATGCGCGACCACGAAGGAGCACAATATGCCACTCAACTACATGCCGGGTTTCGGCAATGACTTTGAGACTGAAACGCTCCCGGGCGCGCTGCCGCAGGGTATGAATTCGCCTCAGCGCTGCGCCTATGGCCTTTATGCCGAGCAACTCTCTGGTTCGCCCTTTACGGCGCCGCGCGGCACCAATGAGCGCAGCTGGCTCTACCGCATCCGCCCCAGCGTCAAGCACAAGGGCCGCTTTGCCGCTGAAGAGTTCCCGCATTGGAAGACCGCACCGCACCCGGATGAGCACAGCCTGGCACTGGGCCAGTTGCGCTGGGATCCGGTGCCGATCCCGACCGAAAAAACCAACTTCATCCAGGGCATCCGCACCATGACCACGGCTGGGGATGCACTGGGGCAGTCGGGCATGGCGTCACACATCTATCTGGTCAACGACGACATGGTCGATGACTACTTCTTCAATGCCGACGGCGAGATGCTGGTGGTGCCGGAAAGCGGCTCGCTCTCCATCTTTACCGAAATGGGCATCATGGAGATCGAGCCCAGCGAGATCGCGCTCATTCCGCGCGGCATGATGTTCAAGGTCGCGCGATTGGCAGGAACGACCGAGGCGCGCGGCTACATCTGCGAAAATTATGGCGCAAAGTTCACGCTGCCGGACCGCGGCCCGATCGGCGCAAACTGCCTTGCCAATCCGCGCGACTTCAAGACCCCTGTCGCCGCGTACGAGGACAAGGAAACGCCATGCCGCGTGCATGTGAAGTGGTGCGGCCGGTTCCACGTCACCGAAATCGGCCATTCGCCCCTCGATGTTGTCGCCTGGCATGGCAATTACGCGCCCTACAAATACGATCTGCGGACCTTCTCGCCCGTCGGCGCGATCCTGTTCGACCATCCTGATCCGTCGATCTTCACGGTCATGACCGCCCCTTCGGGCGAAGATGGCACCGCCAATGTGGATTTCGTGATCTTTCCGCCACGCTGGCTGGTGGCCGAGAATACGTTCCGGCCGCCATGGTATCACCGCAACATCATGAGCGAGTTCATGGGCCTCATCTATGGGCAGTACGACGCCAAGGAGAAGGGGTTTGTGCCAGGCGGGATGAGCCTCCACAACCTTATGCTGCCGCACGGCCCCGACGCCGCCGGCTTCTATAAGGCCTCGACGGTCCCGCTTGGTCCGGTCAAGCTCGATCACACAATGGCCTTCATGTTCGAGACACGATTCCCGCAGCAACTCACGAAATATGCTGCCGAATTGGATACGCTGCAGGATGACTATGTCGACTGCTGGGATGGTCTCGACCGGCGCTTTGACGGCACCAAGGAAGGCCTGTGGAACCTGACCAACGGAGAGAAGCGTTGAGCGCAACGAGCTGGGTCGCCAGCGCCAATGCGCCCGACCACAACTTTCCCGTTCAGAATCTGCCCTATGGAGTGTTCCGGACGCCGGGGCACGACGCGCGCTGCGGCGTGGCGATCGGCGACCTCGTGCTCGACCTCTCGGCGCTGGAGCAGGCTGGTTTGCTCGGCGCTGGCGGCTCGGAGCCGGTGTTCGGGCAACCGAACATCAATGCCTTCATGGCTCTTGGTTCCGAAGCCTGGGCACGCGTTCGGGCGCGTCTCACCGACCTATTGGCCACCGCTGGCGACCCGGCGCTGCGGGACGACACGACGCTTCGAGGCCGTGCCTTGCTGCCGGTCGACTCCGTCGAGCTGCTTCTGCCGATCGCGGTTGCCGGCTACACCGATTTCTACGCCGGCCGCCAGCACGCCTTGAATCTCGGCACCATCCTTCGTGGCGCTGACAATGCGCTGCCGCCCAATTGGCTGCATATCCCGACCGGCTACAATGGCCGCGCCTCGACCGTTGTGGTGTCCGGCACCGACATCCGGCGGCCGCTCGGCCAGCGCAAGCCCCCCAGTGCAACTATGCCCACATTCGGACCATCGCAACGGCTCGATATCGAGCTGGAACTGGGCGCTGTGGTGGGGCAGGGCAGCACCATGGGGCAGCCGATCACCGTGGCGGAAGCGGACGCCATGATCTTCGGCTTCGTCCTCCTCAATGACTGGTCGGCGCGCGATATTCAGGCCTGGGAGTATCAGCCGCTCGGACCGTTCCAGTCCAAGGCCTTCGCCAGTACGATCAGCCCGTGGGTAGTGACCAAGGCCGCCCTGGATGCATTCCGCGTCCCCACGCCGCCGCGTGAGCAGCCTCTGCTACCCTATCTGCAGGAGCCGGGGCCGATGCTCTTTGACATTGCCCTCGAGGTGGCGATGCAGCCGCAAGGGGCTGCATCGTCCACCACGATCTCCCGCACCAATGCCAACACGCTGTACTATTCGGCTGCCCAGCAGCTCGCGCATCACTCGGTTTCCGGTTGCCGGATGGATGTAGGCGACCTCTTGGGCTCGGGCACCATTTCCGGGCCCGACAAGGGCCAGTACGGTTCGCTGATGGAGCTGAGCTGGAGCGGCCAGCAACCGTTGCAGCTCGATGGCGGTCAAACGCGCAGTTTTATCGAGGATGGCGATACGCTGACCCTCCGTGGCTGGGCCCAGGGCGACGGCTACCGTGTCGGATTCGGCGAGTGCCGAGGCACTATCCTGCCGGCGCCGGTTCGGCCGGAGTGGGCCCAATGATCCAGATCGTACTGCACGACTACTGGCGCTCCTCAGCCAGCTATCGGGTCCGCATCGCTCTCCATATGCTCGGTATCGACTTCCGCAGCGAGCAGGTTGACCTGTTGGCGAAAGCTCACAAGGCGCCGGACTATCTCGAAAAGAACCCGCAAGGACTGGTGCCGACGCTGGCTATCGATGGCCACCTGCTCACCCAGTCGGTCGCCATCATCGAGTATCTCGACGAAACCCGATCTGCCGGCTTTTTGCCTCGCGATCCGCTCGAGCGCCAGCGCGTGCGGGCGCTGGCCTATGCCATCGCCATGGATATTCACCCGGTATGCAATACCGGCGTGGTTGCGCATGTGCTGGAGCTGACGCATGGCGATGACGCGGTGCGGAGTGCCTGGATGCAGAAGTTCATCGGCGCGGGTTTGGATGCCGTGGAGGTCATGCTTGCCGACACCGCCGGCACGTTCTGCCATGGCGATACGCCCGGTCTGGCCGATTTCTGCCTGGTTCCGCAGCTCTACAACGCCACGCGGTGGGGGCTCGACACGGCGCGCTTCCCAAAGCTCGCCCGCATCGGCGCTGCCTCCGCCGAGCTTGCCCCCTTTGCAGCCGCCCATCCCGATCGCTACCGGCCGCAGTGAGCGGCTAGTTGCCCTCGGGCCGCAGCGGCAGACCGCCGGATTGCTTGAGCGTCGTCAGGACGATCTCCGAGCGCACCTGTCCGATCCGGCCGTAGGGCAGCAGGTGGCGGTGGATGAAGTCGGCGAAGTGCTGCAGGTCCTGCGCCGTCACATGCAGAACATAGTCGGCGTCTCCGGAAACCGAGTAGGCGGCCCGCACCTGGGGAAAGGCACTCAGATAGGTGGCGAAGTCCTCGGCCTGTGCTTTGCCGTGATCCGACAGGTTCACCCGCACAAAGGCCTCAACCGTGAAACCGAGCTTCGTGCCGCTCAGCCGGGCCGAATACCCCTCGATATAGCCGGCCACTTCCAGCGCCGTCTTGCGTCGCGAACATTGCGAGGCGGAGAGGTTCACACGTTCTGCGATCTGGGCATTGGTCAGCGATGCATCCGCCTGCAACGCCGATAGAATTGCATAGTCAAACGCATCCAGTTTGATTTCTTGCATCGAGGGCCGCCAGTCTGCGTGTTTCGTGCAAACTTTCCGTCGGCGCGGGGCGAAATGCAAGCTGTTTGCACGGTCGGTGAGGCATCCTTGTTATCCAGCTCATGGAGGAAGAGAATGGGTCCCTATCCGCACGACGCGCCGCCGCCGACAATCAGCGCCACGAATCCGGCCGGTACGGACGGCTTCGAGTTTGTCGAATTTGCCCATCCAGAAGCCGGCAAGTTGGAAAAGCTGTTCGAGAGCATGGGCTATGAGCCCGTCGCCCGGCACAAGACCAAGGACATCGTCGTCTACCGCCAGGGCGATATCAACTATCTGATCAATCGCGAGCCCGGCACCCATGCCGCCCGCTTCGTTGCCGAGAAGGGGCCCTGTGCCCCCGGCATGGCTTGGCGCGTCGTCGATGCGCAGGTTGCCCTCAAGCGGGCGCTCGACCTCGGCGCGACCGAATATACCGAAGGCGGCGGCGCGCTCGACGTGCCGGCCGTCTACGGCATTGGCGGGTCGCTGCTCTATTTCGTCGATACCTATGGCGAAAAGGGTTCGCCTTACACCGCCGAGTTCGACTGGATCGGCGATGTCGATCCCAAGCCCAAAGGTGTCGGCTTCTACTACCTCGACCACCTCACGCACAACGTGGTGCGCGGGAACATGAACACCTGGTACAAGTTCTACGCCGAGACCTTCAATTTCCGCGAAATCCGCTATTTCGACATCAGCGGCAAGATGACCGGTCTCACCAGCCGTGCCCTGACCTCTCCCTGCGGCAAGATCCGCATCCCGATCAACGAGAGCTCCGACGACAAGAGCCAGATCGAGGAATACCTGCGCGAATACAAGGGCGAGGGCATCCAGCACATCGCCGTCGCGTCCGAGGATATCTATGGCTCGACCGACGCGATTGCTGCGCGCGGCCTCGAATTCATGCCCGGCCCGCCCGACATCTATTACGAAATGTCCCAGCGCCGCGTGAAGGACCACCAGGAGCCGCTCGATCGGCTCAAGGCCCGCGGTATCCTGATCGATGGCGAGGGTGTCGTCGATGGCGGCACGACCCGCATCCTGCTGCAGATTTTCTCCAAGACCGTGATCGGCCCGATCTTCTTCGAGTTCATCCAGCGCAAGGGTGACGACGGGTTCGGCGAGGGCAACTTCAAGGCACTGTTCGAGTCGATCGAGGAAGATCAGATTCGCCGTGGCGTGCTCAAATCGGCCTGATGCCGTCCACACTTGCGCCTGACGTGCGAGCGGATAGCTATCCGCTGGTAGACCTTGTCGAGGGCGTTGTCCGCTCGACCGAACTTGAGGTTGGCGGCAAGCGTTACCCCGTGCTGCTGTTGCGCCGGTCCGGTAAGGTCCAGGCTTTCCTCAATGCTTGCCCGCACCAATATTTGCCCCTCGATTTCCAGGGCAACAATCTGCTGAGCGCGGATGGGAGCATGCTGATGTGCAGCATGCATGGCGCCATGTTCACCATCGACAATGGCGAATGCGTCAACGGTCCCTGCGCCGGCGCAAACCTCACCGCTATCGCCGTTCACGAGGAGAACGACCGACTGAAGCTCGACGCCGTGCTCTGGTAGAAACCAGCCCGCGAGGAGGCGGGAAACGATCGGCATTGAGCAGCGTTTTACTACCGAGCCGAGCCCTGGGAGGGGACATCATGAGCGCACACGCCATTCTGACTGCACAGACGGTCGAGGACTGCATCGTCGATCAGGGTTGGGAGCGGTATACGGCCGAGGACCACGCCATCTGGCGGACGCTATTTGAACGCCAGCAAGAGACGCTCAAGGGCAAGGTTTGCCAGGAATACCTCGATGGCCTCGAGGCACTCGGCATTGGCCCGGAGGGCGTCCCAAACTTCGAGCGAATGAACAAGCGACTGCGCGAGCTGACTGGCTGGGAGGTGGTCGCGGTGCCGGGTCTCGTGCCCGGGCGGCCGTTCTTCCAGATGCTGGCCAACCGCCAGTTTCCTGCCGGCACCTTCATCCGTACCCGGGAGCAGCTCGACTACCTCGAAGAGCCGGACATCTTTCACGACATTTTCGGTCACGTGCCGCTGCTGACCAACCCGGCCTATGCCGACTACATGCAGGAATACGGGCGCATCGGGCTCGATGCCATCGAGCACAAGGGCGTCAAGTTCCTCAGCCGGCTCAATTGGTACACCATCGAATTCGGGCTGATCCGCAAGCCCGAGGGCATCCAGATCTACGGCGCCGGCATCGTCTCTTCATTTGGGGAGGCGCGCTACGTTGTCGAGGATTTGTCGGCCAATCATACGGTATTCGACCTCGATCGGGTGCTGCGCACCGGCTATTACATCGACGACTTCCAGGCGACCTACTTCGTCATCGACCGGTTCGAGGATTTGTTCGAGGCGCTGCGCGCCACTGACTTCATTGCCAAGTTTGAGGAGGTCCGGCCCCTGCCAACGCTGACTCCGTTCGAAATCCTGCCCGACGATCAGGTGATCCGGCAGGGCACAGGCGAATTCTGGCGGGAGTTTCCGGAAACCAAGCAGCGGCTCAAATGAGCTGGGTCTGGGAAATGGAGCCGTAGCGGGCATCAAGTGGGCAAGTATGCGGCCGTTGAAGCGGACCGGAATGTTCGATGTTCCGGTCCGCTGGCGTTAGTTTTACGCCAAAGACTGAACGCCATCTTGCTTAGATTTTGTTGGCTTTAGCGGTTTGCGGTCCTGCATGTTCGGATGCGCAACGGCGAGCCGTATGCCCGCCATACGTAATGCTTCAAGTCAGCCCGCCGAGAATGCGTTTGAGCCACGACCTCCGTGCATCGAGGGCGGCGCGGGCCAATTCGGTTTTCGGCGCAAAGAAGTCGAAGCCATGGAAGCCGCCGGACCAGATATGGAGTTCGGCCGTGCCGCCTGTCGCCCAGATGCGATTGGCATATTCAACATTCTCGTCGCGGAACATCTCTGCACTACCGGCCTCGATGAAGGCGGGGGGCAGACGGGTTAGGTCCGTTGCGCGATATGGGGCGGCATAGATGGAAACGGCATCAGTGCCAACCCGGTCGCCCAGGAGCGATCGCCAGCCCAGAAGATTGCGCTGCCGGGTCCAGGTATTGCCCCTCAGATATTGATGGCTCGACGGGGTCGTATTGGTGTCGTCGATCATGGGGCAGAGCAGCATCTGGCCGGCGAGTTTCACCGTGCCCCGGTCGCGGGCGATCAGAGAAACGCCGGCGGATAGGCCTCCACCGGCACTGCCGCCCATAATGACGATGCGTTCGGGATCGATCCCCAATAGCTTGGCTGATCCAGCCAGCCAGACGAGGCCCGTATGGCAGTCTTCGACCGGAGCGGGGTCGGGATGTTCCGGGGCGAGCCGATATTCCACCGTCGCGGCGACAATGCCGAATTCGAGCACGAGATCGACAAGGCGCGGCACGTCCATGCGGCGATTGCCTACCATCATGCCGCCGCCATGAATGTTGTACATTGCCGCAACAGGAGCCGCGCCTTCAGCAATCCGCTGCTTGAGACCTCGAGGCGAGAGCACCGAGACGATGATGTCGGGTGCGCCGGCGGGGCCGGGCACGCAATATTCTGCAAAGTCTATGGGGTGATCGCCAATGGCCGCCTCGAAGGAGGGGAACCATTGGTCCATGGCTGCTCGCTCGGCCGCCAGGCCATCGGCAGTCATGTCGGGTGCGTCCTCGGGGGCGATCTCGGCTAGGGTCGCGAGCATTTCTTGGGCATAGGGAACTGGGCGCGGGTTAGGTGTGCTCATGAGCGATCCTCGGTCAGGGGCCTTCGGGATTGACGACATCACGGTCCGCCCAGAGCGGTTCCACAGCGGCGCGGATGGTTTCAGCGCCGATGCGTTCCACCAGTTCGATCGCCGCAATGGCCTGTTCGAGCTGGGTCAACTTTGTGGCGCCGAAGAGTGTGTTGATGTTGTGCTTGTGGGTGAGTGTGAAGGCGATGCAGAGCTGCGCCGGGGTGGCTCCGAAGTCGGCGGCGATTTTTGCGAGGGCCGGAACCGAGGCTATGATCTTCTCGCGGATATTGCCGGGGTCGCGTCCCACTTCGCGTTCGGGGGGTGTCGGCTTCACCAGCACGCCGCCTTCCATCACGTCGGAGCCCTGCATCTTAAAACCCTGGGCAAAGAGCTTTGCGAAGGGCGCGCCATCGGGAATCGAGCGACGGGAAACCGAATACTTGAGTTGCGCCATGGCCGGGGCATCGACGCTCTCGGCGCGGGCGATGTCGATGAGCGCGGCAATATTGGTCGCCGACCAATTGTTGACGCCCCAGGCGCGGATAAGACCGGCCTTTTTGAGTTCGGCGAGCGAGAGCACGAGATCGCGCAATTGCAGATCGTCGCGCCGCAGGTCGCCCAATACCACCAAGTCGGCATGGTCGGAGCCGACGCGGAAGAGAGCGTTTTCGAGCTGCGGCCTGAACCCCTTGTCGGGGTCGAAGCCTTCGAGCCAGAGTTTTTCGGACAGTAGGTAGTCATTGCGCTGCACCCCGGCAGCGCGGACGATGGCCGAGAACAAAATGTCCGTCAGTGGCGGCGGCTGGGTATCGGGCGTGCCATAGACACCGACGTCGAACATATTGATGCCGGCGTCGATGGCCTGTCGGATCATGCGGACGGCGAGGCCGAAATCCATGCGGTCATAGATATGCCAGGAGCCCATGGAGAGGAGCGGCAGGCTTAGGGCGGTATCGCCAAGCGCCTGGTGGGGGACGGTTGCGGTCATGTGAAATTTCCCAGGATTCAGGCGATGCGAGGATCGATGACGGCTTTGATCATGTGGTGCTTGCACATGGCATCGACGCAGGCGGATGCTTCTGACAGGCCGACCGGAGCGGCAAAAAGCTCGTCCCACGGCATGGCATTGGCAAAGGCGCGGAAGAAGTCTATGGCGCGGGCATAGTCGGCAATGTCGCCGTTGAGCGAGCCGAGAATGGTCAGCTCTTTGCCCATCACCAGGCCCAAGGGCAGGGGATAGTCGTCGCGGGAGGTCGAGCCGACAACGACCACCTTGCCGCGCTGGGCCGCCATGCCGACCGCTTCCTTGCCGACCGATTTGGCCCCGGCGAAGTCGAAGACATAATCGGCCCCACGGCCGCCGGTCAGCTCGAGCACTTTTGCGACCACGGCTTCCGAGCCGACGGCGATGTCCACCACGCGGTCTGCACCGAAGCGCCTGGCCATATCGAGGCGGGGGGCGGGTGAGCCTACTGTGATGACCTCGGCCGCGCCTGAGAGCTTTGCAGCGGCGGTGGCAAAGATGCCGAGTGCGCCGGAACCCTGAATCACGACCTTGGAGCCGACCTTGATGCCGCCGGCCCGGTCCACGGCGCGCAGCACTGTCTTCGCGGCGCAGCCGGCCATGGAGCCCCAGGTGTTCTTCACGTTGTCGGGAATGCGCAATTTGGCCGAGCCGGGGGCGATATAGCTGAATTCGGCAAGCCCGGCGGTTGAAAAGGGAAAGGTATCGGAGCGCTGCAGAAAGCCATAGCCGCGCTTTTCGCAGGCGACCGGCTCGCGCAGGCTGACGCAGCCATAGCATTCCCCACAGGTTGATTCCGACCAGCCGATGCGGTCGCCGAGCTTGAGTTCGGTGCCGAGGGCATCGTGGGTGCGGTCCCCGAGGGCGATGATTTCGCCCACCATTTCGTGGCCGAGCACCATGGGCAGCATGCCTGGAAAGCTCATCTTGCCTTCCCAGATTTCAATATCGGTGCCGCAAAGCGTGGCGCAGACAATGCGCACCAGCGCCGCGCCGGGATCGAGTCGTTCCGGCAGGGGCAGGGTGGTCAGTTCGAGCGGCTTGCCATGCCCTGTCAGCACGGCAGCGCGGGTCGAGGTCGGGATCATTTTCTCTCCTCCAAAAGCGATCAGGCCAGCAATTGCCCGCCATCGATGGCGAGGCTGACGCCGGTAATGTGCGAGGCGGCGTCGCTCGCCAGAAACACCACGGCCGGGGCGATCTGTTCGACTTCAGCGATGGTGGCGAGCGGAATGCGCTTTTCCCAGGCGGCGCGGGCTTCGGGATGGGCGGCGAAGCCAGCTGTCAGCGGCGTGATCACCGGGCCGGGCGCAACTGCATTGGCGCGGATGCCATGGGGCGCCATTTCGATGGCCGTAGACCTTGTGATCGCGTCGACGGCCGCCTTGGTGCATTCATAGTGACCCATGCCGGGGGTCGGCTGGCGGCCACCAATAGATGAAACATTGACGATTGCGCCCTTGCCTTGCGCGATCATGCGCTTGCCGACGGCTTGGCTCATTAGCCAGGTGCCGCGCACATTGACCTGATAGGTGAGGTCGAGCAGGGCGATGTCGAGATCGACAACCGTCCCGCCGCCGCCGACCACGCCGGCATTGTTGACTAGGACATCGATTCTGCCATGCCGCGCCACGATCCTAGCCACGGCGCTTTCCACTGCCGCAGCGTCAGAAATGTCGAGCGCCACAGCATCGCCCCCAATGGCGGCTGCCGTTCGCTCAGATCCCTCGCCGTAGCGGTCGACGACAACAACCTTGTCTCCAAGGGCGGCAAAAGCCTCGGCAATGCCCTTGCCCAGACCTTGCGCGGCCCCGGTGACAATAACGTTCCTTGGAATTGGCATTTCCTTCTTCTCCCTCCCCACATTTTTGGGGTCGCCAAACTACACTTAACATGTTAATTATACGAACGTAGAAAATAAGTCCACTCTCGGGTAGCACGGAAAAGGGTGATTGGATGCCAAAAATCGATGTGCCCAGACGGCAACTCGGACGGAACGGACCGCTGGTTCCGGTGCTCGGGCTAGGATCATGGAACACCTGGGATCGGATGAGTCTTGAGGAGGCTGTGTCGGTGGTGCGCCGGGCGGTTGATGTCGGGGCTGCCTTCTTCGACGTGGCCTATTACAATATGGGTCCGCACGCGGAGCATTCGCGCACTGACATCCTGTTTGGCGAAGCCATTCGCGCGGCAGGAGTCGCGCGGCAGGACTATCAGGTCTGCGGAAAGCTCTGGCTCTGGGAATATCCGAAACTCAATTTCCGCCAGCAGATCGAAACCAGCCTCGAGCGCGCCGGTCTCGACCGTTTCGACACGCTGGTGGTCGGCGATTATTTAGGTACGCCCGGCATGGAACCGGTTGTGTCCGGGGTCAATGAGCTGATTGTCGATGGCTTGGTTGACAGCTGGGGCATCAATAACTGGCATCTGGTGCACACGCGGCAGGCGCTCGATTTCGCCGATAGGGCCGGCCTTGTTGGGCCGTGCTTTGCGCAGTTGAAATATAGCGTTGTGCGCCGCTCTATGGCCGAGGGGGCCGAGTACAGTGCGCTCTTTGCCGATGGGGATTTGGGCTTGCAGGCTTCCGATTGCCTCGAAGGCGGCATACTCGCCGGGCGCGGTGTGCCCAACCGCAAGATCGGGGCCGATGTCGGCGCTATTCGCGAGCGTATTTATGCGGTTGCTCCGAAGCTCAAGGACATCGCCGACGAATTCGAGGTGAGCCCGGTGCAATTGGCGCTCGCCTTCTGCCTCGCCAATTCGCATGTCGCCAATGTGCTATTCGGCGCGTCACGTCTGGAGCAGCTCGAAAACAATCTCGGTGCCATTGCCTTGCTGAACCAAGCGGGGGATCGGATCAGGCCGGCTTTGGCCGATCTCTGGCTTGATCAGCACGTTCGTTCGGATGGCGTTTGGTAGGCGACTTCACCGGGAAGCCGCCTTGTGCTTTTTGTCAACGTATGTAGAATAAGCCACGGAGTGACCCAATCGAACCGTGGTTCGGCATGCTGGGAGGCGAGGGGTCTCCGGCAGCAAAAAGGGGAGAGAACGATGAACCAATTCAGGGCACTAGCAGCCCTTTCCTTTGTGGTCGCCACTTTGGGCGCAGGCGCTGCGGCAATTGCCCAGGACGCGCCGACCGACCTCAGTATCGGCAATTTCCTCGACGTCACCTCCTGGGACCCTAGCCTGGCCGATATCGGCTTTGACGGGCCCTATCTGTCGGCGGTCTATGATCCGCTGGTGGCGCTTGATGTTACCGGCAAGCCGATCCCCGTGCTGGCAACGGCCTGGAGCTATTCGGACGATTTTCTCACGCTCACCATGGACCTTCGCGCCGGCGTTACCTTCAGTGATGGAGTGGCCTTTGACGCCCAGGCGGCAGCGGCCAATCTCAACTACCTCAAGGCCGGCGCGCGGTCCGGCGAGGCCTATCTCAACGTTACCGGCATCACCGTCGTCGATGCCGACACGATCGAAATCGCTCTCGGCGAGCGCGACGACACCATGCTCTATCTCATGGGACTGGGCCGCAGCTACATGGCTTCGCCCGCCGCAATCGCGGCCGGCACGCTGGTGACGGCTCCGGTGGGGTCGGGGCCCTATCTGCTGGACGAGGGAATGAGCGTTGCCGGTTCGGAATATCACTTCACGAAGGTTGCCGAGCACTGGGACAGCGCTACCTATCCGTTCCAGAATATCACCATCTTCCCGATCATCGATCAGGCGGCGCGCCACAACGCCATGTTGTCGGGCCAGATCAACGTCAATTTTGCCGACCCGCTCAACCTTGAGCAGGCCAAGCAGATGGGTTGGAATATCACCTCGGGCGTCTCAGCCTGGGTCGGGCTGCAATTCGTCGATCACATGGGCGCCTCACTGGCCCCGCTCGGCGACGTACGGGTGCGTCAGGCACTCAATTATGCCTTCGATGGCGCGGCCATTCTCAACTCCCTCGGCGCAGGTGCCGGCCAGGTCACCAATCAGGTGTTTCCGGCTGGGCAGAAGGGCAATGACCCTGCTCTCAACGCGCTCTATGCTTTCAACCTCCACAAGGCCAGGGCGCTGCTCGCCGAAGCGGGCTATGCCGATGGCTTTGACGTGAGCATGCCCATGTCGCCTATTTTCGCGCTGTGGCAGCCCGTGGTCGACCAGACATTCCGCGAATTGGGTATTCGGGTCATCTGGGACGACATGCAGATGATGGACTATCAGGTCAACGCTCCGAACTACCCGATGTTCGTAGCCCTTGTCGCTATGGACAATGATCCGGTGGCGACCCTGGCGCGGCAGGTTGCCACCCAACAGTGGTACAACCCGGCCCCGCAATTCGCCGAGGTTCCCGAACTCAAGGCGCTGATCGAGGATGCTCTCGCAGCCGTCGGCGACGAGCAGGTCGCCAAGATTGCCGCGGCTAATCAGAAGCTGACCGAGCTTGCCTGGTGGTCCGTCTGGTATCAGGCCGACAATACCTATTATTCGATACCCGAGATCGCCGTGACGCCGGTCATCGGCATGATGTTCCCAACCCTGCGCTCGATCCAAAAGACGCAGTGACGAAGCGGGCGGCCGGGTCCGGCCCGGCCGCCACCCTAACTTGCCTATGGAGGAACGTCGTGATCGGCTTCATTGTGAAGCGGCTTGTCGCCGGTATTGTCCTGTTGCTGGCCGTGTCCATCGGGACGTTTTTTCTGGCCCACGCTGCGATCAGCGACCCCACGGCGGGTCTGCTCGGAACGACGGCGACGCCGGCGCAGCGCGCCGCGCTGTCGGCCAAGATCGGGCTCGACCGGCCGCTGATGGTGCAATTCTGGGATTGGTTCGGTAGCGCCATGGCGGGCGACTTGGGCATCTCCTGGCGCAACTTCCAGTCGGTCAACAAGCAGATTGCCATAAAGCTGCCAGTGACGTTGTCGGTGGTCGCTTTTGCTACTCTGATCACCGCCATTGTTGGCACCATCTTCGGACTCATTGCTGGCCTGCGTCCTGATAGCCTCTTCGACCGCATCATCAAGACGGTGTCGGTGGTACTCTTTGCGCTGCCGGGGTTCTGGGTCAGCCTCGTGCTGGTCGTCTGGTTCGCCATCCAGCTCAAATGGTTTCCGGCCGTCGGCTATGTGCCGCCGGCCCAGTCGCTTGGGGGCTGGCTGCGCTCCATTACCCTGCCTGCTTTTTCGTTGGCCCTAGGCGCTATCGTCGTGGTCGCCGAGCAGCTTCGCAACGAGGTGATCGCCGTCAATAGGCAGGACTATGTCCGCACCCTGCGTAGCCGCGGGCTGTCGCGCGGACGCGTAACCCTTCACATTCTGCGCAATGCCTCGCCTGCTGCCCTGACAGTGCTCGCGGTTATGTTTGTTGGGCTCTTGAGCGGCGCCATCGTGGTTGAGGCCATCTTCAGCCTTCCCGGTATCGGCCAATTGACCAATGCCTCCTCGCAGAATGGCGATATCCCCATCCTGCTTGGCATCACCGTGGTGTCGGTCGTTTTCGTCATTATCGTCAATTTTCTGCTCGACATCGCCCTGGGTTGGATCAACCCCAAGGTGCGCGTGCGATGAGTTCTGTTTCCGTCATGTCCGATATTGCTCCCACTGCACCGCGCCGTCGCTCCATTCCCGTGCGTTTCTTGCGCGCGCCGGCCGGCTACGTTTCGCTCTCGGTCGTCGCCCTGGTCATCGGCATTGCAGTTTTTGCACCCTGGCTTGCACCCCACGACCCAAATTTCGTCGATCTTGCCAGCGCCAAGGCGCCGCCCAGCGCAACGCACTTGCTGGGTGGTGATGCCACCGGCCGCGATATGCTGAGCCGCCTGATATGGGGTGCCCGCACCACCCTGCTGGGTGCCCTCGTCACTATCGTCACCGCCTTGGCGCTTGGTGCCCCGGCTGGCACTGCCGCTGGTTATTTTGGCGGGCTCTTCGACCGCCTCTCGTCCTGGGTCAGCGATGCCCTGCAGGCGGTGCCAGGCATGATTATTCTGCTGGTCGTTGCTGCAGGCACGCGCTCGAACTTCGTGCTGATCATGGCAACTGTGGGTGCCTTCCTAGCCCCCGGCTATTTCCGCATCGCGCGCTCCACAACCCTCGCCATTCGCAACGAGCCTTTCATTGACGCCGCTCGCGTCGCCGGGCTCACCCATCCGCGCATCATCCTGAGGCATGTCCTGCCTGGTATCGGCGCGCCCATCATCATCCAGACTGCACTTGCCACCGGCATTGCCATGGGCATCCAGGCCGGCCTGCAATTCCTCGGCATCGGCGCTGCCAGCGTGCCGGCCTGGGGCGCCATGATGAATGAGGGTTTCCGGCATATGCTGTCGACGCCGTTGCTGCTCCTCTGGCCCTCGGCCGTGCTCGGTATCACCATTGCCGCGCTCGCGGTTGCCGGCTCGACGCTGGCTGATCTGGTTCGTGTCAGGACGGACGCTCCGAGCGTTCGAAGCAGCGGCGTGGTCGCCAATGCCGCGCCAGCCGGCATAGTGACTGGCGGCTTCGCCTACGCCCCTGAGGCCGCAGCCGTGCGGGTGGACAATCTGCGCGTACGCTATATTGCGGGCAATGGCGCCATCGAGGTCGTCCATGGCATTTCTTTCGATATCGCACCGGGCGAGGTCCTGGGCATTGTGGGGGAATCCGGCTCCGGAAAATCGCAGGCCGTATTTTCGATCCTCGACCTCCTGCCCACGGGAGGGACGAGCAACGTCGATGGCATGTGGATCGGTGGTCGCGCCGTGCACACCATATCGCCGCGCGAGCGGGCCGGCATGCTGGGCACCCAGATCGGCTATATTCCGCAGGAGCCGATGTCCAATCTCGACCCCTCCTATACGATCGGATTTCAGCTCACCCAGCCGTTGCGCACTGTGCATAAAAAATCTCGCGCCGATGCCGATGCCATTGCCCGCGACATGCTCAAACGTGTCGGCATTGTCGATATCGACCGGGTGATGAAATCCTACCCGCATCAGATTTCGGGTGGCATGGCGCAGCGCGTGCTGATCGCTGGCGCGATTGCCGGGCGCCCCTCGGTGCTGATTGCCGACGAGCCCACAACAGCGCTCGATGTTACCGTTCAGGCCGAGGTCCTCGAACTCCTGCGCGAATTGCAGGCTGAACTCGGCATGGCCCTGGTGCTGGTGACACATGATTTCGGCGTCGTCGCCGATATATGCGACCGCGTGATCGTCATGCGCGATGGTGCCATTGTCGAGGCCAGTTCGGTGGAGACGGTCTTTGCCGCCCCCGAGCAGCATTACACGCGTGAGCTCATCGCGGCCTCGCTCGATGACACCAAGGGTCGCCGCGAACTGGACGACGTCTACTTCGCGCAAGCGGTCGCGTCAGCCTAGGAGATTTGCTGCATGGCCAACAACCCCATACTGTCCGTCGAAAACCTGGTGGTCGAGTATGGCGCCGCCAAGCGCGGTTTCCGCGTACTGCATGACGTGTCGCTCGATGTCGGGGTCGGCGAATGCGTCGGCGTCGTGGGCGAAAGCGGCTCGGGTAAATCGACGCTCGGCAAGGCTATCCTCGGACTTGCGCCCGTGCGGCAGGGTCGCATTATGTTCAATGGCGAGGACATCACCCACGCCGCTGGCGCGGCGCGACGTCGTCTTGCCAGCAGCATCCAGGTTGTCTTCCAGGATCCATATGGGTCGCTCGATCCAATGATGAATGTGGGTGATATTCTCTCAGAACCTCTGGAGGCGGCCGGGCAGTCGCGGCGTGCGGTACGCTTAGCCATTGCCGAGATGATCGAACGCGTACGCCTTCCCGCGAGCGCCATCGATCGCTATCCCCACGAGTTTTCCGGCGGCCAGCGCCAGCGCATCGCCATCGCTCGGGCTTTGGTGCGGCGACCAAAACTCATCGTTTGCGACGAGCCGGTCAGCGCGCTCGATCTGACGACCCAGGCGGCAGTGATCGATCTGTTCATTGAGTTGCAGCGCGACATCGGCGTGTCGTATCTGTTTGTCTCGCACGACCTTGGTGTCGTGCGCCGTATCTGCCATCGCGTCGCCGTCATGCAGCGGGGCGAGATTGTCGAATTCGGGGATGGGGAACAGGTAACCCGCGCGCCGATCCATCCCTATAGCACCCGGCTGCTTCTCGCGTCGCCCGTCGCCAATCCTCAGGCCCAGGCCCGGCGGCGCGCCGCCTGGCTAGCGCTGCGGCAGGCCGACCGCGTCCTTCCCGCCGGGCAATGAGCGCCAACCAGAGCCTCGAAAGAACCTGATGCCAAAAATCATCGATCACGACCAGCGCCGCCGCGACATTATTGAGGTCGCCAAGCGCCTCATCCTGCAAGGCGGTTTCGAGGCGGCCACCATGCGCAGTCTCGCCGCCGAGGCGGGCTTCGCCAATGGCGCGCTAAAGCACTATTTTCCCGGCAAGGAAAGCATCATCGCCGCGACCTTCCAGAGCGTCCTGGCCGAGATCGACCCCAGGCAATTGCTCGACGAGGAAGCGCCGCACCCAGAGCGCGATCCGGTCGCTTATCTCCGCGAAGCCGTGGACACATGGCTGCCTTCGGAAGAGCGCGAGATCAATGCCGGCCGCGTGCTGCTGGTGCTGTGGGAACATGCCGCGTCCAATGGCGAACTTGCCGAACTCTACCGCCAGTTCTTCGCCAATTGGGGCGAGCTGATCACGCGCCTTCTGCGCGATGCACGCCGCGATCTGCCGGCGCTAAGCCAGGCCGATCTGACCCGCTATGCGCTTGAAATCCGTTCCATGGTCATCGGCGCCAATGTGGTCAACCTAATGCATCCCGACGGGCAGCACATCGCCACTTACGGCGCCTATCTCGACGACATCATCCGGCGCGTCACCAGTCCGACCTAGCGCCTTCCACTGAGAGAACCACCTTGCCCACACAAGCAAATCTTCTCGCCTTCCAGCACTTCCGCAGCGCCGCGCCAAAATATGCTCCCGTCCTACTCCTGCATGGTTTCATGTCGAGCGGCGCGACCGATTGGCCCGAGGCTGTCTGGGGGGCCTCGTTGCTGGCCGCGGGGCGCGATGTGATCGTGGTCGATCTGCCCGGCCATGGCGCCAGTGCGCGGGTCGAGAATGTCGAGGCCGCGCGCCCCTCGCGCATCGTCGATGGCCTGGCCGATATTCTGGCGGCAACGGTCACACCGGTTGATGTCATCGGCTATTCCTTGGGCGCCCGCATCGCCTGGTCATTGGCCGCGCAGCGCGCAGACCTCGTGGGCAAACTCGTTCTCGGTGGTCTTGCTCCTAATGAACCATTTGCCGCGCTCGATTTCTCGGCGGCGCGCCGGCTGGTGGACGAGGGTATCGCCCCGGCCGACCCACTGACCGGCTTCATCGCCGCCATGGTCGCGCGTGCGCCCGATCCACATTCGCTGCTCAATCTTGCGGAAGGCCTTGCCGCCGAGGCGTTCGACCCGGCGAAGGAAGCGCCAGCCAAAAACGTTCTCTTCCTGGCCGGCACCGAAGATCCCATGGCCGGCGCCGTAGATGCGCTCGAGCCGTTCATTCCTGGATCTCGCACCCTGCGCGTGCCCGGCGATCACATGGGGGCGCTCGGCTCCGAGGCGTTTCGCCGCGAGGCTCTGGCCTTCCTCTGAAGGCCCAGCCCGATCCTTCCAAGACAGCCAACCCAGAGAGGGAATCCCATGTCTGTTTCCACCCCGGCCACTGCCGATCCCAGCCGCATTCTCGATATCGCCACCGGCTATATGGGCGCGCAGCAATTGTTCGCCGCCAGCCGCATTGGCCTCTTTGCCGCGCTTGCCGAGGGCGACCGCAAGGCTGCCGATCTTGCCAAGACCACCGGCGTCAGTGAGCGGATGGCGCGCATCCTGGCCGACGCCATGGCAGGCCTTGGCCTGCTGACGCGCCGCGACGGCTCCTATTCATTGACGTCCAGTTCAGCCGCCTATCTCACCGGTGGCAAGGCTCAGCTCGATCTCGCACCCTTTCTGACCTTCCTTGCCGAGATCAGCTATCCGCACTGGCTGCAATTCCCCAAAACGGTCGATACCGACCAGCCGGGCGATCTGGGCATGACCGAGGCACGCTGGGCGACCTTCATGGCCGGCGTCATGACCTATAACAAGCTCCATGCCGACATGTTCGTCGGCGCACTGGATTTCTCCGCCTATCGGAAGGCGCTCGATCTTGGCGGCCTCGCGCCCAATTTCGCCATTCGGGCCATGGAAGCCAGTCCCAACCTGCGCACCACCTTCGTCTATGCGCCTGACTTCATCGAATCCGTGCGTCAGGCCGTAACCGGTGCGGGTCTCGCCGACCGCGTCGAACTGATTGGGGCGGCAACCGAAACGGCCGAGCCCAGGGGCGCGTTCGATCTGGTTTTCGTCAACCACGTCGTCCACCGCTTCACCGCGGAACAGAACCGCGCCATCTTCCGGCATGCTCGCGCAGCCGCCGTGCCGGGGGCGCGTCTCGCCGTGCTCGATTTCTATCTCGATGACAATGCCGAACAGCGCGCCATCGACGCGCTCCATGCCGCAGAATATCTGGTGATCGACGGTACGGTCGTATTCCCCGAAGCCGAGGTCCGGTCCTGGCTGGCTGAGGCCGGTTGGCGTCCGCTTGAAACCGTGGCTCTGCCCGGCAGTCCGCGCGTACTGCTCGCTGAAGCAGTCTAGCCAGATAGCGAGGGCCCTGCGGCCCTTGCACTTTTTCAGGCGATGACACTGTCAGTTTGATCAGCCGATGCACCAGACCTGTCAAAGACCACTCGACCGTCGACAACCGTCAGGTCGATATCGATCTCGGGCAGGTTGGCAGCGCCGAGAGCATATGGGTTGGCGCTCAGCACGCATAGGTCGCCGACCTTGCCTGCTTCGAGCGTGCCCTTCCAGCGTTCGGCACCATCCTGCTCGGCCGGAATGCTCGTATACATGCGCAGCAAACGGGTGAGTTCCGCTTCGCCCACGGTGACGTCGCGCTGTTCCAGCAATGCCGCGGCTGACGCGATGACGCGGCGCCAGTCGAAGCTCGCGATCGGCGCATCCGAGCTCAAGACGGCGCGCAGGCCGTCTTCGAGCATCAGATGGATCGGCCAGGCTGATGCGGCCGTTTCCGGGCTTACCGCCCCAGCGAGCCAGCTGGCCGTGTGGTCGGCAATGAGCGGTTGTAGCGCCAGGCCAATGCCGGCTGCGGTCATGCGGCACAATTGCTCGCCTGAGACCAGATCGGCGTGGATGAGGTAATGCCGCCGGTCACCTGCGCCGCCGAGCTTTTCTACGATGCGGACAAATTCCTCGATTGTTCGATCGCCCGTGGCGTGGACACCAATTTGCAGGTCCATGCTATGGGCCAGTTCGACCATGGCGGTGAACTCAGCGAGCCGTTCGGCTTCATCACCCGTGCCCGTCATCAACCCGCCGTGGCCGCCCTTGGGGTAGGGCGTGCGGGTCCAGGCGCTGTGCATAGGCGGAATGCCGTCGGCGAAAATCTTCACCCCGGGAACAGCAAGCCAGCGCGGATCGGTTTTTGGGGCAGGGGCGCTCAGGCCGCCGCGCATGTCGGCAAAAGTGCTGGCGCCATCGAGAAAACCGAAAAGCCGCAGCATGGTCACCCGCGCTGTCTGCGCAGGCGTGCCGGCCAGCTCGGCATAAGTGTCGAGCATGGCGGTGCCAAAACAGCCGGTTTCACCCTGGTCCTCGCCCGGCCCGATACCCGGCTCGGTATAGCTGGTAATGCCATGGGCCGCGAGCAGTGCCCAGGTCTTTCGCAGGGCGGTGCGACGCTCTTCGACGCTATTCAGCAGAAGGCCATCATGTCCGTTATCGCCGCCGCCGAAGAACAGGCGCGGCCAGCGCGCGCCCAGCCAACTGCCATGCAGATGCGCGTCATTGATTCCCGGAAGAACGGCCCGTCCGTCAAGTTCGACCACCTCTGTCTTCGACCCCTTGAGCGCCGAAATATCCGCCGCGCTGCCGACCGCTATGATCTCGCCACCTCGGATCGCCAGCGCCTCCACCACGCTATTGGCCGCATCGAGCGTGATGATCGGACCGCCGCGCAGGATCAGGTCGGCCGGCCCCCCGATGGGAACGCTGCGTGTCGCTTGCGGGGCGGTGGTCATGGTCAAATCCTGAAGTGTGTTCTATATTCCACCAATGTAGAAGAAAAAATCCGACTGGGATAGGGAGCAATGCCAAAAGCTGGCGCGAAGGCGGGGTGAGTTCGCTTTCAGTCAAGTTTCAATTCGCTCCCAGACGAGACAAGCGAGCCGTTTGCGGCCACCTTTTGCATAACCAGGGAGGGTTTCATGCGTTTCGCAGGTAAGACGGCGTTGATAACGGGCGGGGGCACGGGTATTGGCGCTGCCGTGGCGCGGCGGATCAGGAGCGAAGGGGGCGATGTCGCCCTGGTCGGCCGCCGCCGCGAACCCTTGCAGGCCGTGGCCGATGAAATCGGCGCTGCGGTCTTTGCCGCCGATGCTTCCGATGGCGCCAGCATGAAGGCCGCAGTGGCGGGCATTATCGAACAATTTGGTGGGCTCGATATTCTCATCGCCAATGCCGGCGGGCATGGCGTCGGTCCAACCATTTCCATGAGCGATGAGACCTGGGCGTTGGCAGTGCAGCTCAATCTCAACACGGCCTTTGTCAGCGCGCGAGAATCCTTGCCCGCTCTTATCGAGCGCAAGGGCAATATCGTCGTGTTGGCCTCGATTGCCGGGCTTTTTGCCGGGCCGGATGCTGCCGGCTACGTCACCATGAAACATGGCTGTATCGGCCTCGCGAAATCCCTGGCCCGCGACTATGGCCGTTTTGGTGTGCGTACCAATACGGTCTGTCCCGGCTGGGTCACGACGGCCATGGCCGACGACCAGATGGCGGCCCTCGCCAAGATGCGCGGCCTTGCCAGTATCGAAGAGGCTTATGCTCTCGTGACCAAGGACGTGCCGCTCGGCCGCCCGGCCGACGCCGAAGACGTATCCAATGTCGTGTGCTTTCTCGCCTCGGGCGAGGCGGCAATGGTCAATGGCGCGGTGGTGACGGTGGATGGCGGTGCGGGCACCGTCGATCTGCCCACGCTCGCCTTCGTTCAATAAGTCTGGAGGAGATAATTATGGCGGTCGAAAACCCCAAGGATTGGAAAACCTACGATCAGTTCGCCTATGGCATCGACACCAATCGGTTGCCGGCGAGCGACGCGCTGGTTGGCGCCAGCCATACAGTGACCTTCGAGGATGGGCGCGTGCTCAGCCTCGGCTTTGCCAAGGGCAAGGTCACATGGTCCGATGGCGGCGCGAGCGCCGAGGATACCTGCGAAGTCGTCGCGGTCGCTCCAAGCACCTATTTCGTCGAGATCATCTTCGCCGCCCGCCCCACCGAGGCGGAAACCATTGTCATCAACACCGCTTCACGCCGCGCGCTGTCGATCTATTCCATCGTGCGCGACAAGGATGCTTCCGTTGGCGAGCCTCAGGTGGCGCAGGTTTTTCGCGCCGGCACTGTCGGTGACACGTCGGTCCCTCCGACTGGACCGGTACCGGCGGAAACGCGCGACCTCATCGGACTGCGCGCGCATTTCACCTATAGCCCCAATCATGTCTATGAGCACACCTATCTGTCCTCGCAACGCTATTGTTGGCAGTGCCTGGTGGGGGTGCAGCGCGGCCATGGCGATGTCGATCTGACCACAACCTACAAGTTCGACGAAGACCAATACGTCTTCACCTTCCGCGAGTTCAAGATCGCGGTCGCTTCGACCTTCTTCTACAATTTCAAAGATATGCGCTCTACCGGCAAGTTCCTCGGCATTACCGGGGATGGTCGCATCCAGAACAGCCCGGCCGGCGCCCTTATCCGCAGAGCTTCAACCACCTTCTACCTGCCGGGCCAGGACCCGGTCTGAGGATTTTCAGTGATGCGCAGCACCTATGAACTCGCTAGAGCCCATTACGACGCCAATCTGCGTCATGACCTCGAGGGCATGCTGGCCGATATAGCGCCCGACTGCCGCTGGACGGAAATGGATGGTTTTCCCTGCGCTGGCACTTATGTCGGCAAGGACGAAATCTTCAAAAATGTCTTCGAGGTGCTTGGCCAGCAATTCGATGGCTATACCTTCACGCTCGAACGCCTACTCGATGCCGGTGACGATGCCGTGGCCATCGGCACCTATACGGCCAAGCACAAGGGCACCGGCAAGACTTTCAATGCCCGTGTCGTCCATGTCTGGGGCGCCAATGGTGGCCTGCTAAGGCGTTTTGAACAGTTCACCGATACGCTGCGGGTCGCCGAGGCGATGCGCTAGCCGGGTAAAATCCTCAGCGACCTTCCGCCTCTCGGCGGAGGTCGCGGGGGGCCATATCGTA
The DNA here is from genome assembly GCF_022429625.1 of Devosia lacusdianchii. Classification (NCBI taxonomy): domain Bacteria; kingdom Pseudomonadati; phylum Pseudomonadota; class Alphaproteobacteria; order Hyphomicrobiales; family Devosiaceae; genus Devosia; species Devosia lacusdianchii. The sequence goes on along the minus strand of NZ_CP092483.1, from coordinate 2,371,978 downwards.
GCGGCTGCGGAAAGCGCGAGAAAAATGCGCGCTGGAGGAATAGCCGACGCCAAAGGCAATCTCCGAAATGGATTGACCGGCATATTGGACGGAGAGCAGGCGCTGATGCGCCGCTTCGAGCCGAAGGTTCCAGAGATAGTCCGAAGGCGTCGTGGCCTCTGCAGCGAAGGCGCGAAACACATAGCGCGGCGTGCAGCCCATGCGGCGGGCCACCTCGGCAATGGAGAGATCGCTGCGGTCAAGATTGGCCCGAAAATAGGCTTCCACGCGGCGGCGCAGCAAGTCGAGGCCTGTCGTGTCATTCTCCTCGCTCATGGGATCAGCCTCAAGCATTGTGCGCACGAGGCCAGCCATGGTCTGGCCGATACTGGCGCGGGCAACAGCATCGAGCCGTTCAACCTCGTTGAAGGTCGAGCGCATCAGGGAAAGCAGCACGGCTTGCAGGCCCAATTGGCTTGGGCCGGCGGTGCGCGGTTGAGCAAGGCCCGCGACCGTTTCCGCGGGCAGGGCGGCGCGGGGGATTTGCAGCAGTAGCAATTCCACCGGCTCGGGATTGGCGAGCATATAGGGTCGTGTCGGGTCGTAGATGATGGCCGCATCCCGGCTGATGAGCGCTTTTCGTCCGCCCTGCACAATTTCCGAAAGGCCGCGCGACTGGATGATCAGTTTGATCGCATCCGGGGCATAGGAATGGCGCGCGACATCCTCACCAAAGACGAGGTGGGCGCCCGCCGAGAGCCGGGATAGCCGGCACTCGCCGAGGCGCACCGAAGTCAGGTCGCTGTCGGCATCGCTGCCGCCCAGAAAATCGAGGCGCACATTGCCGAAGAGGTTTTGGGCGACCCGGCCAAAATCCCGGCCGGTGCCACGCTCGAGCAGGGTTTCGGCCAAGGTTGTGTCTCTCCGTTTCAGTGCGCCATGGCTTTGCCGGTCATGAAGGCGGCGGCTCGCGCTGCGATCATCATAACCGGGGCGTTGGTATTGCCCGAGACCAGGGTGGGCATCACCGAGGCGTCGCAAACGCGCAGGCCTTCGATGCCATGAACCTTGAGGTCCGGTCCCACCACAGCCATGCGGTCTTCGCGAGCGCCCATGCGGGCGGTTCCCGAGGGATGGAACACGGTCTTGGCCGTTTGCCTGATATAGTCGCGTAGGGCTTGCGGATCGCTTTCGATGCCGGACTTGGGCAGGACGCGGCGCTTCAGGATGCGTTTCAGGGCGGGCGCTTCCAGAATGTGGATGCTGAGCTTCACCGCGCGCACCAGCGTTTCCACATCCGCCGGGTCCGAGAGCGCATTGGCATTGAACAGCGGCTTTTCGCGCGGATCGGCCGAGCGCAGCTTGATCGTGCCGCGCGAGTGCGGACGCAGGAAGCAGGGATTGATCGAGAGCCCATGCCCGGGCTCGGGTTCGCGATCGACAAAGCCGATCAGCGTCGGCAGCACGTGGAATTGCACATCCGGCTGGCCTGTGCCCGATGTGTCAACAAAGCCGCCGCATTCCACGACATTGGAGGTGAGCAGGCCCCGGCGCCGCACCAGGTAGTTGAGCATGTGGAGGGCGGCGGTAATTCCCTTGTCGTGACCGAGGATGGAGAGCGGGTCGCGCGTCTCACCCTGCACGGGCACTTCCAGATGATCCTGATAATTCTCGCCCACGCCAGGCAGATCGGCCGCCACCGCAATGCCGAGGGCCGACAGCTCCTCCCCATTACCGATGCCGGAAAGCTGCAAGATGCGCGGCGTGGCGATAGCGCCGGCCGTGAGCGCGATCTCGCGCCGCGCCTCGTGCCTTGTGCCATCCTGCAATTCCACTGCAACGGCGCGTTTGTCGACGATGACAATGCGCTGTACCCTGGCTTCGGTAAGAATGGTCAGGTTTTTTCGTTGCTCGGCCTCGCGCAAAAAGGCCTGAGCTGAGCTCCAGCGCCGGCCATTGTGCGTGGTGCTTTGATAGAAGCCGGCGCCGGCCTGGTTCTCGCCGTTGAAATCGGCATTGGCGGGAATGCCGGCCTCGGTGGCGGCGGTGACAAAGGCCTGGCTCAGCGGGTGGCGGTGGCGCGGGTTGGAGACGAAGAGGCTGCCCTTGCGCCCATGGAAAGGCCCATCGAGCGTTTCGTTGTTCTCGAGCGATTTGAAGGCCGGCAGCACATCGTCATAGGACCAGCCCTTGCAGCCCTGTTCGGCCCAAAGGTCATAGTCGTTGCGATGGCCGCGAATATAGATCATCGCGTTCACCGAACTGCCGCCGCCCAGCACATTGCCCTGCGGTACGATACTGGGCCTTCCATTGAGGCCCGGCTCGGGCTCGGAAGCATAGGGGTGGATGGCTTCGCCCTTGCCGATAACCTTGAAGAATGTCGCCGGGATGTGGATCCAGGGATCGCTGTCGCGCTTGCCGGATTCAATCAGCAGGACGCTATGCGCGGGGTTTTCCGAGAGCCGGTTTGCCAGCACGCAACCGGCCGATCCGCCACCGACGATGACATAGTCGAACTGGGCCATGGTCAGCTCAGCACCGCCTGGGGAATGGTGAATTCCTTCAACCCGTCCGCGCCGAATTCGACGCCGAAGCCGGATTGCTTGACCCCGCCAAAGGGTGCATTGGGCTGGATGGCGCCATGCTTGTTGATCCAGACCGAGCCGCATTCGAGCTGGGTGGCATAGTGCTTGGCCTTGGCGGCATCGGCCGACCAGATCGAACCGCCGAGCCCCGCCGGATTGGCATTGGCGCGGGCAATGACCTCGTCGACATCGCTATAGCGGATGATCGGTAGCACCGGCCCGAACTGCTCGTCGTCCACGAGCCACACGCCATGATCGACATCGGCCACAAGCGTAATGGGATAAAAGTAGCCGGGCCCATTGCCCGGCGTGCCGCCGAGAAGAACGCGCCCGCCCTTGGCCCTGGCGTCCTCCACCATGTCGCGCACCTTGTTGAACTGCATTTCGTTCTGCACCGGCCCCAGCAGATTGGCTTCGTCCTGCCCATCGCCCACCGGCACGGTGCGTGCAAAGTCAACCAGCGCCTCGCAGACCGCGTCATAGATGCTGTCATGCACATAGAGGCGCTTCAGCGCCGCACAGGTCTGGCCATTGTTGATGAAGGCGCCCCAGAACAGTCCCTCGGCAATCGCCTTGGGGTCGGCATCGGGCAACACGATGCCGGCATCATTGCCACCGAGTTCAAGCGTCAGGCGTTTCAGCGTCGCAACGGCCGAAGACATGATCTTCTTGCCGGTCTCGGTCGAGCCGGTAAAGGTCATCTTGGCAATATCGGGATGGGCCGAAAGCGCTGCCCCGATGCTGTTATCGCCGGTGACTACATTGACGACGCCCGGCGGCAAGACCTGGTTGATCAGCTCGACAAGCCGAATGGTGGAAAGCGGCGTCAAAGGAGATGGCTTGATCACCACGGTATTGCCCGCGCGCACTGCCGGGATGATGTGCCAGCAGGCGATCATCACCGGCCAATTCCACGGCGTGATCGAGCCGACAACGCCGATGGGCTTGCGGTGCAGTTCCACCCTTCCGTCCGGGCTATCCTGCAAAACCTCCACGGGCAGGACGAGATCAGCGGTGGCGCGCGTCCAGGCGTAGGCGCCTCCCATTTCAAAGCGCGAGCCCAGGCCATTGAGCGGCTTGCCCTGTTCGCGGGTCAGAAGCTGGGCAATGTCTTCGGAATTGGCCTGGATCAGATCTGCGATGGCGTGGCAGGCGCGTTGCCGCGCCGCGTCATCGGTCTTGCTCCAGCTCTTAAAGGCCTCGCGTGCGGCAGCGACGGCCTCGTCGAGTTGCGCGGTGCTCGCCAACGGCATCAGGCCGACGACTTCCCCCGTCGACGGATTTTTGACTTCGGCATGCTGGGCCGTCGGCACAGACCGGCCGCCAATGAAGAGGTTGTAAGAATTCATGTCCGGTTTCTCCCCCGAATTTTGGGAGCACTATGGGACGGTGAATTGGCCCCGTCTTGGAAACGGGCGCGGCTCGATTTGGACAAAAGCGCGGTGGAGGCTCAGCGCAGCAGCTCCCGCGGGGCGCAGTCAAACATCTCCTTAAAACTGCGGTTGAAATAGGAGATGTCGTTGAACCCGGTGGAATAGGCCACTTCGGCAATGGTCAGGTTGGATTGCCCGCTGCGGATCTGCTCGATCTTTTCCCGCGCGAGGCGGAGCCGCTTGTCGCGGATGACGGTGGTGCAGGTCACCCCGAGCCCTTGAAAATCTTCCTGCAGGGTCCTGATCGAAACACCAACCTGCGTCGCAAGCCACTTGGCCCCGAGTTCGCTGTCAGTCAGGTGTCGGTCGATCAGCACATCGACGATTTCGAGGCGCCTGGTCGCGCCATCATTGACGCCAACCGGTTCCGGTTCACCCTCGGAAATGAAGGCCTGGCGCGTGGCATTGAAGATCAATTCGCGCAAATGCGACGAGCCGGCGCTGGAGGCTGGGGCCGACATGATCTTGGCGATGAGGGCGCGCAGCATAATCGCCATGGGATCGCCGGAACTCAGCTTCCGTGCAATGTCGAAGTCGATCCGCACATCGGAATACATCACCTGGCGCGGCAAATGCATGGAGAGGTGGTTGGAAAACTGCCCCTCGAAATGGAAGGTCGTGGGCCTGGTTGAATCCACCAGGATGCAGTCGCCGACCTCCAGCCGGTTCTGCCGTCCAAAATGCTCCACCCCGCACCAGCCCTCTATCTGGACGATCAGGAACAGGTGCTCATTGCTGTCGCGCCTGATGTCCTCCATCGAGCGATGGACGCGATCGAGATTGTTGGAGACATGGGCAAAGCTCATGCCTCCCACATCGATACCCCTCGCGGCCCCGAAAACCTTGTCCCCACGGGCCATGGTGACCGGGTTGAAGTGGCCGCAGATCGAATGGAGATCGTCGGCCCATTGCTCATAGGGCGTCGCGGTCCAGTTCTGCCGGACAAGGCTCTGATTATGCAACAGTTCCAACTCCGCCTCCCACAGCCGTTGGACAGGATCAGACAGAACAGCGCCCGATCGCTCGGGTCAAGTCCTACACCGCCCGATGGCTCACCGGCGCGCGCCCGCCGCCATCGGCCAGCAGAACTGCACCGGTTACGAACGAAGCCTCGTCGCTGGCGAGAAACAGGCAGCAAGCAGCTATTTCGGGAGCATCGGCGATGCGCTTGAGGCCGATGCGCTGGCGCACCAACTCGAATTCTTCCTCGCGGCTCGTCCCATTGCGGTGGGCCAGTTCGTCCATTTCCATCTCGCTCATCGGCGTCCTGACCCAGCCCGGCGCGAGCACATTGGCGCGGACGCCCTCGGCCCCATGGGCATTGGCGATGGAGCGGGTATAGGCCACCAGGGCCGCCTTGCTCGCGGCATAGCTAGCCATGCCGGGGCCGCTATTGAAGGCCGCGACCGAGGCGATATTGACGATGGCGCCGCCCCGCTGCCGGAGCAGCGGCAGCGCCGCGCGGCATACATTCATGGCGCCCGTCGTGTTAACGGCAAAGGTGCGTTCCCAGCCTTCATCGGTCACTGTTTCGGGATCATCGGCGAGGATAATGCCCGCCGCGTTGACTACGATGTCGAGTCTGCCCGTGCAGCCCGCAACGGCTGCCTCCACCTCTGCCCGTTTGGTGACATCGCCATGCACCGCCCGCCCTTTGGTTATGTGTGCCACGTCATCGAGCAGCGCGCCGCCGAGCCCGAACAGCGCGACATTGGCGCCTTCCGCGGCAAAGCGCTCGGCGGTGGCGCGGCCCATGCCGGTCGCCGCGCCGACGATCAGGGCTGTCTTGCCGTCGAGGCGACCACTCATTGCTGCTCTCCCCAGAGCGCTTCCACGGCAAAGCCGGTTTCAGGAAGGGTTGAGCCGCCATCGACCACGATGGTCTGGCCGGTCATGTATTTGGCTTCGTCCGAAGCCAGAAAGAGCATGGCATAGGCAATGTCATCGGGCTCGCCCATATGCCCCAGGGGTATGGCCGCGCCAAGTTTTGTCATCATTTCCGGCGTCCCCATCTTGCCCCGTCCCGGCTTGGCGATGAAGCCGGGCTCGACGCCATTGACCGTGATGCCGGTGCGCGCCAGTTCTAGCGCCGCGCCTCTGATAAAGGCATTTACGCCGGCCTTGGCCGCCGAATAATGCGCGCCGCCGCCCATGGCGACGCGCGCCGAGACCGATGAGGTGACGAGGATACGCCCGTGCTCCTGCCGCTTCATGTGCGGAATGGCGGCTTGCGCCAGCCAGAACGTCGCCTTGAGGTTGATGTCGAGCGCGGCGTCGAGTTTTTCCTCGTCAAGCTCTTCAAGGCTGGCCCAGGGGCAGCCTCCGGCATTGTGGACCAGAATGTCGAGCCGCCCATGCTTTTCGGCAATGGCATCGACAAGCTGGGTCAGTTCAGCGCGGCCGGTGCCGGGCAGGGGGAGGGGCTCTGCGTCGAGCCCGCGCGCGCTCAGCGCGTCCGCCAGATCCTCGGCATGTTCCACCGTCCGGTTCGCCACGATCACCTTGGCGCCAGCCTCGGCAAAGCGCGTGACGATCGCCGCGCCTATGCCGCGACCACCACCGGTAACCAGCGCTACCTTGCCCGCCAGCGCAAAGGCCATCACAGCACGCCCGCAGCGGAAGCGCGCTGCACGAACTTCTCGAACACGCGCGTGTGGTGGTCGACGTCCTCCGCTGTCGTTGCCGGGCACATCAGGAACATGGTGTGGAACGGGGTCACCAGAATGCCCTCGTTCATGTAAAAGGCGTGCAGCAGCGTTTCGAGGTCGCCGCGCCGCGTGGCGATGACATCGGCGCCATTGTGCGGCGGCTCGGGCGTGAACATGATTTCGGCCCGCGCGCCGATCTGGGTGACATGCCAGGGGAGGTCGTATTTGGCGATGATGCCGCGTGCACCCTCGGCAAGCCGCTGCGCATTGGCGATCATCACCTCGAAATTAGCCTCGGTGAGAATGGATTCGAGCACGGCCCGCATGGTGGCGATGGTCAGCGCATTGCCGGCCAGCGTGCCGCCAATGCCCAGATGCGCCGATTGGCGCTGGCGCGGATTGACATAGGGCACGGCCTGCCAGATGCGCTCGGCGGTTTCCTGCGAAACGCCGAATATGCCGGCTGGAATGCCCCCGGCAATCGCCTTGCCGGCGACGAAGAAGTCCGGTTCAAGGCCATGGCTACGTGTATAGCCGCCGGGGCCGCTCGATATGGTGTGGGTCTCGTCGATGATGAGAAGCGTGCCCGTCTTTCGCGTCTCTTCCCGCACGAGGTCATGAAAGCCCTCCGCCACCGGGATCATGCCGAAATTGGTCATCAGCGGTTCCATCAGCACCACCGCGACGTCGCGGTCCGCCAGCGCCGCTTTCAGCCCTTCTGCGTCGTTGAATTCGACCACTTTCGAGACCCTGGCATGATCGACGCCATTGGGATGGATCATGTTGCGAAGGCCAACCTTGCCGTCGCGGATCTCGACATGGGCCTCTTCGACCCCGCCATGATAGCAGCCGGAAAAAACCAACACCTTGTCGCGGCCGGTGACCATGCGAGCGAAGCGGATGGCGCCGCGATTGGCGTCCGTCGCCGAGGTGGTCAGGGTCCAATAGGGCAGGCCGAAGCGGCGCGCCAGTTCCTTGCCCACCCATAGGCTGTCTTCGGTGGGCAGCATGGTTGTGGTGCCGCGCTGCAATTGGGCCACCGCCGCCGCCGTGACCGCCTCGGGCGCATGGCCACACATGCCGCCGGTATCGCCGAGGCAGAAATCGACATAGGCCTTGCCATCGACATCAGTAAGGCGCGCGCCCTTGGCGCTCTCGACATAGACGGGAAAACCGCCGGCCCAGCGCCGCATCCAGTGCGAGGGGCCGCCATAGAGAAAGTGCTCCTTGCCTTCCTCCCACAGCGCCCGCGAGCGGGGGTGGTTATCGGCAAAGCGCTGCTGCTCGATGTCGATCAGGTCGTCGATGCTGGTCCTGTTGGAAGCGGCAATGCTCATTTGAGATCGATCCAGGCGGTCTTGAGGTCGGTATATTTGTCGAGGGCATGCAAGGACTTGTCGCGCCCGAACCCGGATTGCTTGAACCCGCCCAGCGGCACGGTCATGTCGGAGCCGCCATAGGTGTTGACGTGCACAATGCCGGCATTGATGGCGCGAACCATGGAGTGCGCCGTCGGCAGGCTTGAGGTCCAGACCGCAGAAGCGAGCCCATAGACGGTGGAATTGGCAATGCGCACCGCATCTTCCGCTGTCTTGAACCGGGTCACGGCCAGCACCGGGCCAAAGACCTCCTCGCGCGACAGGGTCATATCGGGCGTGACATCGGCAACGATGGTGGGCGCCATATAGAAGCCGCCGCTTTCCGCGTTTACCTGCGCGCCACCCGTCACAACCGTGCCGCCTTCGGCCTGGGCCGTCTCGACGAAGCTGAGGTCCTTTTGCAATTGATCGGCGCTGGCGACGGCACCGATGTCGCTTGCAAGATCAAGCGGATTGCCGACCTTCATCTTGCCGGTCGCCGCCACCAGCTTTTCCATGAAGGCATCATAAATGCCCTCCTGCACGATGAGGCGGGAGCCGGCGACGCAGACCTGGCCTGAATTGCGAAAAATCCCGGCCGCGCTCACCTTCACTGCCCTGTCGATGTCAGCGACATCGTCAAAGACCACATTCGGCGACTTGCCTCCCAACTCGAGAAACACCCGCTTGATGTTCGATTGGGCCGAATATTCCAGTAGCTTTCGGCCCACCGGACCCGAGCCGGTAAAGGCGAGCGCATCGACGTCCATATGCAGGCCCAGCGCCTTGCCGGCCGTCGTGCCGCGCCCGGTGACAATGTTGAAAACGCCCGGAGGTAACCCTGCTTCCAGCGCCAATTCGCCCAGCCGCAACAGGCTGAGCGAGGCGATCTCGGCGGGTTTGAGCACCACGCAATTACCTGCTGCCAGCGCCGGAGCGATCTTCCAGGCCCCGATCATCAGCGGAAAATTCCAGGGCACTATGGCGCCCACAACGCCCAAGGGCTCGCGATGGATCAGCGCCAGCACATCCGGCGAAGTCGGGGCGATCTGGTCATAGATCTTGTCGATGGCCTCGGCGTAATAGCGGAAGCTGCCCGCCGCCGAGAGCGGTTCGGCCTTGTAGGCCATGCTGATCTCGGTGCCATTGTCGCGCACGCCGAGCACAGCCAGTTCGAGGGCATGCTCTTCAATAAGGTCGGCCAGTCGCTGCAGCACCTGCTTGCGAAAGGCCGGCGCCGAGCGCGACCAGGTTCCTTTGGCATAGGCCGCCCGAGCCGCCGCGACGGCCCGGTCCACATCGGCCGTGCTGGCATCGGCAATCGAGGTGATAACCTTGCCATCAATCGGGCTGACGACGTCGAGACGCTGTTCCGCGCTCACGCGGACGCCATTGATCAGGTGCTCCTGCGGCGCAATCGGGGCGCTGGCGAGCCTGTCGATGACTATCTGATCGAGCATGTCGTCCTCCGTGAAAACCGCCTTGGCCTGGTTCGTTAGTTGAACCTCGATTTCAACATTAGCCTTGCAAACTTCGCTACGGGGTGTCAATATATTTCACACGTTAAATAATCAAGCGTGCTAGATCCCCGTTTTCGGGTGCAGTCTTGGGGCTTGCAAAGGCACGTTTTGAAGGACCGAAAATGAGTACAGTTGGCAAGGCCATTACCCTCTTGGAAGCCTTCAATGTACATCGGCCGCAATTGGGGCTGACCGAGCTGGCGCGCCTCACCGGCTTTGACAAGGCCACGACAAGACGCCTGCTGCTATCGTTGGCCGGCCATGGCCTGATCGAGCAGAACGAGGTGACGCGGCTCTATCGGCTCGGCCCGGCGCTTGTCCGCTTTGCGCGCATCCGGGAAGCGCATTTCCCGTTTCTCGAAAGCGCCCGCTCCTTTGTCGTCGCCCTTGCCGAGGAGACTGGCGAGACCGCGCACCTCTCCGAATTCGACGCCGATTATCTCACCTCCATCTATGTGGAGGAATCGACTCAGGCCAACCGGGTATCGGTATCGATCGGCGACCGCTTTCCGCTCCATGCCACCGCCTCGGGTCTGGTTTTTCTGGCTTTCGCACGGCCCGATTATGTCGAGGCCTATCTCAACAAGCCGCTTGAGCGACATACGCCCTTTACCCTTACCGAGCCCGATCTGCTGCGTCGGCATCTCGGCGAGATCCGCCTGCGCGGTTACTCCATCAGCGATCAGGGCCGCGCATCAGGCGTATTCAGTGTGGGCGCCGCAATTCTCGACCGCGAAGGCCTGCCAATCGGTGCTCTGGCCGTTGCCTCGCCAACCGTTCGCGCCACGGGCGATGTGGTCGCCAATCACGGTCGCGCCGTGATGACGGCCGCCGGCAAGATCTCGGCCCGCCTCAATGGCGGGGCCGCCAACTCAAAAGACAGGACAAGATGAGCCGTCCCAGAATTCTCGTCATCGGCACGGGTGACACCAAGGCCGACGAACTGCGCTTTATCGCCGATTGCATCCGGGAGGCAGGCGGCGAGCCCCTCGCCATGGATGTGAGCATTTTGGGCGATCCGCCCTACCGGCCCGATTTCGACAAGCACGCCGTGCTAGCCGCTGCGGACACTTCCATTGCCGTCGCGACCGCTGGTGGTGACGAGCTTTCGGCTATGACCCTTATGGCGGAGGGAGCGGCCAAGCTCACCAGAACTCTGCATGCCGAAGGCCGTATCGATGGCTTCATTGCTCTCGGCGGCACCATGGGGACCGATCTGGCGCTCGATGTCGCTCTGGCCCTACCGCTGGGCGTGCCCAAATTCGTGGTTTCGACCATTGCCTATTCCCACTTGCTGCCGCCCGACCGCATTGCCACCGACCTGATGATGATCCTCTGGGCCGGCGGGCTCTACGGGCTCAATAGCGTGTGTAAGGCTGTGCTGTCACAGGCCGCCGGCGCTGTGGTGGGCGCCGCCCGTGCTGTCGTCGCGCCGGTACGAACCCGGCCCGTCATCGGCATGAGCTCACTTGGAAAGGCCTGCCTCACCTATATGGTCGACCTCAAGCCGGCGCTCGAAAAGCGCGGCTATGAGCTGGTGGTTTTTCACACGACCGGCATGGGTGGGCGGGCGCTCGAAGCCATCGCGGCCCAGAACGGCTTTGCCGCGGTCATGGATTTTTCCCTGCAGGAGCTGGCCAATTTCCACAATGGCTCGGTGGTCAATTCGGGGCCGGATCGGCTCGAAAATGCCGGACTTGCTGGCATTCCGCAAATCGTTGCGCCCGGCGCCATCGACATGATCGACATGCCTGCCTGGCAGCCGCCGCCGGCCCATCTTAGGGATCGCACCTATTATGCCCACAATCGCCTCATCGGCATGGTCACGGCGGACGCGGAGGTTCGGCAGGCCGTTGCCCGCAAGATCGGCGCGAAACTGTCCATGGCCAAGGCCCCCGTGGCGGTCATCCTGCCCTCGGCCGGCATTGAGCAGTGGGATCAGGAAGGCGAGCCTTTCCATGATCCCCAAGCGCTCGATGCTTTTGTTGACGAGATGAAAAAGTCCATCATCGAACCGGCCACCCTCCACGTCATCGACGCCCATATCAACAGCACGCTCTTTGTCGAAAAGGCGCTCGAAATTCTCGACCGCTGGATTGCTGAAGGCATTGTCCCCGCCGGCCAACCTGACGAGGCGGCAGCATGAGCGCGTTCGGCGCCAAGGCGCTTGTTCTCGATTTCGGCGGGGTCATTTCCAAGACGCTGTTTGAAACCCATGACCTCACCGAAGCTAGCCTCGGTCTGCGCTCCGGTACGCTTAGCTGGCGCGGGCCGTTCGACACCGGTTCCGATCCTCTCTGGCAGAGCATGCAGCGCGACGAGATTTCCGAGCGCGATTACTGGCACCGCCGCACCCATGAAGTCGGCCAGCTAGTAGGCGAGGATTGGAGGGACATGCAGACCTTCGTCATCCGCGCCCGTGGTGCCGATCCCGATGCGGTGATCCGCCCCGAAGCCCGCCGCGCCATCAAGGCCGTACATGCCGCCGGCTATCGCCTCGCCATTCTTTCCAACGAGCTTGACCTCTTCTACGGCGCCGGTTTCCGCAGCAAGCTGCCGCTCCTGAACCACTTCGAGCTGGTGGTTGACGCCACCTATACCGGCATTCTGAAACCTGATCCGCGCGCCTATGGCCTTGTGACCGACGCGCTCGGCCTGTCGGCCGAGGCCTGCGTCTTCGTCGACGATCAGATGCGCAATGTCGATGGCGCGCGCCGCGTGGGCATGAAGAGCGTGCATTTCGACGTCACCAATCCATCCCAATCCTATGGCGAGGCGCTGGCCTATTTCGGCCTCGCCATCAAATGAGGGCATTTTCATGCGCGACGACAATTTCCTGATCGAGCAGAACGCACGCGCGATCTGGCACCCCATGGCCCATCCGGCCGACATGCACGCCAATCCGCCCAAGATCATCACTGGAGGCAAGGGCACGCGCGTTACCGATATTCATGGGCGGGAACTGCTCGACGCCGTTGGTGGGCTTTGGAACGTCAATCTCGGCTATAGCTCGGCGCCGATCAAAGCCGCTATTGCCAATCAGCTCGACGCCTTGCCCTATTATTCGGGCTTTCGTGGCACCTCTACGGCGCCCTCTATCGAACTCGCCTATGAACTGAGCCAGTTCTTTGCTCCCGAGGGCATGGTGCGCGCTTTCTTCACCTCGGGCGGTTCTGATTCGGTTGAAACGGCGCTGCGTCTTGCCCGGCAATACTGGAAGATCCGCGGCCAGGCTGATCGCACCAAATTCCTGGCGCTGAAAAAGGGCTATCACGGCACCCATTTCGGCGGCGCCTCGGCCAATGGCAATGCCAATTTCCGCCGCAACTACGAGCCCCTGATGCCGGGCTTCTTCCATGCGCCGGCTCCCTGGACCTATCGCAATCCCTTCAACGAAACCGATCCGGCCAGGCTGACCCAACTGGTCGTCGCCGCCATCGAGGATGAGATCGCCTTCCAGGGCGCCGATACCATTGCCGCCTTGATCATGGAGCCGGTGCTGGGGGCAGGTGGCGTCATCGTTCCGCACGAAACCTTCATGCCGGCGATCCGCGCCATTTGCGACAAGCACGATATTCTGCTCATCGCCGATGAAGTGGTGACCGGTTTTGGGCGCACCGGCGCCTGGTCGGGTTCGCGTCTCTGGGGTGTAAAGCCGGACATGATGTGCATCGCCAAGGCCATAACCTCGGGCTATTTCCCGCTCGGCGCCACGCTGATCGGCCAGAAAATGGCCGATGCCTTCGAGACCGACAAAACCAGTTTCGGTGCGATCGGCCATGGCTATACCTATTCCGGCCATCCCGTCGGCTGTGCCGCCGGCCTTGCGGCTCTGGCTGAAACGCAGCGGCTCGACCTGGCCGGCAATGCCGGGCGTCGCGGCGTCGAACTTGCTGCCGGCCTGCAGGACCTGATGGGCCGGCATGACGTCATTGGCGACATACGGTCGAAGGGGTTGATGGCGGCCATCGAGCTCGTCGCCGATCGCGCGAGCAAGAAATCGGCCGACAAGAAGGTCATGGCCCGGGTTGCCGAGGCGGCCTATGAAGAGGGCGTGATGATCCGCATTTCCGGTCCCAATATCATCCTCTCCCCGCCGCTGATCCTGACATCGGACGAAGTCCGCACCATCATCGCCGCACTCGATACGGCCCTCGCGAGCCTCTGAAAGGAACGGGAGGGCTAAGCCCTCCCGTTCCTTTGTCCGGAGTCCGCAGGGCGTCTTTGTCTTAGGCCTCAGGCGTGTTGCCTCGTTTCCTCGGCGCCCGTCTCCCCGGCATCGCCGAGATAGAGGTGGTGCAACCGGGCCGGGTCCTTGGCCAATTCGGCGCAGCCACCTTCAAACACCATCTGCCCGCGCCGCAGCACATAGGCGCGATTGCCGATGGCGAGGGCCAGCGCAGCAAACTGCTCCACCAGCACTACGGCCACACCGCTATCGGCCAATTTGCGCACCGCGCTCATCAACCGCCCGACAACGACCGGAGCGAGCCCGGCCGACATTTCATCGATCAGCACCACCTTGGGTAGACCCACCAGCGAGCGGGCAATGACCAGCATCTGCTGCTCGCCGCCCGAGAGCATGCCGGCCAGCACCGTGCGCCGCTGCACCAGTTCAGGAAAGAGCGCATAGGCCTGGTCGAGGCTGGCATTGGGATGGAGCGCCACGCGAAGGTTTTCCTCGGTGGTCATCTCGCCAAACACGGTGCGTCCCTGCTCGACATGGCTGAGCCCGGCGCGGGCGCGGTGGCCAGCCAGGCTGCGGGTGAGGTCCACCCCATCGAGCGCAATGCGCCCATTGGCGGGAATGACACCCGAAATGCCCTCGAGCAGCGTGGTCTTGCCGGCGCCATTCGAGCCGAGCAGCACACTGATTTCGCCGGCCTTGGCGATGAGATTGACGCCCCGCATCACCGGAATGCCGGCGCGATTGACGACAAGGTTCTCGATAGCGAGCGCGCTCATGCGACCGCTCCTTCCGGCTCGATGCCCATATAGGCTTTCTGGACGATGGGCAGGGCGAGCACCAGTTGCGGTGGTCCCGAGGCGATGACGCGGCCGAAATCGAACACGGTTACGCTCGAGCAGGCGCGGCGCACCAGGTCCATATCATGTTCGATCAGCAGCACGGCCGAACCGAATTTCTCCGGGATTTCGGCAATGCGCGCCCCAAGCCGGATCGCTTCGGCATAGGATTGGCCGGCAGCGGGCTCATCGAGCAGGATAACGGGCGGACGCGCCGCCACCACGCCAGCCACGTCGAGCAGACGGCGGGTACCGGCATCGACAGAGGCAATCGGCGTGTCCGGTCCGGGGCACCCGATCCAGTCGAGCACCGCGGTCAGTTCGGTATGGCTGATGGGACCGGCTGCGAGCCTGATATATTCGCCCACGGTCAGTTCAGCCGCAATTCGCGTTGTCTGCCAGGTGCGACGAATGCCCAACAGGGCCCGCGCCGTTGCCGACTTGCCCTCAAGGGCCGTGCCATGCAGCAGGACCGAGCCCCTATAGGATGGGAAAAATCCGGTAATCGCATCGACTATGGTCGACTTGCCAGCGCCATTGGGACCGATGAGCCCGACGACTTTTCCCGCCGGCACCGTGAGATTGACCCCGTCAAGCGCTACCACATTGCCATAGCGGACCGTAACGTCCTTCACCTCGAGGGCAATGCCCGTGGCGTGCCTGGTCGCCGGCGCGAGCCCGCTGGCCGCGCCGGTCAGGTCGGCCCCCTTGCGCCGGGGCACCACCTTGCGGAACAGACGGGCCCAGGTTTCCGCGATGGTTTCGCCTGTCGAAAGCGCCTGCACCGCGCCGAGGGCGAAGAACACGCTGCCCACGTCCTGCGGCAGGTTGAGCCGGCGCAGGAGTTCGGGGAAGAGCGTGACCAGCGCCCCGCCGATAATGGCGCCCTGTGTCAGATGTGCGCCGGCCATGGTTGCCACGGCAAACAGGGCCAGGGACTGCATCATGTTGAAGTTGTCCGCCACTAGCGTGCCGAGGTAGCCGGCGAGCAGACCGCCGGAGACACCGGCGATGAAGGCGGAGAGGGCAAAGGCGGAAAGCTTGGCCTTGGGTACGGAAACCCCCAGCGCGGCGGCTGCGCGTTCCGAATGGCGGACGGCGAGCCAGGAAGCGCCTAGCCGCGAGCGGCTGACATACTCTAGCGTCACGGCGATGGTGATGTAGACCAGAACCACCAGGACAAAATAACCATAGTCGCCCTTGAACCAGGCCGGCTGCGCCACTTTGAGGAAAGCCGTCTGGCCGGGATAGGTGATGGTGCCGAGCACCGAGTCGAAGGCGGCCGCAAAGCCCAGCGTGACGATGGCGAGATTGATCCCGCGCAGGCGCAGTGCCGGAAGGCCGATGGCAATGCCGACCGGCACGGCCGCAAGGCCGCCGATGATCATCCAGGCGATGAGCCCTCCGGGGAACTGGGCGACGTTGAGATAGCCCGTGACCCAGGCGCCGACGCCGGCAAAGGACATCTGCGCCAGAGAGATCATGCCGGTGCGGCCGGTCACGAGCCCGAGGCTTTGCAGTGTAACGCCGACGATGAAGACCGGCGTGATGATATAGACCCAGTATTTGGGCAGGAGGAAATAGATCAGTGCGGCGACAACCGCGATGGATATGGCGGTCGAAAGGGCCGCCCGAGTGCTAGCGTGCGGCATCCCAGCGGGCTCCACGTTGCGACCACAGAAGAACGATCAGGATGACGAGGAAGGGCACAACGCCGCGGAAGCGCGCCCCGAATTCGAGTGCCGACACCATGCCCTCGACAATGCCGATCAGCACGCCACCCAGAAGAGCAGCACGGAACGAGCGGAAGGCGCCGATCAGCGCAGCGGCCAGCGCCGGCACGACCAGAAGGCTCAATGACATGAAATCGGGCGAGCGCAGCGGGGCGATGATCATCATGGCAAAGGCGGTGACCGCCCCCATGATGCCCCAGACGGCGAGGGCCAGGACGCGCACCCGGATGCCGATCAACTCGGCCGCCATGGGGCGTTCGGAGAGCGCCCGCATCTGCAGGCCCGTCCGGGTCCGCGCCAGGAACAGATCCGAGGCAATGGTCAGGCCCACGGCCAGTGTCACCGTCAGCACCGAGCCCCAGGTCACCTCGACGCCGGCGAAGCGGAAGGCCGAGCCGGAAACGAGATCGGGGAAGAGATGCGGGCGCTGTCCACCGGTGAGGCGCAGGCCGAGCGCGATGATGCCAACCAGCAGCGCCGCGGTGACGGCCGCCTTGGTGGTGGCGGAAGCGCCGGAAAACCACTTGGTCATCACGCCGCCAATGGCCATGCCCACAAGCGCACCGGCCAGAATGCCGATGATGACGGCTGGAAAGAGCGGCATGCTGTGTTCGGTCAGGGCGACCATGACGAAGGTGCCGGCAGCACCGATTGCAGCGCCGGTGAAGTTCACCACGGCGACGAGCCGGTAGGTGAAGATGGCGCAGACGCCGAGGATGGCATAAGCGCCGCCGGCCGACAGGCCGGCCACGGCGGGTGTCAGGAGCGAGTTCATCGCGTCTCCAGATGGCTAGGTTCTGCAGGTGGCCCCGACTGCATTGAGCGCGGGGCCACCTGTTCAGTAGGGGCGATCAGCCCTCAGGGCAGAATAACCCAGTCGGGCGTGTTCAGCGTCCAGGCACCGGCCTCGAGTTGCATGACCTTGGTCGCCTGCATGGAAGAGTGCGACGGCGCATCACCGAACTTATAGGCCGAACCGATGATCGGATAGGACATCTCGACGCCCTCCTTGAGCTTTGCCGTAACCGATTCACGGGTCACGGGGCCCTCGATCGACTTGATCACGTCGGCCATGATGGTGGCTGCGAGATAACCGCCCTGGGTGAAGGCGGTTTTCTTCATGCCAGCGGCGTCCATGGCTGCGGCCCAGTCCTTGTTGGCGTCGGACGCCTCGGTATAGGGCTCCCACTCGGTGCCGACATAGATCGGCTGCTGGCTGCTGGCGAGGGCCGATGCCACGCCTTCAGAATAGCCGGGAGCGAGGAACAGCCAGTCGATGCCTTCGAGTTTTTGGGCATCAATGGTGTTGATCCACTGCACGATCTGCGGCTCGACCTGGTTGGTCAGCACGGCGTCGCAACCGGCATCACGAGCCTTGAGCGCATAGGCGGTCAGGTCGCCCTGCACCGGCAAGGTGAGGTCGAGCACGTGGATGGTCTTGCCCGAAATCTCTTCCCAGCGCTTGATGGCATTGGAATAAGCCTCGGCCGTGCCTCCAGCGATGTAGAAGAAGGCGCAGAGCTTTTCGTCCTTGAGCTGCGTATCGGCGAATTGCAGCATGGCCGTTGTCAGCGTGAAGGGGCCGACATTGACCGGGGAGACCGAGGGGCTGGCAAAGCAGGCGGCATCGACGCCGAGGCCCTGCACGGCCATCACATTATTGTCGGCATAGGTGCCGGCATTCACAGCGCATTCGAGCAGCGAGCCGGCGCCCACCATGGCGACGACGCCCTTGTTGTCGATCAGGTCGCGAGCGGCCTGGGCGGCAACCTGCGGGTCACCCTTGTCGTCGGCAATGGTATATTCGATCTTGCAACCATTGATGCCGCCATTGGCATTGATCTGGTCGAACGTGGCCTTGGCTGCGTCCGGCACTTCGGCAAACACCACCGGACCCGTAACCGAGGACACACCACCCAGCTGGATGACGCCGCCGTCACAAGTCGGACCGGCAGCGGCAGCGCCGCTCGTCATGGCCGCAAGACCGAGGCAGGTCGAGCCGGCCAGTACGGAAAGCGTAATAAGGCGTTTCATGTTTTTCCCTTCCCTTTACTCAGTGCGCCGCTTCCTAGGCGGCACTTCTGATCTCAACCGGCGAGACCCCGACGAACTTCTTGAGGGTTCGTTCGATGGTCTCACGCGGAATATTTCGTGTGATGAACACCAGCCGCGTACGCCTGTCGGCCGAAGGCCAGGCAGCAAGCTTTTGCGGCGGGTGAAAGATGTGCTGCACCCCGTGCAGCACCAGCGGTGCTTCGGGGTGCTCGGCAATGGCGACCAGCCCTTTCATGCGCAGCATGTCGGCGCCCTTGAGCGCGGCGAAATGGTCGAGCCATTGCCGCAGGCGCGCCCATTCCACGGGCGCGTCGATGATGAAGGCGTGGCTGACAATATCGGAGAGGTGGTGAGCGTGCCCGGCATGGTTGCAGGCGGGATCGGTGCAGGTGTGCCCAGCCTCGCTTGTCGAGGCAAGCGCATGGTCGAGATGGCGCGGATTGCCCGCACCCAGAACCTCGTCCATCCGCACCGCGCCATGCTCGGCCGCCCGGCGGATCGCCGTGCCATTGATACCGGCTAGCGCCGTATGCAGCGCGACAATCGCTTCGGGTGTCGCAATATCGGCCTTGGTGAGGAGCAGCAGGTCCGCCACGGCAGCCTGCTTGCGCGCTTCGGCGTGGCGGGCAAGCGTGTCGAGGCCATTGACGGCGTCTACCGTAGTCACCACGCCATCGATGCGATAGGCGGCGGCCAGCTCCGGCTCGGCCATCAGCGCATGGAGGATCGGCGCTGGATCCGCGAGGCCCGTGGTCTCGATGATGACGCGGGTTAGCGATTGCCGCTCGGGCAGGCGTTTCAGCGTTTTCACCAGATCGTCGCGTACCGTGCAGCAGACACAGCCATTGTCGAGCAGGGCAAAGCGCTCCTCGGTCACTTCTACCAAAAGGTGATCGAGCCCGATGGCGCCGAATTCATTGATGATGGCAACGGTGCCATCGAGCGCCGGCTCGGAGAGCAGGCGGTTGAGCAGCGTGGTTTTGCCGCTGCCCAGAAAGCCGGTAACCAACGTCACTGGAACGAGCGGTTTGCCGGTCACCTCCACCATGGCTCAAGCCCGCTCAAACACGGCGCGACCTTCAAAATAGGTCGTGAGCACCTGGGTGCGGGAAATCCGGTTGGCCGCAACCTCGAAAATATTCTGGTCGAGCACGATGATGTCGGCCGATTTGCCCGGTGTCAGTGACCCGGTCAGCGCCTCGATGCCGATGGCCTTGGCTGAATTGATGGTGAAGATGGCAACCGCTGTCGCAACGTCGACCGCCTGTTCCTTCCACAGCGCCTGGCCAGCAAAAGCCCCAGAGGGATTTTCGCGCGTAACAAGCCCCTCGATGCCGTTCCACGGATCTGGGTTGGGAATGACAGGCCAGTCCGAACCGCCCGCGAGCAGGGCACCCGCCTTGATGAGATCTGCATTGGGCCAGAATTTTTCGGCGCGCTCCGAGCCCATCACCGCCCGATGCCCTTCAAGAAAGGTCGTCGGATACCAGATCATCGGCGAGAGATCGGCGGCAACGCCCAGCTCAGCGAAGCGTGGATAGTCGTCGGGATGGATGTAGGAGGCATGGGCGATGTGATGGACGAGATCGGTCGGCCCATTGAAGCTGCGCACCACATCGATGGCATCAAGCGCCTGCGACACGGCCGCATCACCCGCGCAGTGGATTTTCACCGCCAGCCCCTGGGCCTCGCACTTGCCCAGCCAGCGCACGAGGTCGGGATAGGTCACCATGGTTTTGCCGCGGAAGCAGCAGCCATGGATCGGGTCTTCGAGATAAGCTTCGTGAAAGGCCGCCGTCCGCGCACCGGGCACGCCATCGAGGAATATCTTGACGAAATCGGGTTTTACATGCGCGCCGCGATAGTTTTCGCGCAGGGCAAAAAGTTCGTCGCCGGCAAGACCAAACAGGAAGTTCGGCTCAATGGCCGGCATGGCCATCACGGCCCAGGCGCTGAGCGCATTGCGCTGGTCGAGCCCATGCACCGCCGCCATGACCGATTGCATTGATGCGGCCTCGAGAAAGCCGGTGACGCCATAGGAATTGAGCGTCTTGATCGCCTGCGCAGCGGCGGCAATGCCCATATCTTCGGTAAAATGCGTGCTCGCCACCCGCTCGACAATGCCGGAGGCGGCTTCGATCATCATGCCGGTGAGCCTGCCGGTCGTGGCATCGCGGCCGAACGAGCCCATATCCGGGTCGGGCGTCGTTTCGTTAATGCCGGAAAGGCGCATTGCCTCGCTATTGACCCAGCGATTATGCGCCGTCTCGTCGCGGAGACACACCGGGTGCCCGAGGCTTGCCGCATCGAGCGCGGCGAGCGCAGTCGAGTTATCCAACTCCGCAATGGCGTCGGCGCCCCAGGCAGCGCCCAGAATCCACTGGCCGGGCTCGGCCTTTTCCGCGGCCTCCCGCACCAGTGCAATGATCGTGTCGAGCCGGGCATCGCGGGGCAAAGCGAGCTCAAAAAGCTCCGATTGCCCGCCCATGACGACGTGATTGTGCACGTCGACAATGCCGGGCAACGCGAGACGGCCATCGAGGTCGACAATGCTGGTAGCCGCGCCAGCCAGTTTGCTCATTTCCGTCGCGCTGCCGCGCGCCAGAATGCGTCCGTCGGCAATGGCGATAGCCTCGACCCACGGCTCGGCCGCGTCGACGGTATAGATCCGTCCATTGGTCAGAATGAGGTCCGCAGGCTTGGTCGACATCGGTAACGTCCTCTAATGGTTCACTATTTGAACCAGCCTCCAAACAGTAGCTTCTACTTGGTGGAGTGGGCTGTCAATATATTTCACACGTTAAGTAATAGGGCAAGCAGTACTCTTCCCCGGGGAGATGCCGCTCAGTAGCCGCTTGTGGCCTTGGATAAGCCCGCGCCTGCGGTCTTGAACTTGGCGGCTAGAGCCGAGGTCGCCTGCGAGAACAGAGTGACATCGGTGCCGACAGCTACGAAGCTCGCGCCCAGTTCGAGATAGCGCGCGGCAAGTGTTGTATCCGCGGTCAGGATGCCCGCCGGCTTGCCGGCTTTGAGAATACGGGCAATGCCGTCTTCCACCGCCGCCTGCACTGCCGGTTCGCCCGGCCGGCCGAGATAGCCCATATCGGCGGCCAGGTCGGAAGGGCCGATGAAAATCCCTTCTACGCCTTCGACGGCGGCGATCTCTTCGAGCGCGGTGAGCCCCACCTGGCTTTCGAGCTGGACCACCAGGCACACTTCGTCATTGGCGGTGGTGAGATAATCAGGGATGCGGTTGAAAGCCGAGGCGCGCGCCATGGCCGCGCCGACACCGCGAATACCCATGGGTGGGTAATTCACCGCTCTTACCAGTTCACGCGCTTGCGCGGCACTCTCCACCATGGGCACCAGAATGGTCTGGGCCCCAATATCGAGCAATTGCTTGATGATCCAGGTTTCCCCGATGGGCGCACGCACCACTGGCCTCACGCCTGACGCTGCTATTGCCTGCAATTGCGCGACCATTATCGGCAGGTCGTTAGGCGCATGTTCCCCATCGACGACCAGCCAATCAAAGCCCGCACCCGCGCAAATCTCGGCGGTGTAGGCATTGGCAAGGCCAAGCCAGAGGCCGATCTGCTTTTCATGTTTTTGCAGGGCGCTTTTGAAGGCGTTCCGGGGAGCCGGCATCCTGGTTCTCCTAGGCGAAATAGACGCTGACAGTGCCATAGGGGCCGAAATCGGCGGTGATCGTATCGCCATGCCGGGCCTCGACCGGGCGGATGAACGAGCCCGACAGCACGACATCACCGGCTGCAATGGAAGAACCATATTGCGCCAGCCGATTGGCGAGCCAGGCAATCCCGGCGGCCGGATGGTTGAGCACGCCGGCCCCGAGCCCCGTTTCCTCGATTTCGGCATTGCGCGAGACAATAGCGCCGATCCAGCGCATATCGGCGTCGAGCGGCCGGGCAGGGCGCCCACCCATGACGATCCCGCCATTGGCGGCATTGTCGGAGATGGTGTCGAAAATGGTCCGCGCCTTCTTGGTCTCGGGGTCGACCCGCTGCACGCGCGTATCGAGGATTTCGAGCGCTGGCGTGATATAGTCGGTGGCGTTGAGCACGTCGAAAATGGTGACGTCGGGCCCCTCGAGCGGCGCTTTCATCACAAAGGCGATTTCGGCCTCCACCCGTGGCTGGATGAAGCGATCCGCCGGGATTGTCGCGCTGTCGGGGAAGAACATGTCATCAAGCAAGACCCCGGAATCGGGAATGTCGATATTGAGCGCATATTGCATGGCCTTCGAGGTCAGCCCGATCTTCCAACCCTTGGCCTTGCGGCCCGCGGCGAGCTTGCGCCGGATCAGCGCCGCCTGCACCGCGTAGGCGTCGTCCATATTGGCCTCGGGAAATTCGAGGCTGAGCACCCTGGTCTGGGTCCGCGTCCGCTCGGCCTCGAACAGGCGTTCGGCAAGGCCTTCGATCTCTTCCGGCGTCATGCCAATACCTCGTCGGCAATCGGATTGCGCAGCGTGCCGAGTCCGGTCGCCGAAACCTCGACGACATCGCCCGGCTTGAGCCAGATCGGTGGCTCGAACCGCGCACCCGCTCCGGTCGGCGTGCCGGTGACGATCATGTCGCCGGGTACGAGGGTGGCGAAGGTCGAGATATAGTTGATCAGCTTGCGGAACCCGAAGATCATGCGGCTGGTGCGGTCGTCCTGGCGCAACTCGCCATTGACGCGCGTCGTGAGCGCAATATCGGCAATCTGGCTTTCCTCGACATAGGGTACGAGCCACGGCCCGATAGCGCCCGTGCCGTCGAAGTTCTTGCCTTGCGTCACGTTAAACTTGGCGTGACGCACCCAGTCGCGGATCGTGCCCTCGTTGCAAAGGCTAAGTGCCGCGACATGGTCGAGAGCGTCTATCTCGGCAATGCGCCGACCGCCCTTGCCGATCACCAGAACCACCTCGCCCTCGTAGTCGAGCTGCGGGGATTCAGGCGGCCGGTTGAGCGGCACGCCATGGCCGACAAACGAGCGAGGAAAGCGCGGAAACAGAGACGGATTGGAGGGCGCCGCCTGGCCGTCCTTATATTCCTCATTGCGGTCGGGATAGTTGACCCCCACGCAAATGATCTTTTCCGGGCTTGGAATGGGGATTTGGTAGGTCACGGCATCAAGGACAAAATCGGTCGACAGGGACCGCCCCGCCTCGACCAGCTGCCCCAGGGCACCTGCCTCGATCACCTCGCGCAAGCTTGACCATTGCTGGCCGAACCGGGCGCTGAGATCGACAAAGCCATCATCCCTGACGAGGCCATAGCGGGTTGCGCCGCCAGCAGTCACCGTGGCGAGGCGTCCATAGTCGGGCATCAGTTCGTCCCCCCAATGCCGCCGAGGCAGACATATTTGATCTCGCAGAATTCCTCGATGCCGTATTTGGAACCTTCGCGCCCGAGACCCGAGGATTTGATGCCCCCAAAGGGCGCTTCGGCAGTGGAGATGAGCCCGGTATTGACCCCGACCATGCCATATTCGAGCGCCTCGGCGACGCGCCAGACGCGGGCGAGGTCATTGGCGTAGAAATAGGAGGCGAGGCCAAATTCGGTGTCATTGGCCTGGGCGATGACATCGGCCTCGTCCTTGAAGGAAAAAAGCGGCGCCAGCGGCCCGAACGTTTCTTCGCGGGCGACGGCCATGTCCGTCGTCACCCCAGTAAGGATGGTGGTTTCAAAGAAAGTGCCGCCCAGAGCATGCGGCTTGCCGCCAAGCGCCACGCTCGCACCCTTGGCGACAGCATCGGCAATATGCTCCTCGACCTTCGCAACGGCCTTCTTGTCGATCAACGGCCCGAGGATCACACCGTCTTCAAGTCCATTGCCGATCTTGAGTTTTGCCACGGCCGTTTTCAGCCTCTCGGCAAAGGCGTCATAAACCCCTTCCTGCACATAGATGCGGTTGGCGCAGACGCAGGTCTGTCCATTGTTGCGGAATTTGGCGATCAGTGCCCCTTCCACAGCGGCGTCGAGGTCGGCATCGTCAAAGACGATAAAAGGTGCGTTGCCACCCAGCTCCAGTCCCAGCTTCTTGATGCTGGGAGCGCTCTGGGCCATCAATTGCGCGCCGATCTCGGTCGAGCCGGTAAAGGTGATCTTGCGCACCACCGGGTTCGACGTCATCTCGGCGCCGATTTCAGCGGCCGAACCCGTCAGCACGCTGAAAAGACCCGGCGGCAATCCGGCCCGTTCGGCCAGCACCGCCAGGGCAATGGCCGAAAAAGGCGTCTGTGAAGCGGGCTTCAGCACCATGGCGCAGCCTGCGGCCAGTGCCGGCCCGGCCTTTCGCGTGATCATGGCATTGGGAAAATTCCACGGTGTAATTGCCCCAACCACGCCGATGGGCTGCTTCATGATCATGATGCGCTTGTCGCGCTGGTGGCCGGGCACAAGGTCGCCATAGATGCGCCGGGCTTCCTCGGCAAACCACTCTATGAAGCTTGCGCCATAGGCAATCTCGCCCCTGGCCTCGGCCAGCGGCTTGCCTTGCTCGAGCGTCAGGATCAGGCCGAGATCGTCCTGGCTCTGCATCATCAGCTCGAACCAGCGCCGCAATATCCCCGAGCGCTCCTTGGCCGTGCGTTGGGCCCATTCGATCTGCGCCAGGCGCGCCGCCTCGATGGCCTCGCGCGCTTCCTTGGCGCCGAGTTTGGGCACGAGGCCAACCAGTTCGCCCGTCGCCGGATTGTTGACGGCAACGGCATTGTCTTTGGCGGCCTCGATCCAGATGCCGCCCACCAGGGCGGCCTGTCGTAAGAGGCTGGGATCAGCGAGAGTTTTGCTCATCTTACTTGCTCATGGCGCAATAATGGGCTGGGCATCCAGCACTGCCGGTACGATTTCGGCCCCGGCAAAGCCGCTGCCTTCCTCGAACCAGGACCGCGGGGCCGGCGCCCCCCACAGCGTCTGGCGCTGCGGGTCCTTGAGGTCCCAGCGAATGGGTTCGAGATCGGGGTCGACCGTCTGGTAATCGGAGCAATAGATTTCGATGCGGTGCCCGTCGGGATCGCGGACATAGAGGAAGAAGGCATTGGAAATGCCATGCCGGCCCGGGCCACGCTCGATATTGGCGAGCCACCCGGTCGTCGCCATCAGGTCGAGCAGGTCGATGATATTGAGCGGTGTCGGCACCCAGAAGGCGACATGGTGCAGCCGCGGGCCCCGGCCATTGGTAAAGGCAATGTCGTGCACGCCGCCCTTGCGATGGGTCCAGGCAGCCCAGAGCTTCTTGCTGACCTCGTCCTCTGTATATTCGGTCACCCGGAAGCCGAGTTCATTGTAAAAGGCCACCGATGCGTCGACATCGGGCGAGAAGCAGTTGAAGTGGTCGATGCGAAGCGGTTTGACCCCCTTGTAGAGCGCATACTTCTGATGGATCGGCGGCAGCCGTTCCATCTTGGCGTAGAATTCAAGCGGAATCCCGTGCGGGTCACGAGTACGGAACGTGCGCGATTGATGCGGGCGCTCGACCCATTCGACCGGCAATTCCTTGCCCTTGAAAAAATGCGCCGCCTTGTCGAGATCGTCTTCACTGAACACTTTGAAGCCGAGGTCGCGGGCTTCGGCCTGTTCGGCCTTCGTGAGCACGATGCAGTGGTGACCGCGTTCTTCAAGAGCCCGCAGATAAATGGTGTCGGCGGTCTCGTCAGTCACCTGCAGGCCGAGCGTGTCGACATAGAAGGCGCGCGATTTGGCAAGATCGGTCACGGCCAGTTCGACATGGCTGAGGCGGATGATATTGAAGGCGGGGTAGAGATTGGGTGTCGGTAGCGGCACGCTTTCCTCCTTGCGGGGCAAGATACTTGCCTTGCCCCGGTGCGCTCTGATTGCAGCTGAACGGGCGGCCGGGTCTAGCCGCCGAGCTTCTGGATCGCGTGGGGCGCGGTCGCAAAGGCAACGTTCTTGGTTTCCATGTAAAAGTCGAACGACCAGTCGCCGCCATCGCGGCCGATGCCGGAATTCTTGACCCCGCCAAACGGCGTCGGCAGATGGCGGACATTTTCTGAGTTGACCCAGATCATGCCCGCATCGAGCGCGTCGGTAAAGCGCAGCGCGCGCGTCACATCCGCGGTCCAGAGATAGCCAGTCAGCCCGTACGGCACGTCATTGGCTATTGCGAGCGCCTCGGCCTCATCAGCAAAGGGAATAGCGCTGAGTACCGGCCCAAAGATCTCCTCTTGGGCAATGCGCATGTCGTTGCGCACCTGGGTAAAGAGCGTTGGCGTCACATAGCAGCCGCCGCCCGGTCCCGCCTGCTTTTCACCCCCGGCCGCCAGGGTCGCGCCCTCGGCCTGGCCGACGGCGATATAGTCGAGCACCTTCTTTTCGTGCTCGGGATGAATCAGCGGACCCACAACAGTCTTGGGGTCGAGCGGATGGCCGACCGGAATGCGCCGGGCCTTTTCCGCCACCATGGCGGTAAACCGCTCATAGATCGAGGCTTCGACCAGAAGACGCGAAGACGAGGTGCAGCGCTCGCCATTGAGCGAGTAGATCATGAACACGGCGGCATCGGCGGCGTGTTCGAGGTCGGCATCGGCAAAGACGATAACCGGGTTCTTGCCACCCAGTTCAAAATGCACGCGCTTGAGGGTATCGGCGCCCTGCTTCATGATCAGCGAGCCGGTGCGGCTCTCGCCGACAAAGCCGATCGCCTTGATATCCTTGTGCTCGGTCAGTGCCTTGCCGGCGTCTTCGCCGAAACCGTTGACGAGGTTCCACACACCCTTGGGCAGACCCGCTTCCTCGGCGATTTCCACCAGCAGCCGCGCTGTCAGCGGCGAAAATTCCGCCGGCTTGTGCACCACGGTGCAGCCCGCAGCCAAAGCCGGCGCGATCTTCCAGGTCGAGAGCATGAACGGGGTGTTCCAGGGCGTGATGATGCCGACGGGGCCGATCGGGCTGCGGCTCGTCACATTGAGCTGGCCGGGTCCGCGGATCGCGGCACCATCGCGTGCCTCGGGCGCACGGTCAGCAAAGAAGCGGAAATTTTCCGCACCGCGCAAGGCTGCCTTGGCCATGAATCTGATCGACTGGCCGGTATCCATGCATTCGACCAAGGCGATTTCCTCGGCCCGCGCCTCAATGGCATCGGCAATTTTGTGCAGCAGCGCCTTGCGCGCTACCCCGCTCATTGTCGCCCAGGCGGGAAAAGCCGCTTTGGCTGCCTTGGCCGCGCGATCGATATCAGCCGCCTTGCCCAGGGCGACCTTCGCGAGCGGCTGTAAATCGACCGGCGAAATCGTCTCGAAAACCGCGCCGTCGAGCGCCGGCACCGCTTCGCCATTGATATGGTTGAGCACAGCTTTAGCCTTGAACCGCGCAAGGTAGCGCTCGGCCTTCTTCAGATTTTCCGCAAAATCAGACATTTGGTTTCCGTTATTTTCCGCGCAGCCGCGGATGAATGGCATTCTTCTTCCAGCTCAGCGCCGCGTCGATTTCCCGAATTTCGAGCGAGAGAGCGAAATGAGGTGTGGTAAAAAGAGGGGCGAGAAAGTTGCTGGCAGCGGCAAAGATCGCCGCGCCCACGCGCTCCTTCTCTTCCGCCGTTCGGCCCTGGCCGATGCGGAAGGACATATCGAGAAAGCCGTTCTCCGGCAGTTCGTCGGCAACCGCCCAGGCATCCGCTCTGAAGGCCCGTACGCGCACGGCGCCGATTTCAAACGGGCCGTTTTCCAGGATGGTCTTCCTGATGAGCGGGCAAAAGGCGTTCATCTCGACATGGCCGTCTAGATTGGCAGAATATTCGATGGAGAGATGCGGCATCGCGCCCTCCTCAGGTTCGGTTGCAATCAATCTATTTAACGTGTTAAATAATTGGCGAGCAGAGGTCAAGCATGGATTTTTGGCCTCTGGCAGGCATCTGGGGCAGGGTGGCCCCGTTGCCTTGGCAGGGCCGATAGCGCTATAGCCGCAAGGGGGCAGTCCTGCCTTCCAGCCGCCCGACATGCCGGAGGTCGTCTTGCTGCCGCACAATACGCGCCGTTCCCTGCCCATGTCGCTCCTGCGGGCGCGCGAAGCCGTGATGTCAAGATTCCGGCCCATGCTGGCGCGGCACGATGTAACCGAGCAGCAATGGCGCGTCATCCGTGTGCTCGGCGAATCGAGCCCGCTCGATGCGACGGAAGTCGCCGAGCGCGCCTCTATCCTGGCGCCCAGCCTGACGCGCATCATCAAGGCGCTGGAGGATCGCGGCTTTATCACGCGCGGCAAGTTCGAGGACGATGGTCGGCGGGTTCAGCTGGCCATTGCTCCGGCCGGCATGGCGTTGATCGAGGAAGTCTCGCCCGAGCGCCGCGCCATCTATACCGAGCTCGAAGCGCGGTATGGCCATGCGGAAATGGAAAAGCTGCTCGACATGCTCGAGGCCCTGATCAAGAGCCAGAGCGACGCGTGACCTTCAAAGTATGGGTGGTCCCGGCTGTTGATTGCCGCCGGGAGCCGTCGGCGGTTACGCGGACTCGTGCGTTTCGCGCGCGTTGGTAAACCTGTTCGATGGGTCGGCGAACCGCACGTCGATGCGCTCGCCGGTGACGCGGTCGAAGGCATGCAGCGCCTGGCTGCGGAGGGTAAGCCAAACGGTCTTGCCTTCGTAGTCCTCGTCGCCTGGCGGCAGTACGACGGCCACCTCCTTACCTGAGAGTTTGCAATAGGCCACGCGGGAGCCACCGAGCTCTTCGACGAGTTCGACGCTGGCGGCAAGGCCCTGGTTCGCCTGCGGCGAGAGAGCGATGTCTTCGGGGCGAATGCCAAGGGTGATCAGGCTGCCCTGGGCTAGGGGTGCGCGTCCGATCGGGGCGTTGGCGGCGAGCAGGTCGAGCGTGACGTCGCCATCATTGCTCACGGTGGCGGGCAGCAGGTTCATGGCAGGAGCGCCCATGAAGCCGGCGACGAAGACTGAGGCAGGCCTGCGGTAGATTTCGGCGGGGGAGCCGATTTGCTCGACCCGGCCACCATTCATGACGATGAGCGTATCGGCCAGGGTCATGGCTTCGACCTGGTCGTGGGTGACAAAGATCGAGGTGGCGTTGAGGCGCTTGTGCAGGCGCTTGATCTCGATGCGCATCTGCACGCGCAGCAGAGCGTCGAGGTTGCTGAGGGGCTCGTCGAAGAGGAACACGTCGGGTTCACGCACGATGGCGCGGCCCATGGCGACGCGCTGGCGCTGGCCACCCGAAAGCTGAGCCGGACGGCGGTCAAGATACTCCGTGAGGTCGAGGATTTTGACGGCCTGTTCCACGCGTTTGTCCCGCTCAGCGGCGGGCAGTTTCGCGATGCGCAGGGGATAGGCGATGTTCTGGCGTACGGTCATGTGCGGGTAGAGCGCGTAGTTCTGGAACACCATGGCGCAGCCGCGATCGGATGGCTCGATGTCGTTCATTACCGTGCCACCGATCGCGATGGTGCCCGAGGTGATGTCCTCAAGTCCGGCAATCATGCGGAGGAGGGTTGACTTGCCGCAGCCGGAGGGACCGACGATGACGGCGAAATGACCGTCCGGGATGGTCACGTCGATGCCGTGGAGGACGGGCTTGCCGTCATAGCTCTTCTTGACGTCCGTGATGGCGAGATTGGCCATGGTCATTCTCCCAACAGACGGTTTCGCAGGCGATCAATGGTGGCGTCGTCGAGACCGATCCGGCCGAGATAGGCAGGCATCGAGCCGAACTCGGCGTCGATGAAGGCCAGGGTGGCCGCCATGGTTTCGGGTTCGGAGGCGAGAAAGCGCTTGAAGCTCTCGGGATCGGCTCCGCGCGCCACAGCACCGGCGGTTATATCGGCGACGATGGGCGCGATGAGGCCAGCGGTGAGCGCATAGTCGTCGATGATCAAACCGGCTTCGACCCCGGCAACGCCAAGCAGGAGCGCTGCGACGATGCCTGTGCGGTCTTTGCCTGCGGTGCAGTGGAACAGCACGGCCCCGGGCGGGGCCTCCGCTATGATACGCAACACCTCAGCCAGAGCCGGCTGACGCTGCAGCAGGGCCATCTTGTAGAGCCCGAGCAGCAGGTCGCCCTCGTCCATCAGGTTTGGCGACAGGCCCTCGAGCAAAGACACGTTGTGGTAGGAGACCGTGGCGTGACCATGGAAGGGGTTTGGCTGGTGGGCCAGTTCGTCGCCATGGCGAAGATCGATGACGGTGCTGACGCCGGACGCGACCAGTTCGCCGATCCCGGCCTCATCAAGGCGATGGAGGGCATCGGCGCGCAGGAGGCGTCGCCACTGCGTGTGGCCGCCGGCAGCGGGGTAGCCGCCGAGGTCGCGGACATTGTGCGTGCCGGGGATTGGCAGGTGGCGGGTTTGCGGGGTTTGCATCAGCGAATTCCGGATTTCATGAAGGACTGGACGACCTGCCGTTGCAGGACGACGTAGATGACGAGGACCGGCAGGCTGGCCAGGGTAGAGGCTGCCATTAGCGGCCCCCATTGGTTGCCCTCTGCGGTCATGAACATTTGAATGCCGATCTGGATGACGCTGTTTTCGGCGGTGCGGCTCAGCAGCAGCGGCCAGAAATACTCGTTCCAGGTCGAAATAAAGATGAGGATGGCGAGCGAGGCGATGGTGCCGCTGAGATTTGGGACCAGCACTTCCCACAGGATGCGCCAGTTGCCGGCGCCATCCATGCGCGCCGCCTCGATGACTTCACGCGGGAAGCCGCGCATGGCCTGGGCCAGCAGCATGATGGCCAGTGCTGAAGCCAGATTGGGCAGGATCAGTGCCATGACGCTGTCGAGCAGACCCATCTGCGCGATGAGCAGGTAATTGGGGATCATCACAACCTGGAAGGGGACCAGCCAGGTGAGGGCGACGGCGGTATAGACCAGCTTCTCGAAGCGGAATTTCCAGCGGGCGAAGGCGAAGGCGGCCAGAATCCCGGTCAGCAGTTGAAGCAATGTCGAGACGGCCGAGAAGACCAGCGTATTGGCCAGCATCCGGGCAATCGGGATGGCGTCGATGGCCGTGGTGTAATTGTCGAGCGACGCCTGCGTCGGCCAGAGGCTGGTTTCAAACAGCGTATTGGCCGGCCGGAAGGAGCTGACCAGCATCCAGTAAACCGGAAACAGGCAGAAGATCGACAGCAGCACCATCAGCACATGACCGGCGGCGGTGTTAAGGCCGGACTGGGCGGAAATCCGGCGCAGGGTGGCCGGCCGGCGCAGCGCGGGGCGGGCGAGCGCATCAGTTGTCATGGAAGGAATACCTGTCGATCAGGCGAAACAGCACGAAGGCTATGAGGCCGAAGCCAAGGAAAAGGATGACCGCCGAGGCCGAGCCCCAACCCACCGACATAGTAGAGAAGCCGAAATCCCAGAGCAGGTAGTAGATGTTGGTGGTCGCGCCCAAGGGGCCGCCACCGGTCAGCACGTTGATGTAGGTGAAGCTCCACTGCGCGCCGAGCAGGATGGTCATCACCACGAGGAACAGCACCGTCGAGCTCAGCAAGGGCAAGCGCACGTCGCGAATGACTTCCCACTTGCTGGCGCCGTCCATTCGGGCGGCTTCGATCAGCGAGGGATTTATGTTGGCATTGGCGGCGGCGAGGATCAGGGTCGAAAAGCCCATCAGCTTCCAGCCGGTGATGACGATGACGGTCCAGATGGCGATACGGGGGTCGCTGAGGAATTTGACTGGGTCGAGCCCCATACCCTTGAGTATCTGGTTGGCAAGGCCGTAGCCGGGATCGAGCAACCAACGCCATACGGCGGCGGCAACGACGGGGGCGATGATCATCGGCACGAAGATGATAGCGCGGTAGATGTTACGCGAGCGCTTGGGCAGGTCGTGGGTGTAGATGGCGATGACCAACGGGATCAGTACCGCCAGGGGCAGCAGCCCGAGGATATAGACACCGGTATTGCGCAGAGCCTGCCAGAATTTGGGCAGCGAGAAGATGCGTTGGTAATTCTCCCAGCCGACAAACAGCTGCGGCGAGTTGGGCAGCATGTTCCACTGGTAGAAGCTCAGCCGAACGGCGTCGACCAGGGGCCAATAGATCCAGACCACAAGGGTGATG
The DNA here is from genome assembly GCF_022429625.1 of Devosia lacusdianchii. Taxonomy (NCBI): domain Bacteria; kingdom Pseudomonadati; phylum Pseudomonadota; class Alphaproteobacteria; order Hyphomicrobiales; family Devosiaceae; genus Devosia; species Devosia lacusdianchii. The sequence goes on along the minus strand of NZ_CP092483.1, from coordinate 2,339,611 downwards.
AGCGCGGGCGCCAGATAAATCCAGGGCGCCACGCGCGACTGGGTCATGCGCCGAAGTCTGGGTTGAGTAGCCGAAGCCGGCGCCATGGCGCGCTCCTTTCGGAAGTGAGAGTTTGGTCCGCCATTCCGTGCAGTGGCGGACCAAGAGGTTACGGCATCAGCGCCTGGGCATTGGCCTGCGCATCGGCCAGGGTTGCCGCAACATCGGCACCGCCGAAGACCGACATTTCCACCGCATCCATCATTGTCTTGACGATCTGGCGGTAGTTCGGGCCCGGCATCGGGTCCCAGGGCTCGAGACGGTCGAGCTGCTCGAGATTGGGCGCGACGAGCGGGTGCTCGGCGATCCAGCCAGCGAGATATTTCGGATCGTTGACGATGGCTGGGCGCAAGGGCAGGTAGCCGATTTCCGAGGTGATGACGGTATAGCCGTGCTCGGAGGTCAGGAACTTCATCAGCTCCCAGGCAGCGCGCTGCTTGACCGGGTCAGTGGTGTGGATGGTGAGAGCCGAACCCGAATTGTTGGGGCGGGTCGGCTTGTCGCCGAACTGCGGCATGGTGGACGAGCGCAGCTCGAAATTGCCGGCAGCACCGGCCACGAGACCGCCCTGGAGCGCGCTGGTCTGGAGATACATGGCGAGCTTGCCGGCCGACATGGCTTCGACGGCGCCGAGGCCTTCATAGGTTTCATAGACGCCTGCATCGCCGAGGTCGCGCAGCATCTGCACTGCCTCGACGGCTTCCGGTTCGGCGAACTTCAACGTCGTGCGGTCGCGCGAGATGACTTCGCCGCCGTTGGAGCGAACGACGCCCTGGAACAGCCAATCAGCGGCACCGACGCCGAGGATGCCCCCAGAAAAGCCTTCGGCGTCAGTCTTGCCCTCGATGGCAAGAGCTGCCTCCTTGACAGCTGCCCAGGTCTTGGGTGGGCTATCGGGATCAAGCCCGGCCCGACGGAACAGGTCCGCGTTGTAGAACAGCACAGGCGTGGAGAAGGTGTAGGCCAGGCCGTAGGTCTTGCCGTTGAGCACGCCCAGCTTGGTGCCGTTTGGATGCATGCCTTCGAGATGAGCCGCCAGCTCGCCGGTCGGAACGATGTCCTCGAGCGCCTGCGCGCCGAAGTTGCTGACCGAGAAATCGAGATCGCTGAACACGGTCTGGACCAGATCGACCTGCTGACCAGCGGCCATGTCGGCCTGGATGCGGCTGGCATCGGCGCTGGAATAGCCAACGCCTTCAACGGTGACATTTGGGTTGGCGGCCATGAATTCGTTGATCAACTTCTGCGTCGCCTCGGCGCCGAGACCGGCAGTGGCGAGGTTGTAGTTGTAGAATCGGATCGTGACGGGCTGGTCGACCGCCGCGGCCATGGTCTGGGCTAGCACTGGCGCAGCCGCAGACAGGGCCAGCAAGCCGGCAAGGATTGTCGTGCGAAGCATGTTGAAAGGTTTCCTGTTCATTCGGCGGCCGCAACGGCGGCGGTGTCGGCTTGGTATTTCTTCAGCATTTCTGCCATGCCGGCCCAGGTGAAGCTGTTGAGCTCGCGACGTTCGGCCGGCTGCGGCGCAAAGGTGATAGAGAGGCCCGACGGGCGCAGCATGCCGATGGCATAGGAGGCGCCCGACAGCATGCGCAGGCCTTCATGCAGCCAGGTTACGTCAGTGGCGGCATGTTGGCCGATACCGACGACCACCGGAATGCCGTACCAATTGGAGACGCGGTCGAAATGGATGTGGCCGGAAAGAATGCCGATGACGTGCTTGCCTTCGACAGCCTGCCGCAGCGCCTCGGTGCCGGCGATCGACATCGATTCCCATTCCATCGCCGGGTCAGCATCGAGCGAGGGTGCGTGGTGCATGACGATCAGTTTGGGCAAGTCGGCATGGTTGCTGAGTTCGGCCTTGAGCCATTCGATCTGACCAGGTTCGAAATCGCCGCCGACTTTCTCAGGCACGCTGGAATCGAGCACGATGATATGGACGCCGGCGATGACTTGAGAGTGGTCGTAGGGTGCGCGGACGTTGTCGGTGCGGCCGAGCATGGCGGGGTAGAAGCCGTCGCGACGGTCGTGGTTGCCCAGCGCGAACAGCACTGGCATGTCGAGCTCGGCTTCGGCCAGAATGGCCTTGAGGTTGTCGTAGCTTGCCTGGTCGCCGCGATTGGTCAGGTCGCCGCTGGCGACAATGAATTTTGGCTGCGGCACCAACGTCTTGATCTCGCTGAGGATGGCCCGCAACGTGGCGCTAGTGTCGGAATAGAGATGATCATCCTGCACGGCCGGATTGCCGATATGCAGATCGGTGAGATGCACGAAAGTGATGGTTTCGGACACGAGCGTTCTCCTTGCTCCGGCAGCGGCCCAGACCGCTACTTCTGCTGTAACTGACTGTTTCGCCTTGATTTTCTAAAAGCGACTTGTGCGACGATGGAGACACAGCTAACGTGTCTCGATGACAGATGAATGAAGGTTCATTCAGTAGATGGATGCCGTTCTCGATAAGCGCGAGCGTATTCTGGCCGCGGCTGCGCGCCTGATCGTTCGCAACGGACTGCAGTGCTCGATGTCGGCGATTGCCGAAGAGGCGAGCGTAGCGACCGGCTCGCTCTACAATTACTTCGCGTCCAAGGAAGCCCTGGTTCTGGGCGTCTACGAACGCACGACCGCAGAGATGATCGAGAGCCTGATGACGCCGGCCGATCCTGCCAGCACGCCGGAAATGCGGGTCCGTCAGTATATCGGCGACTATATCGACTTCATCTGGCAGGACGCGCAGCGGGCGCGCCTGTTCGATTATCTCGACAACAATCCGCTGATAGCGCTGAATGACGCGATAACGGTGTTTGCGCCCTTCGTGGCCCACGGCATTGCCATGATCGAGCTGGCACAGGCCGACGGCGTGGTGCGCCCGGGTCCGGCGACGATGATCATCAGCTTTGTGCGTGGCTCGATCCGCAACACGCTGCGCCGACGCCGGCTGACGGCATCCACCCTGTCGAAGGATGACCGTGACCTTGTTGCCGCCATGTGCTGGGCGGCCATCGCGGCCTGAAGCGATCAGGCGCATAGCCGGTCACGCAGTTTGTCGACGTCGCCAGGCGCCAGGCCGATCTCCGCCAGGTAGCGGTGGATGCCGCCGTGGCGGACATCGAGGTGGTCGAGCATGGCCAGCATTGTCGCAGCATCGCTGGCCAGCATGCGGTCGACATGATCCGGTTCGCCACCCGCTGCCAAGGCCCGCGCGCGCAATGGCGCGATCAGGCCAGCGGCGGCGGCGGTGAGGGCATAGTCCTCGGCGACGTCGTTGCGCTCCACACCGGCAAGCAGCAGCAGCAGGGCGGCGACGATGCCGGTGCGATCCTTGCCGGCGGTGCAATGGAAGAGGATTACGCCGGGCGATGCAGTGATGATGGCGCGGAAGACCTCGGCCAGCCGTGGCCCACATTTGTCCAGCGCGTCGCGATAGCGCTGCGTCATGTCGAAGGGCGGTTTCGCCATGGCGATGGGGGACAGCACGTCGAACAGCGGAATGTTGCGGTAGGCGACGCCGGCATGATCGCGAAAGGGATGCTGCGTGTGGCCGGTTTCGTGCGGGCCGCGCAGATCGATCACTAGTGCAAGGTTCTGCGCGACGAGATGGTCGATGCTATCCTGGCTCAGGGGATGCAGCGCTTCGCCACGCAGCAGGCGGCCCCACTGGGTGTTCCCGCCACTCTTGCGAGCGTAGCCGCCGAGATCGCGAACATTGTGGGTGTCAGGCAAAGGCCAATGACGCATCGCTGCCATAGTCATGGCTGCCTCCAATTTGTCGGGAGGGTGGGCGCGGGAATACCCGCGCCCGGAACGATCAGGGCATCAGCCCCTGCGCGTTTTCCTGCGCGCTGGTGAGGACTTCGGCCACATCGCCCTCACCCAGCACGGCTTCGGTAACGGCGTCCTTCATCATTGCTTCGGCCTGGCGATAGTTGGGGCCGGGGAAGGCGACATTGGGGGTGAGGCGCGAGAGCTGTTCGAGATTGGGGCGGATCAGTGGGTGCTCGGCTGTCCAGGGGCCGAGGAATGCGGGATCGTCGACGATATCGAGACGCAGCGGCAGATAGCCGATCTTGCTGGTGATGATCGTGTAGCCGTATCTCGAGGTCAGGAACTTCATCAGCTCGTAGGAGGCGCGCTGCTTGATCGGATCCTTGGAGAAAGTATAGAGCGCGCTGCCCGAATTGGTGGGCGCGGTCGGCTTGTCGCCAAACGCGGGCATGGCGGCGACGCGCAACTCCCAATTGCCTTCCGAGGCGGTCGAAAGGCTGTTTTGCACTGCGCTGGTATAGAGGAACATGCCCAGTTGCCCGGCCGCCATGGCCTCGCTCGGATTGGCCGGGTCAATGCGGGCATGGGCGCCGCTATCGACCATGTCACGCAGCATCTGCACGGCCTCGATGCCCTCGGGATCGGCAAAGGTCAGCGTATTGCCATCACGGACCTTGCCGCCGTTGGACATCAAAATGGCCTGATAGACGAAGGTGCCGTCGGCCGGACCATAGGCGCCGGGGAAGAAGCCTTCCGCATCTGTGTTTTCGACGATGGCTTCCGCGGCGGTTTTGACCTCGGCCCAGGTCTTGGGTGGGTTTTCCGGGTCGAGACCGGCGGCGCGAAAGAGGTCGGCATTGTAATAGAGGATCGGGGTCGAGAAGGTATAGGCCAGGCCATAGGTCTTGTCGTCGACCTTGCCCAGGTCGAGCCCGCGCGGGATCATGCCGTCGGTGAGATCGGCATAGGCTTGGGGGCCGGCCATGTCCTCAAGCGCATTGGCGCCCAGGTCGCTGGCAATGTAGATCAGGTCGCGGAAAACCAGTTGGGCAATATCGGGTTGCTGGCCGGCGGCCATGTCGGCCTGGAGGCGCGTGACGATCTCGTTGGACGGAACGCCGATCGCTTCAACCTTGATATTGGGATTTTCTTCTTCGAACTGGGCGATCAGCTCGCGCGTGGCATCGGCGCCGGCACTCGCTGTGGCGAGGTTGTAGTTGTAAAACGTGATGGTCACCGGCTCGGTGATGGCATCGGCCATCTGGGCGAAGGCAACGCCGGAAAGGGCGGTGTAGCCCAGGCTGGCGGCGGCCAGCAGTTTGAGAAACGTGCGCTTGATCATGGGATTGGTCCTGGGTGTCAGCTGGCGGCGGCTTCGGCCAGGGCAGTTTCCTGCTTCTGTCGAAGGAGTTTGAGGTCGTAGCGGTTGAGCTCGGCACGCGTCTGCGGCAGCGGCACCAGCGCCATGGTGAGGCCGGAGCGACGGATGGTGCCGATGCCGAATGAGGCGCCCTCCACCATGCGCAAGACGTTGCTGGTCAGGATGTCGGTGGCCGCATGCTGACCCATGCCGACAATGACCGGGATGCCATGCCACACCGAGAACCGGTCGTGGTGGATGTGGCCAGAGAGGATCGCAAGAATATTGCGGCCCTTGAGCAGGGTGGCCAATTGCTGGGATTGTCCGAATTCGATCGTCCGCCAATGATCCCAGGGCGGAGTATCGCCGAGCGCGGGCGCGTGGTGGGCAACGATCAGCTTGGGTAGCGCGGGATGGGCATCGAGCGCCGCCTCCAGCCAGGCGAATTGTTCGGGTTCGAGACTGCCCCCGATCTGGCCGGGTGTGGTGGTATCGAGCGTGATAACGTGGATGCCGGCGACGATCCTGTCGTGATCATAGGGTGCATCGAGATCGGTGTTCCGTTCAAGAATCCCCTGGTAAAAGCCGGCGCGGGTATCGTGATTGCCGATGGCATAGATTACCGGCAGGTCGATCGACGCCATGATGGCCTTGAGCTGGAGGTAGCTGTCGACATCGCCGCGATTGGTCAGGTCGCCGCTGGCGATGATGAATTGCGGCGTCTGGTCCATCATGCCGATCATCTCGAGCACGCGCTCGAGGGTAGCCGAGGTATCGCTGAACAGGTGGTCATCGACCACTGCGGGATTGCCGACATGAAGGTCGGTCAGGTGAATGAAGGTCGTTTCGCCCATCGGTCTGGCTCCGTTGACGGAACAGGACCTAATCGGCCGTCGTCTCAGTGACGTGACGAGTTTGGAACGGTGTTCGACTTGGGCGCGGCGGGCGCGGTGAACATTGGCGCCGTCGCCGCCACCACTTGTGCCAGAACCAGTTCGGGATCGTCCAGGTCGAGGCGATGACCGGTCAGTTCATCAGTGCGATCGCGGCTGCGCGTCATCTGCGACCGGACGCCGAGCAGGCATGAGATGCGAAAGCCGATATCGACCTCATCCAGCCACGGCGCGATCTTGCGAAAATGCGGAATGAACAGCAGGTGGTGTTCCACATCCTCTATCATCGAGCGAAAGATCTCGGGGTGATCGCTGGCCTGGGCCAAGGTCGTCATGTGCCGCATGACGCTATACCTGGACGTGGAATCAAGGCTCCAGCGTATCGAGGGGCCGACGAGAGCGACAATCAGGTCTTCCAGCGGCACTGGTGCCGGATGTGCGCGCTGGACCGCCGCATGCAGCAGGGTCAGTCGCTCGGCGTTGAGGCGTAGATAGACCCGCTGCGCGACCGAAAAGATCAGCTGCTCGACGCTGCCGAAATGATAGCTGATCGCCCCGACGCTGGCTCCCGCGCGCCGGGCGATACTGCGGACGGTAACTTCATCGGGATGCGCAGCAATACGCAGCAGCTCTTCACAAGCTGCCTGCAAGTTTTCTGCGGTGGAGTTCTTCGCCGTCGCGCGCTGCACGGGAGGGAGTTTCTACCCGGGGTGTGACACACGCGTGACTGCGAATGCTGGCTGGCTTCGGACAGCCACTGCGCGTCATCGACGCCGTCTCACGTCAAAGCTGGAAATTGGAGCGGGTAGCGGGAATCGAACCCGCATATTCAGCTTGGAAGGCTGCTGCTCTACCACTGAGCTATACCCGCCCGGTCGAAACCGACGCGAAAGGCATTAGCGCGAGCCGGAGGGGCATGGCAACCCCTTCCGGATCGGTCTTCTCGTAGATAGCTAGAACCAGCCGGCCAGCACGCCCATGCCGCCCAGCGCAAATGCAGCGCCGCCAATCCGCGCGGCGAGCTTGCCATACTTTCCGATAATCTTGGCGACGCCAAAGGTGGCTGCGATTCCGATCAGATGGAGCAGGGCGGTGGCTGTCACGAAGCCTGCCGCGTAGGTTAGCCCACTGGTATCGGCGGGCATTTCTGCCCCGTGCGCATGGCCGTGAAAGATCGCGAACATGCCAACCAGCGCCATGGCCCCCGCGGTGGGCATAGGCCGACCCAGCGCCGCTGCCGCGCCGATAACGACGCTCGACAGAGCGATACCCAGTTCAACAAAGGGAATCTCGACCTGGGCGATGCCGAGGGCAAATCCGGCCACCATCATGGCAACGAAGGAAAGCGGCACCAGCCAGAGTGCCCGCCCGCCCATCACATAGGCGAAGACGCCGACGGCAACCATGGCCAGCACGTGGTCGATCCCGCCGATGGGGTGCTCGAAGCCGTGGAAGAACCCGGCTGTGTGCCCGACGCCGGTATGGGCGAAAGCCAGGGTGGGAGAGAGAACCAGAATGGCCAGAGCCAGCAGAAGACGCATTGATATCCTTCCGGGGCATTTGCCCCTGAGTGACCGTTGTCGGCGCCGCCGAAGCTTCCATGAACTCGCGTCACATTTATTGGCCACGGCTCACGGCTTGTAAATGGCGAACACGCCGCAGCGTCCAATGATCCTTTGCGCTACTCGACGCGATACCGGTCTGCTACCGGTTCTCCACCTGATTCATGGTGAGACTATTGATGCTGCTGATTATTCTGCTCGTACTCGCACTGCTCGTCGTCCAGGTGCAACTGCCGGGAAAGTACCTGGTCGATCAGGTTGGCGCCGCTGCCCAGATGGGCCCGCGCGACAATCTCCCCGCGCCCAGCCGCGAACTCGCCCGCTCACGGCGGGCGCTCGGAAACTTCCTAGAGACGCTGCCGATTTTCCTCGTGCTCGCCGTCCTCTCGATCGTCTACGGCGAGCAGGGCTGGTTATCTTTGGCCGGTGCGGGGCTCTATTTGCTCGCACGCTCCGGCCATCTGATCTGCTACATGAAGGGGCTCACACCATGGCGTTCGGTTTGCTACCTTCTCAGCCTGATCGGCAACGCGGTCATGGTCATTCCGCTGCTGCCTCACATCTGGAGCTAACGCCCCGGAAGGGTCTTGCGAAAGTCGGACTTTGCCATTAGACACACCCTCGCCTGAAGGGGTTTAGCTCAGTTGGTAGAGCATCGGTCTCCAAAACCGAGGGTCGTGGGTTCGAGTCCCCCAGCCCCTGCCAGGCACAATCAATTGAAATTGTTGATACTTGTCGCTCGCGATCAGCGATGGCTCGCGCTTTGCTCCGGGGCGCGCTGCTGGGCCGACCAGAGCATGATACCGCCGATTGGGGCAAACACGATCCAGGCGCCCCAAACCACGAGATAAACAAGCGCTCGCGGCACAAAGGCGATGAGCCCGGTCAGTTCTACAGGTGACCACAAAGCCGTTGCAACGACGAGCGACTCGGCGGGCAGGCGGGCGATTGGAAACAAGGCTGTGCCAGGCAGCAGATAAGCGAGCAGCACAAGCCTAATCGCCCAATGCCATTCCCATGTCAGCCATGTCGCAGCTGCCAGAAGTAGCGCGGCGATAGCGTAGCTGGTGGCCAGGTAGGTCTTTGTCAGTGGTGCTGTGCTCAATGACGTTGCTCTTATGCTGACGACGCTTCAGCACAAATATCGGCGGCGGGCCGTTTTATGTCCATGTCACTGGTGCAGCATCGGCGCATAATCAGCGCCAGTGCAGCCACCCATATGGCGGACCTTGTCTGGGGCCTCATCAAACGTAGCGTTGACGATGCGTGTGTATTGCGCCTCTAGCCGATTACGACTGCCTCTCAGACCGCAGCGAAAGCTCGAACAAGCCTTCGGGCGTTTTGACACTGGCGGGAAAGTCCCTTGGAACCCTGCAACAGGTACAGCACAAGAATTTCGCCGTTGAGCATTTCCCCTTTTGGTCAGAATTTCCTCAGCATGTCGCCCGAGCGACGCGCCCAGTTCCAAGTTCAGGTGCTCCGCCTTGTCCGCAAGCGGGTTCAGAGTTCTGCCCTGAACTCGGCGCTGGCCGCATACCGGGCGGCGCCTCTGTGCTGCCGGCGGCTACTGCACGTTTGTCGAACGCCACTTGCCGGTCAGAACCCTGTGGCCGCAGAAGCTCAGGAAAACCATAAAGACAAGCCAGAGCCCAATCAGCAAGGTTGCCACGAGCAGGTCGGGATTTCCGCCCTGCATGAAGGCTAGCATGATGCCGATGGCGCCGCCTCCACCGATGCCGACGGATAGGTTGCTGATGTAGCCTGACCAGTAGGTGCGCGACTTCGAGTTCATGTGTTCCCCCTGGCTCAACCCTCTAACGCTGACTCATTGAGAATCCGCGAATAGGCGAGAGCCTTAGGGTGTCACGGCCTCAGCGCCTCATTGTAGGCCGACAGCACGTGGTCTCGCAGGCTGGGCAGTTGCAGGCCCTGGCCCTTGTTGTCGCGCTTGTTGTTGGAGAGGATCGCCAATTCGCGGCGGCCCGGGAGCAAGGCCAGCATCGACACATGTCCTGCCGCGCCCGACCACGCGCCGTCGTGATAATTGATGGTGCCGCCATTGTCGGTTGCCATGGCAAAGCTGCCATAACCTTCCTTCTGCATGAGCCGGAGCTGGGTGCGGCTGATGACGGTGCCGCGACGAATATGATGCGCCGCCTGCAATAGCTCGTTGACGCTCAAGTGCCAGCCAACGGTTCCTGCGGAGCCGGTCATGTCTTCGGTGATGTCCTCGCCGATCGAGCTGGCGGTGAGCGGCAGGGGGTAGGACAGCGCGTTGTTGGCGATCTCCTGCAGTTGGTTGAACGGCGCGAGGCGGCGCAACCCCAGCAGTGAGCTCAGCCGGGCATGCCGAATGCCCATCTTGGACCACAAGTTGTCCTGCGCATATTGGTTGAAGTGCTTGCGCGTCAGCACGTCCCAGAACACGTCATTGAGCTGCGGCATGTTGAATGCCGCGCCATAATTGACGTTGCGGTCGAGTGTGCCGTTAATGACCGGGATCAGCAGGCGAGCCAGCGCATAATTGGTGTTGGAATAGTGCCATGGGATGGCGATGCCCATGGCGGTGATCTCAAGGTGACGCTTGATCTCGTCGTAGGTGATGTTGGATTCGAAAAAGGCGTTGTGGCCCAAGACCGAATGGAACGTCGCCCAGGTCGCCAGTTGGCCGAGCTTCCAGTGTGCGGGGAGGTAGTCGGCTATGCGCGCGGTCAGCGGAATGCCCTTACGGGCGAGCAGCGGCAAGATCATCGCCGCCGAGAAGAACTTGGATATGCTGGCAATGTGCTGGCGCGTATTGGAGTCCCAGGCGCGTTTGTCGTTTGCTGCAATTGCGGCATTACGGGCCCAACCCTGCGCCGCCGAATAGGCGTGGGCGCCATTATCGTTGATTTGCATGGCGAAGCCGACGCCGTCGTTTCTCAGCTTGCCCTCGAGCAACTTCCCCAGGCGATCGATCGGCGGCAGAATACGGAATCTGGAGCGGTCGATCTGGTCGCCGAGCAGGCCGGGATCAACGCGTATCTCGGTCGACACACGGTCGCCGTAGGACGGTTTGGCTCGGTAGAGCTGGAGGGCGTCGACATCGATATCCCGAGCGATGCGGGCCTTGATCGTCTTGCTGAGCATTGCGGATCTCCATGGTGGCCGACAGGTGTGGGCACTATGGAGACTGGGCGGGGACCGCCGCATCGTTCATATGGATGAGGTCCAGGAGCCGGGTTAGCGGCGCCTTAAATGGCAGGCTTAACTTGTGCGCATTGGCCCCAGCCGATCACGGAACCTCAAAGTTCAGTTGGTCGAACCGCCGGTCCAACTCCAGTTTCTGGATGGAGTTTTCGATCGTCAGCAGCTTCATCTCGAACTGCCGTTGCTCGGCCGCTTCGGCGATCTCGCGTTGCAGGCACAGGATGCGCTGCTCGTTTGCCCGGATAGCCTCAGCCGTCGAGCCGGGCACCGCCGCGGGGCAGGCGCCATGGGCCAGACTGGTTGAACCGACAATGATCCCCAGCGCGATCGCGAATAGTTTTGACATGGTGTGTCCTTCCATCCGCAGGCTGGGCCTTGCGGAGGAAAAGGGCAAATCAAAAGCGGTTGCGTTACTCGGCGGCTACCGGCAGCTTTTCGCTGTGCCGAGCCTTGAGGCGATTGAGCTGATGGGCGGCGTGCGCCAGCAGGGCCGTGCGTACTTCGGCCGAAGACACGCTGCCGACGTCGGCTTTCACCTTCAGATCGAGGTGGTAATTGCTGAGATTGCCCATGAAACGTTCTTCGATGCGGACCCGCACAACGCCGGTTACGCGGCCAGGAATGGTCGCGTGCGGTCCGTAGTACCGGACCTCGCAGGCTTTGACTTCAAAGGACGTTTCACCGAAAGCCATGGCACCGCCTCCCGCCGCCACCTTTTCGTCGCAATTTGATCAAATGCCATCACGAGCGGCAAGGCAAGACGGATTCGACGTTGTCTGCACTAATCGTTAACGTTTGATTCGCGGGTGCGTCTCGGCGGCATATCGGAATCTGGTTTGCCCCTGTTGCATTTGACCCGAAGATTCTCTAGATACCCACATTCCAGCCGTGCGGGATTCCTGCGCGGCCTTTGGTTTTGCACCAAAAACGCCAAAGAGTAGATTCGCCTATGGCCCGACCGAACCCCATCCAGTTCCTGCAGCAAGTGCGGCAGGAAACCTCAAAGGTCACTTGGCCGAGCCGCAACGAGGTCTTGATCTCGACGGTCATGGTCATCGTGCTGGTCATCGCGGCGAGCCTTTTCTTCCTGGCTGCCGATCAGGTTATTTCCTGGTTGGTTGGCTTGATGCTGTCGATCCGCGCGTAAGCGGTCTGGAACTAGAATATTAGGAGCGGCGACGCGGCATGGCCAAACGCTGGTATATCGTTCAGGCTTACTCGAACTTCGAGCGCAAGGTGGCGGAAGACATCCGCCAGAAGGTTGCTCAGAAGAAGCTCGAGCATTTGTTTGAAGACGTGATTGTACCGACCGAGAAGGTCGTCGAGATCCGTCGCGGCCGCAAGGTCGATGCCGAGCGCAAGTTTTTCCCGGGCTATGTCCTGGTCAAGATGGATATGACCGACGAGGCATTCCACCTGATCAAGAATACGCCCAAGGTCACCGGTTTCCTCGGTTCGGACAACAAGCCGATGCCGATCTCTGAAAAGGAAGCCATGGCCATTCTGCAGCAGGTGCAGGAAGGCGTGGAGCATCCAAAGCCTTCCGTCTCGTTCGAAGTGGGCGAGAATGTACGCGTGTCGGACGGTCCCTTCGCCAGCTTCAATGGCGTCGTGGAAGAGGTCGACGAGGAACGCGCCCGCCTCAAGGTGGAAGTGTCGATTTTCGGTCGCCCCACTCCGGTGGAGCTCGAATACGGTCAGGTCGAGAAGGTCTGATCAGCAATTCCTGCAGATTGCCCCAGGCATTCTGCAAGAAAACTGCCAGCACGCTGGCAGCAAATCTGTGGGAGAGGGCGGTTGCTGCCAAGCATCCGGACAACCTTCGGACCACAGCGTCAAACGGTCCGCATGACAGCGGGCAATTTTAGTCGGCGTTGCGCAAGCACGCCAACTTCACAAACTGAAAGACGATTATGGCAAAGAAAATCGTTGGCTACGTAAAGCTGCAGGTGCCCGCGGGCTCCGCGACGCCGTCCCCGCCGATCGGGCCGGCTCTCGGTCAGCGCGGCCTGAACATCATGGAATTCTGCAAGGCGTTCAACGCCGCCACGCAGGAAATGGAAAAGGGCTCGCCCATTCCAGTCGTGATCACCGCCTATGCCGACAAGAGCTTCACCTTCGAGATGAAGCAGCCGCCGGTCACCTACTTCATCAAGAAGGCCGTCAACCTCAAGTCGGGCAGCAAGCTGCCGGGCAAAGAATCGGCTGGTACGATCACCGTGGCTCAGCTGCGCGATATCGCCCAGAAGAAGATGAAGGATCTCAACGCCGACAATATCGACGCTGCTGTGTCGATGATCGCCGGCTCTGCCCGTTCCATGGGCATTCAGGTCGAGGGCTGATTGAATGGCACACGTCGGTAAGAAGATCACCAAGGCCCGTGAGGGCATCGACCGCAACAAGCTCTACAAGCTCGATGAAGCCGTGAAGATGGTGAAGGCTCGCGCCTCTGCCAAGTTCGACGAGACCATCGAGATCGCGATCAACCTCGGCGTTGATCCGCGTCACGCCGACCAGATGGTCCGCGGCGTCGTGAACCTGCCGAACGGCACGGGTAAGACCGTCCGCGTCGCCGTGTTCGCCAAGGATGCCAAGGCTGACGAAGCCCGCAAGGCTGGTGCTGACATCGTTGGCGCCGAAGACCTGATGGAACAGATCCAGGCTGGCAAGATCGACTTCGATCGTTGCATTGCTACTCCGGACATGATGCCGCTGGTCGGTCGCCTGGGTAAGATCCTGGGCCCGCGCAACCTGATGCCGAACCCCAAGGTTGGCACGGTTACCCCAGACGTCGCTGGTGCCGTCAAGGCTGCCAAGGGCGGCGCTGTCGAGTATCGTGTCGAAAAGGCCGGTATCCTGCATGCTGGCGTTGGCAAGGTCTCCTTCTCGGAAGAAGCCCTGCTGCAGAACATCAAGGCGTTCACCGACGCTGTTCTGAAGTCCAAGCCTGCTGGCGCCAAGGGCACCTATGTGAAGCGCGTTGCTGTGTCTTCGACCATGGGCCCGGGCGTGCATGTGGAGCCGGCTTCGGCTCTCTAAGAATTCCGGGCGGTTTCGACCGCCCGGTTTTGCCTTCCCTCGGGAGGGCATAAGTCCTGTCCGAGACTGCCGGTGCTGATCAATCTGGGTCAGCTTAATGTCTACCGACGCCAGCATAGATGGGGTGACAACCAGAATTTCCTGTCCGCCAGGGCAGGGTGATTGTGGTTCGAACCAGGCCAGTTGCCCTTTCGGGCAGCACGGTTGACAGGCGTTAAACCGTTGCTCCTCTCCTCCTTCGGGAGATCGGAGGGCAGCAATTGGCAATGGCCCGGCTGACTTTCGCCAGGCTTAATGTGGAGACTAGCAGTGGAAAGAGCGGAAAAGCGTGAGCTTGTCGCATCGCTTCAGTCAGCCCTCGCGGGTGCTGGGTCGATCGTGCTTGCGCAAAATACCGGTCTGACCGTGGCCAATCTGGAATCGCTTCGCCGTGAGGTGAAGGGTGCCGGTGGTCAGGTCAAGATCGCTAAAAACCGTCTTGCCAAGCTTGCTCTTAAGGAAACCGACCACGCGGACATCTCGGGCCTGTTCACCGGCCCGATCGTGATCGCTTACGCGGCCGACCCCATGACTGCGCCGAAGATTGCGGCAAAGTTTGCTGAAAAGAACACGAAATACGTCGTTCTTGGTGGCGCCATGGGCAAGACCGCGCTTGACGCGAACAGCGTCAAGGCGTTGGCGACCATGCCTTCGCTCAACGAACTGCGCGCCACGCTCGCCGGGATGCTCAAGCAGCCCGCGACCCGTATCGCTTCGGTCATCGTTGCGCCGGCTGGTGGCATCGCTCGTGTGTTGGCCGCTCACGCGGAAAAGAGCAACGAAGCAGCGTAACCCCATCGGTCCCTTCGGGGATCACATCTGGTTTGAACTGAACACCTAAAAGAGAGATTTATCAAATGGCTGATCTCGCCAAACTTGTAGACGACCTGTCTGCCCTGACCGTTCTGGAAGCTTCGGAACTGTCGAAGCTCCTGGAAGAAAAGTGGGGCGTTTCCGCCGCCGCTCCGGTTGCTGTTGCTGCTGCCGCTGGCGGTGGTGCTGCTGCCCCGGCTGCTGAAGAAAAGACTGAATTTGACGTGATCCTCGCCTCCTTCGGCGACAACAAGATCAACGTCATCAAGGAAGTCCGCGCCATCACTGGCCTGGGTCTCGGCGAAGCCAAGGCTCTGGTTGAGGCTGCTCCGAAGGCTGTCAAGGAAGGTGTCAACAAGGCTGAAGCCGAAGACATCAAGAAGAAGCTTGAGGCTGCCGGCGCCAAGGTCGAATTCAAGTAATTCGATTTTCTGCCTTGAAATTTGCGAAATGGCGCTCTATGTGCCATTTCGCATCCTGTCTTAACGGGATGATTCGCCGGACCGATTGGATGGGTTCCTGGCGCCAATTTGCGGAACATATGACGATTTCGATGTCTGAGGCACGCTGACGTCCACGGAACCTCATGGTTTTTGACCATGGGGTGTTTGACGTTGTCTTGCCTGTCCTTCCATTCGGCTCGGGAGGGTATCTAGGCGTCGCTGAGCCTAACTGTTTGAATTACAGGGCAAATATCCCGAGACCCGACGGCTGATAGTCGGATTTTTGGATATCTGCCTCCGAGACAAATCGCAAGAAACAGGAGCTTTCATGGCTACCACGTTCAACGGCCGCCGCAAGGTACGCAAGTCCTTCGGTTCCATTCGCGAAGTCACGGAGATGCCCAACCTGATCGAGGTTCAAAAGGCCTCCTATGATCAGTTCCTCCTCGTAGACGAGCCCAAAGGTGGCCGTCCCGATGAGGGGCTTCAGTCCGTGTTCCGTTCGGTTTTCCCGATCACCGACTTTTCGAACACCGCATCTCTCGAATTTGTGAAGTACGAATTCGAGCAGCCGAAGTACGACATCGATGAGTGCCGTGCGCGCGACATCACGTTCGCTGCCCCGCTCAAGGTGACGCTTCGCCTGATCGTCTTTGAAGTGGACGAAGAAACCGGCGCCCGCTCGGTCAAGGACATCAAGGAGCAGGACGTCTATATGGGCGACATGCCCTTCATGACGTCGAACGGCACCTTCATCGTCAACGGTACCGAGCGCGTTATCGTCTCGCAGATGCACCGTTCGCCGGGTGTGTTCTTCGATCACGACAAGGGCAAGACCCATTCGTCCGGCAAGCTGCTGTTTGCCGGCCGTATCATTCCGTATCGTGGTTCCTGGCTCGATATCGAATTCGACGCCAAGGACATCGTCTATGCGCGCATCGATCGCCGCCGCAAGATTCCGGTGACCTCGCTGCTCAAGGCGCTTGGCATGGATGCCGAGGAAATCCTCCGCACCTATTACAAGACGCTGAACTACGAAAAGACCGAGAAGGGCTGGCGCGTTCCTTACGATGCCGAGAAGTGGAAGGGCGCAAAGCCGAGCCACGACCTGATCGATGCCAAGACCGGTGACGTCGTCCATGAGGGCGGCAAGAAGCTGTCTGCTCGTCAGGCCAAGAAGCTTGCCGAGAACGGTCTGACGCACCTGCTGGCGGTCAACGAAGACCTCTATGGCATGTATGTCGCCGAAGACCTGATCAACATGAAGACCGGCGAGGTCTACATGGAGGCAGGCGACGAGCTCGACGAGAAGACCCTGACCAAGATGCTCGATCTTGGCTTCGACGAGCTGCCGATCCTCGACATCGACCACATCACCATCGGCGCCTACATCCGCAACACGCTGGCCGTGGACAAGAACGAGACGCGTGAAGACGCGCTGTTCGACATCTACCGCGTGATGCGTCCTGGCGAGCCGCCGACCGTCGATACCGCAGAAGCCATGTTCCAGTCGCTGTTCTTCGACAGCGAACGCTATGACCTGTCCGCTGTGGGCCGCGTCAAGATGAACATGCGCCTTGAGCTCGACGCGCCCGACACCATGCGCACCCTGCGCAAGGAAGACATCGTCGAAGTCGTCCGCACGCTGGTCGACCTGCGCGACGGTCGCGGCGAAATCGACGACATCGACAATCTCGGCAACCGTCGCGTTCGCTCGGTTGGCGAGCTGATGGAAAACTCCTATCGCCTTGGCCTGCTCCGCATGGAGCGCGCCATCAAGGAGCGTATGAGCTCGGTCGAAATCGACACTGTCATGCCGCAGGACCTGATCAACGCCAAGCCGGCTGCTGCCGCTGTGCGTGAATTCTTCGGCTCCTCGCAGCTGAGCCAGTTCATGGATCAGACCAACCCGCTCTCGGAAATCACCCACAAGCGTCGCCTGTCGGCGCTTGGGCCGGGTGGTCTCACCCGTGAGCGCGCGGGCTTCGAAGTCCGCGACGTGCATCCGACCCACTATGGCCGTATCTGCCCGATCGAGACCCCCGAAGGTCCGAATATCGGTCTGATCAACTCGCTGTCGACCTTTGCCCGCGTCAACAAGTACGGTTTCATCGAGACCCCGTACCGCAAGATCGTGGACGGCGTTCTGACCTCGGACGTCGTGTACCTCTCCGCCATGGAAGAGGCCAAGCACTACGTCGCCCAGGCCAATGTGCAGTTCAACAAGGACGGCACGCTGCAGGACGATCTGGTCGTGGCTCGCCACGCCGGCGACAACGGCCTGACGCCCAAGGAAAACGTCGACCTTATGGACGTTTCCCCCAAGCAGATGGTGTCGGTTGCCGCCTCGCTGATCCCGTTCCTCGAGAACGACGACGCCAACCGCGCCCTGATGGGCTCGAACATGCAGCGTCAGGCTGTGCCGCTGCTGCGCGCTCATGCGCCGTTCGTCGGCACTGGCATGGAAGCTGTCGTGGCTCGTGACTCCGGCGCTGCCATCGTCGCCAAGCGCAAGGGCATCGTCGACCAGGTGGATGCCACCCGTATCGTTATTCGCGCAACGGAAGAAACCGATGCGTCGAAGTCGGGCGTGGACATCTACAACTTGATGAAGTTCCAGCGGTCGAACCAATCGACCTGCATCAACCAGCGTCCGCTGGTTGTGGTTGGCGATCACGTTAACCAGGGCGACATCATCGCCGACGGTCCGTCGACCGAGCTGGGCGATCTGGCTCTCGGCCGCAACGTGCTCGTCGCGTTCATGCCGTGGAATGGTTACAACTTCGAAGACTCCATCCTGCTCAGCGAGAAGATCGCCATGCAGGACGTCTTTACCTCGATCCATATCGAGGAATATGAGGTGATGGCCCGCGACACCAAGCTTGGTCCTGAGGAAATCACCCGCGACATTCCGAACGTTTCGGAAGAAGCGCTGAAGAACCTCGACGAAGCCGGTATCGTCCATATCGGTGCCGAAGTCGCTCCGGGCGACATCCTCGTTGGCAAGATCACCCCCAAGGGTGAATCGCCGATGACGCCGGAAGAAAAACTTCTCCGCGCCATCTTCGGCGAGAAGGCTTCGGACGTTCGCGACACCTCCCTGCGCGTGCCGCCGGGCGATGCTGGTACTGTTGTTGAAGTGCGCGTGTTCAATCGCCACGGCATCGACAAGGACGAGCGCGCCATGGCTATTGAGCGCGAGGAAATCGAACGTCTCGCCAAGGACCGTGACGACGAACAGTCGATCCTCGACCGTAACGTCTATGCACGTCTCAAGGAGATGCTGTTCGGCAAGGCCGCTACGGCAGGTCCGAAGGGCTATGTCGTGGGCACCAAGCTCAACGATCAGATGTTCGAAGCTCAGCCACGCTCCAAGTGGTGGCAGTTCGCGGTCGATGACGACAAGGTCATGACCGAGATGGAAGCTCTTCATGCTCAGTATGAAGAGAGCCGTCGTCTGCTCGAGCAGCGCTTCATCGACAAGGTCGACAAGCTGCAGCGCGGTGACGAACTTCCGCCGGGCGTGATGAAGATGGTCAAGGTCTTCATCGCCACCAAGCGCAAGATCCAGCCGGGCGACAAGATGGCTGGTCGCCATGGTAACAAGGGCGTGGTTTCGCGCATCGTTCCCGTGGAAGACATGCCGTACCTCGAAGACGGTACGTCGGTCGATATCGTGCTGAACCCGCTGGGCGTGCCGTCGCGCATGAACGTGGGCCAGATCCTCGAAACTCACCTGGGCTGGGCTTGCGCTGGCATGGGCAAGAAGATCGACGAGATGGTCCGTGCGTATCAGCGCAATGGCGATCTGAAGCCGCTGCGCCTGGAAGTGCAGGACCTGTTTGCCGGTGATGACTCCATCACCGACCTCGACGACGACGGCCTCGTGCGTCTCGGCGAGCACCTTTCCAAGGGTGTTTCGATCGCGACCCCGGTGTTCGACGGCGCCAAGGAAGCCGACATCGTCGTGATGCTGGAGCGGGCAGGACTCAAGGCCTCGGGTCAGTCGACGGTGTTCGACGGCCGTAGCGGCGAGCAGTTCGATCGTCAGGTGACGGTTGGGTATATCTATATGCTCAAGCTCGACCACCTGGTGGACAACAAGATCCACGCCCGTTCGATCGGCCCGTACTCGCTGGTCACCCAGCAGCCGCTGGGCGGTAAGGCCCAGTTCGGCGGTCAGCGCTTCGGCGAGATGGAAGTGTGGGCTCTCGAAGCCTATGGCGCGGCTTATACGCTTCAGGAAATGCTCACCATCAAGTCGGACGACGTTGCTGGTCGTACCAAGGTCTACGAAGCCATCGTTCGCGGCGACGACACGTTCGAAGCGGGCATCCCCGAGAGCTTCAACGTTCTGGTCAAGGAAATCCGGTCGCTCGGTCTCAATGTCGAACTCGACATGCGCGAGATCGAGGGCGACGGCTCCCAGGCCGAAGCGGAGCTCGCACCTCCTCAGGAAGCGGCGGAATAATCCGGCACTTCCTACCCCCATTCACTTCCTGAAGGAGCGGGCCAGTTGGCCCCTCCGGATGGAAAGAGGAGAGAATTGATGAATCATCATTCCCACGTCATGGACCCGTTCAACCCGGCCGTTCCGGTGCAGACCTTCGATCAGATGAAGATCTCCATCGCGTCGCCAGAGAAGATTCTGTCCTGGTCGTACGGCGAGATCAAAAAGCCGGAAACCATCAACTATCGTACGTTCAAGCCTGAACGTGATGGTCTGTTCTGCGCGCGCATCTTTGGCCCTGTGAAGGACTATGAGTGCTTGTGCGGCAAGTACAAGCGCATGAAGTTCAAGGGCGTCATCTGCGAAAAGTGCGGTGTGGAAGTCACCCTGAGCCGCGTTCGCCGCGAGCGCATGGGTCACATCGAACTCGCTGCGCCCGTTGCCCACATCTGGTTCCTGAAGTCCCTGCCGTCCCGTATCGCGCTGCTGCTCGATATGACGCTCAAGGACATCGAGCGCATCCTGTATTTCGAGAACTACGTCGTTCTGGACGCTGGCCTCACGCCCTTCACCCAGCATGAACTGCTGACCGAAGAGCAGTTCCTCGATGCCCAGGACGAGTATGGTGCCGACAGCTTCACCGCCAAGATCGGCGCCGAAGCCATCCGCGACATCCTGCTCGCCCTCGATCTCGAGAAGATCGCGGCCGACCTGCGCGTGGAAATTGCTGAGTCCACCACGGAACTTAAGCCCAAGAAGCTCGCCAAGCGCTTGAAGATCGTCGAGCAGTTCATCGTCTCGGGCAACAAGCCCGAATGGATGATCATGACCGTCATCCCGGTCATTCCGCCCGAGCTGCGCCCGCTGGTGCCGCTGGATGGTGGCCGCTTTGCCACGTCCGATCTTAACGACCTCTATCGTCGCGTGATCAACCGCAATAACCGGTTGAAGCGCCTGATCGAGCTGCGGGCGCCTGACATCATCATCCGCAACGAAAAGCGCATGCTGCAGGAAGCTGTTGACGCGCTGTTCGACAACGGCCGCCGTGGCCGCACCATCACCGGTGCCAACAAGCGTCCGCTGAAGTCGCTGTCCGATATGCTCAAGGGCAAGCAGGGCCGGTTCCGCCAGAACCTGCTCGGCAAGCGCGTCGACTATTCGGGCCGTTCGGTCATCACCGTGGGTCCGAACCTCAAGCTGCACCAGTGCGGCCTGCCCAAGAAGATGGCGCTCGAGCTGTTCAAGCCGTTCATCTACTCGCGCCTCGAAGCCAAGGGCTTCAGCTCGACGGTGAAGCAGGCCAAGAAGCTGGTCGAGAAGGAAAAGCCCGAGGTTTGGGATATCCTGGACGAAGTGATCCGCGAGCATCCGGTTCTGCTGAACCGCGCTCCGACGCTGCACCGTCTGGGCATCCAGGCGTTCGAGCCCATCCTGATCGAAGGCAAGGCCATCCGTCTGCACCCGCTCGTTTGCTCGGCCTTCAACGCCGACTTCGACGGTGACCAGATGGCCGTGCACGTCCCGCTGTCGCTCGAAGCGCAGCTGGAAGCACGCGTGCTGATGATGTCGACCAACAACATCCTTCACCCCGCCAACGGCCAGCCGATCATCGTGCCGTCCCAGGACATCGTCTTGGGCCTCTACTATCTGTCGCTCATGAACGAGGGTGAGCCAGGGCAGGGCATGGCATTCGGTTCCTATGCGGAACTGGAACACGCGCTCGACAACAAGATCGTCACGCTGCACACCAAGATCAAAGGCCGCGTCGTGTCGTTCGATGAGAACGGCAAGGAAACGACCGAGATCGTCGAGACGACTCCGGGCCGCATGCTCATCGGCCAGATTCTGCCCAAGCATCCGGCTGTGCCGTTTGCCACGGCGAACCAGCTGATGACCAAGAAGATGATCTCGAAGATGATCGACACGGTTTACCGTGGCTGCGGTCAGAAAGAGACCGTGATCTTCTGCGACCGCGTCATGCAGCTCGGCTTCAAGAATGCTTGCGACGCCGGTATCTCGTTCGGCAAGGACGACATGGTTATCCCGGCCTCCAAGTACACGATCGTGGAAGCCGCCCGTAAGCAGGTCGAAGAGTTCGAGCAGCAGTACAATGACGGCCTGATCACTCAGGGCGAAAAGTACAACAAGGTGGTCGACGCCTGGGCCAAGTGCGGTGACAAGGTCGCCGAAGAGATGATGGACGCGATCCGCAAGGTGCAGATCGACAAGGAGACCGGCCGTCAGAAGCCGATCAACTCCGTCTACATGATGAGCCACTCCGGTGCCCGTGGTTCACCGGCCCAGATGAAGCAGCTTGCCGGTATGCGTGGTCTTATGGCCCGTCCGGACGGCTCGATCATCGAGACCCCGATCACGGCCAACTTCAAGGAAGGCCTCAACGTTCTCGAGTACTTCAACTCCACCCACGGTGCCCGTAAGGGTCTGGCGGATACGGCGCTGAAGACTGCGAACTCCGGGTACCTGACTCGTCGTCTCGTTGACGTGGCGCAGGACGCGATCATCGTGTCGACCGATTGCGGCACCGAACGCGGCCTCACCATGGAGCCGATCGTCGACGCCGGACAGATCGTGGCCTCCATTGGCCAGCGCGTTCTGGGCCGTACCGCTGCGGATGATATCTTCCATCCGTTGTCGGGCGACCTGATCGCTGCCAAGGGCACGCTGCTGGAAGAAAAGCACGTCGATGTCATCGAGGAAGCCCGGATCCAGTCGATCCGCATCCGCTCCCCGCTGACTTGCGACATGCGCCAGGGCACCTGCGCGGCCTGCTATGGCCGTGACCTTGCTCGCGGTACCCCCGTGAACATGGGTGAAGCTGTGGGCGTTATCGCCGCGCAGTCGATCGGTGAACCCGGTACCCAGCTCACCATGCGTACGTTCCACATTGGTGGTACGGCACAGGTGGTTGACTCCTCGTTCCTCGAGTCCGGCGCGGAAGGCAAGATCGCCATCCGCAACCCGAACGTCGTCAAGGTCGAGGGCGGCAAGCTGGTCGTCATGGCCCGTAACGTCTCGCTCGCCATTCTTGATGCCGACGGCAAGGAACGCGCCACCCACAAGGTGACCTATGGTTCCAAGCTGCTGGTCAAGGAAGGCGATCAGGTCCGCCGCGGTCAGCGTCTGGCCGAATGGGACCCCTACACTCGTCCGGTTCTGGCCGAAGTCGAGGGCGAGGTCGTGTTCGAGGATATGGTCGATGGTGCTTCCGTTGCGGAAAACACCGACGAAGCGACGGGCTTCACCAAGCGCGTGGTCATCGACTGGCGCGGCAACCAGCGTGGCGAGGGCCTCAAGCCTGCTCTGGCCATCGCTCGTGGCGGCGTCGTGCAGAAGGTGGAACGCGGTGGCGACGCTCGCTACCTGCTCTCCGTCGACGCGGTTATCGCGGTCGAGCCGGGCGAGAAGGTTTCGCCGGGCGACGTGCTCGCACGTATCCCGCTCGAAAGCGCCAAGACCAAGGACATCACCGGCGGTCTGCCGCGCGTGGCGGAATTGTTCGAAGCTCGTCGTCCGAAGGATCACGCCATCATCGCCGAGATCGATGGCACGATCCGCTTCGGTCGCGACTACAAGAACAAGCGTCGCGTCATCATCGAGCCGACCGAAGAGGGTGCCGATCCGGTCGAGTACCTGATCCCGAAGGGCAAGCCGTTCCATCTCCAGGAAGGCGACACCATTGAGAAGGGTGAATACATCCTCGACGGCAACCCGGCGCCGCATGACATCCTGGCCATCAAGGGCGTGGAAGAGCTTGCTCGTTACCTCGTCAATGAAATCCAGGAGGTCTATCGTCTGCAGGGCGTGCTGATCAACGACAAGCACATTGAGGTGATCGTTCGCCAGATGCTGCAGAAGGTCGAGATCGTGGATCCAGGTGATACCGGCCTGCTCAAGGACGAGCAGCTCGACAAGCTGGACTTCGACGAGCTCAACGACTCGCTTGTTGCCGACGGCAAGAAGCCAGCGACCGCCAATCCGGTGCTGCTCGGCATCACCAAGGCATCGCTGCAGACCCGCTCGTTCGTGTCGGCCGCTTCTTTCCAGGAAACCACCCGCGTCCTCACGGAAGCGGCGGTGTCTGGCAAGGCCGACCTGCTCGAAGGCCTCAAGGAAAACGTCATCGTCGGCCGCCTCATCCCGGCCGGTACTGGTGCCGGTATCTCGTCGGCCAAACTGATCGCGTCCAAGCGCGACGACCTGATCCTGGACGAACGTCGCCGCCAGGCGTCGACCGTCCAGATCCCGGCGCCTGCCGCCGAGTAGGGCTGTCGCATTGTTGAATTGAGGGAAAGGGGGCCGAAAGGTCCCCTTTCTTTTTCAGCGCAAGAGCGTGGCCACAAAATCCATGACCGTCTCCCGCATGGACTCGGCTGGGTCGGAGCAGCCGGCGATCGCGGCCAAGAGGCTGGCGCCCTCTATCAAGCCCAGTATCTGGTCTGCCAGCATGGTGGCGGGCCGATCTGACTTCAGCCGCCCGGCGGTGGCCTCGGCCGAAAGCGTCGCAATGAGGTGGTTGCGAACCGCATTCATGCGCTCCCGCAGTTGCGGCTGGATTTTGGGCGCTATCGCCAGGATGAACCTGAAGTAGGCAAGGCGATCTGGCGTTACCTCGTCCACTGCCGCGAGCATGGCGGCATAGCCGTCGACCAGGGACTTGACCGTGCCCTCGAAATCCGTCGGCGGCTGCTGATCGGCCTGCACCGGTAGGAATTGCAGGAAGAACTGCTCTATTGCTGCCGTGAACAGGTCGTCCTTGTCCTTGAAGTGATGGTAGATCGCACCCTTGGAGAGGCCGGTATCCCTGGTCAATTCACTCAGGCTCATCCCGTCATAGCCGTGCTCCAGGAAGAGCTTGAGAGCCTGCGTGACAATGGTGGTCCGGGCGTCTTTCATGGCTCAATCACTCGGTACATGCAGAAGCTGGTGAACGCACCCAGATCGAGTGTCCGACCCGAAATGAAGCCCAGCTTTTCATAGAGGCGGATATTTGCCGGGTTCTCGGTGTCGAGCGCAAGGCCGTCGGCATTCCAGGCGGCAGCCTGGGCGACGGCTGCTTCAACAAGCCGTCGACCGATGCCGCGACCCTGCCGGCCCGGATCGATGCCAACCATGGCGAGGTAGGCGTACCGGCCACATGCCGGCCCCTTTCGCGTTTCGACCATGTACTTGTTGAGCGTGGCGACCTTTCCCGCTCCGAGCGTCAGCGCGAGCGGCACGAAGCGGAGCAGAGCCATGGTCAATCTTGTCGCGTAACGAAGCGAGGGCGGTTGTTGGGGGCGGTCCATCAATGCGCAGCCAACCAGGACGCTGCGGTCAAACGCGCCTAACATCTCGCCGTCCAATAGCGTGTTCATGTCGAACATGAACTCGAGGAACGCCCTGGCCTTGTGTTCGTCCTGCCCGAACATCGCAAGGAACAATGGGTCGTCCAGGAAGGCCGATACCATAAGCGCAAGCGCGCTTTCGCGATGCGTCCGGGCGATTTTGCCGAGGGTGACGGTCACGAACCGCGCCCGTCCGCCCGGTGATCGACGGCAAAATGCACCAGCACCTTGAGCATGAAGAGCAGGCCGACACATACCGTGAAGGGAGAACCGTCCAGGCCGATCACTGTGCCAAAGGCGCCGATACCGAAAGCGGTTCCCGCAACGACGCGCTGGGTGGCCCCCGGGCGCAACAGGTTCACCAGCACTGCGCCGGCGATGGTGAAGGCCCAGATGGCGAGAGTCGCGGGCATGTTGAGATTGAGCAGCAAGGCGACGATCGGCAAGTGGACGTGGATGGCGATGAACACCCATCGGCTGCCGGGGTGGGCGGCGTGGTGGTCGTTCGTTCCGGTCGTGAGGTTGGCGATGCAGCCCGCAGCAATGTCGAGTATCAGCAGTATTGCCAGCGCCGCACGCCACGCCGGAACCCCTTGGAAGACCTCGGGGTAGAGCGCCACGAGCGTGCTTGAAGCGCCAAGGCCGAAGGCTGCGATCAGCACGAGGTCGCCTGGCCGCTGAGCAGCGCCAAGCACGTCATGCAGCCAAGCAGGTATTTGGATCATCATCTCTCTCGAAACCGACCGGTTGGTATGTAGGAGTCGAATTGCTGTACTGTCAAGCGGGCCGGGCTAGCTCGGAGTCTCCGGTGCATTGTCAACGAACTGCCATTTGGCCGTAGCCGAGCCGACACGTAGCCACGCTAGCAGCAGGATGGCTTCCTCGCTTCGGAGACGATCATGACCAAGACGACGCTGCTTGCCGCGCTAGCTGTGACGATGCTGTCCCCAGCCTCTTATGCCCAGCCCGTTCAGTTCGATGCCACTCTCAAGGCGCATGCCCAGTTGCCTGCCCAGACCTTCGTGCCGGCCCCCGCTGATGCGCCCTATGGCCTGTCGATGTCAGGGCGCTTTACCTCTGGCAAGCGCGTGGAGACGCCGTATGGCTGGGCCAATCCTGCCTCCGGCATTGCCATGCCGTTCCCCGGTCAGCCCGTACAGGGCATGTCCGGTGTTCGTTCGCTGGGCGATGACCGTTTCGTTTTTCTCACCGACAACGGCTTTGGCGCCAAGGCCAACTCGTCTGACGCCATGCTTATCTTCAATTTCATGAAGATGGACTGGGCCACGGGCAAGGTTGCGCTTGAGCGGACTGTGTTCCTCAGGGATCCGAACCGCGTCGTCCCATTCCCTGTTGTCACCGAACACAGCGAAACCCGCTATCTCACCGGCGCTGATTTCGATCCGGAATCGATCCAGCCCGTTGGCGATCACTTCTGGATCGGCGACGAGTTCGGCCCCTGGTTAATCGAAGTCGATGCGCATGGTGTGGTGCTTCAGGTGGTCGCCACCAATCCGAGCGGCGTCGATTACAAGACCCCAGACAACCAGTTCGTCGCCACGCCTGCTGCAGGTGTTGCGGTGACGGGGGTGAATACCGGTCGCTCGGGTGGATATGAAGGCATGGCCCAATCCATGGACGGCACCACGCTCTATCCACTGCTCGAAAAGGCCTTCTATGACGAGGCAGCAGGTGCTCTCGAGCTTATCGATGGCAAGCCGGTCATTCGTATGCTGGAGTTCAACGTTGCCGATGCGACGTGGTCGGACAAGGTTCGCTACTATCCGCTCGACGATGCCGGCAATGCCATCGGCGATTTCAACATCATCGAGGGCACCCGTGGGCTGGTGATCGAGCGCGATAACAATGAAGGCGATGACGGTCGCGAGAAGGCGGCTGCGTTCAAGCGCATCTACCTCATCGACCTGGAGCGCGTCGACGAAAGCGGCGTTCTGGAGAAGATCGCCTATATCGATCTGATGGCGATCAAGGATCCGGGCGGGATTGCGCCGCGCGGCACTGTGGACGGCGTGTTCACCTTCCCCTTCGTCACGATCGAGGATGTGGATCGTGTCGATGAAACCACTATCGTGGTCGCCAACGACAACAACTATCCCGGCTCCACCGGCCGTGAGGCAGGGCGTGCCGATGACAACGAGTACATCCTGCTTGAAGTCGCGGACTTCCTAAAGGCCGAGTAGGGCTAACAGGGAAGGGGCCTTCAGGCCCCTTTTCCTATTTTGTCGATTCCTTGTGCCTACGTTCGTCGTTGTCTACGAATGCACGAGGAGAGAGCCATGAAGTTCAGCACCACTATCCTGCAGATGGGCAACAATACGGGCATCGAGGTGCCGGTCGAGGTGGTCGAGGGCCTGGCCGGCGGCAAGAAACCGGCCGTGGTCGTGACCATTGGCACCTATAGCTATCGGTCGTCGATCGCCGTGATGGGCGGGCAGTTCCTGATCCCGCTTAGCGCCGAGCGCCGCCTGGAATCCGGCATCCGGGGTGGCGACGCCGTCGAGATTGATCTGACGCTTGATACCGAGCCGCGCGAGGTGGTCGTCCCGGACGACCTCGCCGCCGCGCTATCCGGCGACGCTCCCGCCAGGGCATTCTTTGAGTCCCTGTCCTACAGCAACAAATTGCGGCACGTGCTGTCGGTCAATGATGCAAAGACGCCCGAGACCCGCCGGCGGAGGATCGAAAAGGTCGTCGAGGCCATGCGCGCGGGCAAGAAATAGCGCGCTGACACATATTCGTCTTAGTAAAGCGCTTTACTAATTCCGTCCCCGTGTCGGGTCTTGGAGGGTAAAGACGATGACGACCAAAACACTGGCGGCGACCGCACTCGCCGCATCTATCGCGATTGGCTGCCCGGTTGCAGCGCAGGATGCCGCCCCCGCACTTGAACTGATCGGCGAGATCGTTCTGCCGACCGGCCTCAAGATCAACGGCCTAGAGTTCGGTGGCATTTCCGGCCTCAGCCCCGATCCTGCCGATGGCAGCTATCTGGCGATTTCAGACGATCGTTCCGAGCGCGGTCCGGCGCGGTACTACCGCCTCAGGTTTGCCATCGACGCCGACGGCTTCCGCGGTGTCGATATCGTGGGCAGCACTATCCTTCGCGGGCTGGACGGCAATGCGTTTGCCGTCAAGGGCATCGACCCCGAAGCGATCCAGTATTCGCCAACCAAGCGCAGCTTCTTCTGGTCGAGCGAAAGCGATGCCTCGGGCCGCCCCGGCATTTTCGAAGCCATGCTCGATGGCACCATGCTGCGCAGCCTTGCCGTGCCCGATTACTTCCTCACCAGTGCCGACGGCACCGGCGGCACGCATGCCAATCTCGGCTTCGAAGGGCTGAGCCTTTCCAGCGATGGCGCTACGGTCTATGCCGTCAGCGAGAATGCCCTGGCGCAGGACGGCCCCAAGGCCACGTTGGAAGCGGGCAGCCCGTCGCGAATCCTGACGTTCGACGCGATGACCGGCAAGGCCGGCGCTGAGTATGTCTACGAGACGGGCCCGATCTTCGCCAAGGCGACGCAGGAGCCCAACTACAACGATAACGGCGTCTCCGACCTGTTGGCACTGGACGACGGGTCACTACTGGTGGTCGAGCGGTCGTTCGGCTCTGGCATTGGCAACGAGATCAATCTCTACAAGGTCGAGATCGGCGCTGCGACGGATGTGAGCGGGGTGGTCAGCCTCGCCGGCCAGACCTTCACGCCTGTCAGCAAGACGCCGTTCGCCAGGCTGGGGGAGGGCGACTTCGGCCTCGACATCGATAATGTGGAAGCGGTGGCGATCGGCCCCGAGATCGACGGCGCCAAGACGCTCATCATTGCATCGGATAACAACTTCAACCCGGATGGGCAGTTCACCCAGTTCGTGGCGTTCCGGCTCGTCGAATAGCGCAAAAAGCAAGGGGCCCGAACGGGCCCCTCATGACGCCATCGGCGGCAGGTCACAAACCGTAGCCGACATGTTCTGAGTACTGATCGACGACCATGCTCCAAAGCCCGAACTGGGAATCGAGATACTCGGCTGTGACGCCCTTGACCATGTCGAGGTCCATTTCCACGCAGGCATCCTGGTCCTGGTCGAGATAGGCGCGGCTGAAGCGCTTATTGAAATTCCAGTCGTTGATGACCTCGAGTGTGGGCTTGAGGTCCAGGAAACCCACATAGAAGTTCAGGTCTTCGCAGTCGGTGTTGTTGGTGCAGTTGCGGAAATAGACCTGGTAGCTGATGCCGTTGATCTTGCCATTGATCTGCGGATCACCATTGCTCTGCGTTGAAAGGGTCGCCGCACCATAGCCGCGGGCGGCGTTGAGAATCTCGTCGGTGTCGGCGCCGGTCAACAAGGTCTGTGCCTGGGCGGGTGCCGTCAGGGCCAGAGCTAAAGCTCCACCGGCAATCATCGTAGTGAGCTTCATCGCGCTTCTCCCTCGTCGGATTCTGGGGCCGGTCACCTATCGTGTACAAGGCTGGCCGATGGAGCCCGATCCTACACATTTCGATTGGGGCGAGAAGGTGATACTTCAGCGCACCGGTCGAGGAGGGCAGGGGAAAGACATGCGAAGTTCCAAGACACTCTCGCAAAGTCATTGCAAGTCTGTGCATGGCTCCATCGCGGATTTTTCACGAAAGAATCCTTGACGCGCAGGAGAGTCGGCTCTAAACAGCGCCTACCTTAGCGGTCGGTCGTGAATGTCACACCGGGTTCCTGCCATCTTGTGCGGGCATCCAGGACACTCAAACACACTGTCGGGTAACTAGACGACGCAAAATCCTTGTGCGCATGACTGCCCGCCTTTGGGGGTGGTCCGCTGCAATTAAGGCGCCGCCGTACCCCTAATCGGGTCGGATGAGCGCCGTTTTGGTTTGCTTTGTCTAGACCGCACAGGAGCGCTTCCGGTTTCGGAGGGGCGACAAACAAGAACTAAGGGGCCGCTCAATCGGCGGCACCGAAATTTTGGACGATGGAAAGAGCGCAATGCCCACCATTAATCAGCTGATCCGCAAACCACGCGCCAGCAAGCCAAAGCGGAACAAGGTTCCGGCCATGGAAGCAAATCCGCAGAAGCGCGGCGTTTGCTCTCGCGTTTATACGACGACCCCGAAGAAGCCGAACTCGGCTCTGCGTAAGGTTGCCAAGGTTCGCCTGACCAATCAGCGCGAAGTGATCTCGTATATCCCGGGTGAAGGCCACAACCTGCAGGAGCACTCCGTGGTCCTGATCCGTGGCGGCCGCGTTCGCGACCTTCCCGGCGTTCGTTACCACGTGCTCCGCGGCGTTCTCGACACGCAGAGTGTCAAGGACCGTAAGCAGCGCCGTTCGAAGTACGGCGCGAAGCGTCCGAAGTAAGGAGATCGAGATATGTCCCGTCGTCACCGCGCAGAAAAACGCGACGTTATTCCCGACGCCAAGTATGGCGATCTCGTCCTGACCAAGTTCATGAACTCGCTCATGAAGGACGGCAAGAAGTCGGCCGCCGAAAGCATCGTCTACGGTGCGTTCGACATCGTCGAAGCCAAGGTCAAGCAGGACCCGGTCACCGTGTTCCACACCGCGCTCGACAACATCCGCCCTGCGGTTGAAGTCCGTTCGCGCCGTGTTGGTGGTGCTACCTATCAGGTTCCGGTTGAAGTTCGTGCTGACCGTCAGCAGGCCCTGGCCATTCGCTGGCTCATCGAATCTGCCCGCAAGCGTGGTGAGAACACCATGCGCGAGCGTCTTTCGGGTGAGCTGATGGATGCCCTCAATGGCCGTGGTCAGGCCGTCAAGAAGCGCGAAGATACGCACCGTATGGCTGACGCCAACCGTGCCTTCTCGCACTACCGCTGGTAGTAGGAGCGCCCAATGGCACGCGAATACCCGATTAATCTCTATCGTAACTTCGGCATCATGGCTCACATCGATGCTGGCAAGACGACCACGACCGAACGCATCCTCTACTATACCGGCAAGTCCCATAAGATCGGCGAAGTCCACGACGGCGCCGCGACCATGGACTGGATGGAGCAGGAGCAGGAACGCGGCATCACGATCACGTCGGCTGCGACCACCACGTTCTGGAAAGACCGTAACGGTACCCAGCACCGTTTCAACATCATCGACACCCCCGGCCACGTGGACTTCACTATCGAAGTCGAGCGTTCGCTGCGCGTGCTCGACGGTGCTGTTGCCCTGCTGGACGCCAATGCCGGTGTTGAGCCCCAGACGGAAACCGTGTGGCGCCAGGCCGACAAGTATCACGTTCCGCGTCTCATCTTCGTCAACAAGATGGACAAGATCGGCGCCGATTTCTATCGCTGCGTCGAGATGATCGGTTCGCGCCTTGGCGCGAAGGCCGTTCCGGTTCAGCTGCCGATCGGTGCCGAGAACGAGTTCAAGGGCGTTGTCGATCTCATCGAGATGAACGCACTCGTCTGGCGCAATGAAGAACTGGGCGCCCAGTGGGACGTCGTGGAAATTCCGGCCGACCTCAAGGAAAAGGCTGAGAAGTACCGCGAAGCCATGATCGAAGCCGCCGTCGAGCTCGACGACGACGCCATGGAAGCGTACCTGAACGGCGATCTGCCGAACAACGACACCATCCGTCGCCTGCTGCGTCGCGGCACGATCGATGCGAAGTTCTTCCTGATCTTTGCTGGCTCGGCGTTCAAGAACAAGGGCGTGCAGCCCCTGCTCGACGGCGTTATCGACTTCCTGCCTGCTCCGACCGACATTCCGGCCATCAAGGGTATCGATGCCCGTACGGAAGCCCCGATCGAGCGTCATGCCGACGACAACGAGCCGCTGGCCATGCTGGCGTTCAAGATCGCCAACGACCCGCACATGGGCTCGCTGACCTTCTGCCGCATCTACTCGGGCAAGCTCGAGCAGGGCGCGATGCTCGAAAACACGGTCAAGGAAAAGCGCGAGCGCGTTGGCCGCATGTTCCAGATGCACGCCAATAGCCGCGAGCAGATCACCGAAGCCTTTGCTGGTGACATCGTCGCCATCGTCGGCCTCAAGGACACCACCACGGGCGACACGCTTTGCGCGCAGAATGCCCAGGTTATCCTTGAACGCATGATCTTCCCCGAGCCGGTTATCGACATTTCGGTTGAACCGAAGTCGAAGGCCGACCAGGAAAAGATGGGTCTTGCCCTTAATCGTCTGGCTGCCGAGGATCCGTCCTTCCGCGTCAAGACCGATGAAGAATCCGGCCAGACCATCATTTCGGGCATGGGCGAATTGCACCTCGACATCCTCGTCGACCGTATGCGTCGCGAATTCAAGGTCGAGGCCAATATCGGTCAGCCGCAGGTTGCGTATCGCGAAACCATCACCAAGTCGGCCAATGTGGACTATACCCACAAGAAGCAGTCGGGTGGTTCGGGCCAGTTTGCTCGCGTCAAGCTCACCGTTGAGCCGGGCGAAGTCGGCAAGGGTCTCGAATTCGTCAACGCCGTCGTCGGCGGTTCGGTACCGAAGGAATACATCCCGGGCGTCGAAAAGGGCGTGAAGTCGGTGATGTCTGCAGGTCCGTTGATCGGCTTCCCGATCGTGGACGTGAAGGTCACGCTGACCGAAGGTGCATACCACGACGTGGACTCTTCGGTGCTGGCATTCGAAATCGCCGGCCGTGCCGGCTTTAACGAAGGCCTGCGCAAGGCGGCTCCGAAGATCCTCGAGCCGATCATGAAGGTTGAAGTTGTCACGCCTGAAGATTACATGGGCGACGTCATCGGCGACTTGAATTCGCGGCGTGGTCAGATTCACGGCACTGAAGGCCGTGGTGTTCTCCAGGTCGTGAATGCCTACGTGCCGCTCGCGAACATGTTCGGGTATGTGAACTCGCTGCGCTCCATGAGCCAGGGTCGTGCACAGTACACGATGACGTTCGACCACTACGAGCAGGTGCCGCAGGCCGTCGCCGACGAAGTCCAGGCCAAGTACGCCTAAAACAATAAACTGAAACTCAAGGTTGGCCGCAGGGCTAACGAATACGGAGAGAAGCGATGGGCAAGGAAAAGTTTTCCCGCAATAAGCCTCACTGCAACATCGGCACCATCGGTCACGTTGACCATGGCAAGACCTCGCTGACTGCAGCGATCACCAAGGTCCTGGCTGAAACCGGTGGCGCGACCTTCAAGGCGTACGATCAGATTGACGCTGCCCCCGAAGAGAAGGCACGCGGCATCACCATCAACACCGCTCACGTCGAGTACGAGACGCAGAACCGTCACTACGCTCACGTCGATTGCCCCGGCCACGCCGACTATGTGAAGAACATGATCACCGGCGCTGCCCAGATGGACGGCGCGATCCTGGTCGTGTCGGCTGCCGACGGCCCGATGCCCCAGACCCGTGAGCACATCCTGCTCGCCCGTCAGGTTGGCGTTCCCGCGCTGGTCGTGTTCCTGAACAAGTGCGACATGGTCGACGATCCGGAACTGCTCGAGCTCGTTGAGCTGGAAGTCCGCGAGCTGCTGTCGTCCTACGAATTCCCGGGCGACGATATCCCGATCATCAAGGGCTCGGCTTTGGCCGCTCTCGAAGATTCGGACAAGAAGCTCGGCCACGACGCCGTTCTCGAGCTGATGCGCGCTGTTGACGAATATATCCCGCAGCCGGAACGTCCGGTTGACCAGCCGTTCCTGCTCCCGATCGAAGACGTGTTCTCGATCTCGGGCCGCGGCACCGTGGTTACCGGCCGTGTCGAACGCGGTATCGTCAAGGTTGGCGAAGAAGTCGAAATCGTCGGCATCAAGGCAACCCAGAAGACCACCGTTACCGGTGTCGAAATGTTCCGCAAGCTGCTCGACTCGGGCCAGGCTGGCGACAACATCGGCGCGCTGATCCGTGGTATCGACCGCACTCAGGTTGAGCGCGGCCAGGTCCTCTGCAAGCCCGGCTCCGTGACCCCGCACACCGACTTCGTTGCTGAGGCTTATATCCTCACCAAGGAAGAAGGCGGCCGTCATACTCCGTTCTTCGGCAACTACCGTCCCCAGTTCTACTTCCGTACCACGGACGTGACGGGCATCGTGACCCTGCCGGAAGGCACGGAAATGGTTATGCCGGGCGACAACATCAACATGAACGTTCAGCTCATCGTTCCGATCGCCATGGAAGAGAAGCTCCGCTTCGCTATCCGTGAAGGTGGCCGCACTGTCGGCGCCGGCGTCGTTGCGAAGATCCTGAAGTAAGCCTCATTGAGACATTCGCGGCGCGCGAATAGCGCGCCGCGATCCATTTTCGTCAGGATTTACAAAGATGAACGGTCAGAATATTCGCATTCGCCTCAAGGCGTTTGACCATCGCGTTCTCGACGCTTCCACGCGCGAGATCGTGTCGACGGCCAAGCGTACGGGCGCGCAGGTTCGCGGTCCGATCCCGCTGCCGACGCGAATCGACAAGTTTACCGTTAACCGCTCGCCCCACATCGACAAGAAGGCGCGTGAGCAGTTCGAGATCCGGACCCACAAGCGTCTCCTGGACATCGTGGACCCGACCCCTCAGACGGTTGATGCACTGATGAAGCTCGATCTCGCCGCCGGCGTCGACGTCGAAATCAAGCTCTAAGTACAAGAAGTTTCCGCGCCTACCGCAAAAAGGGTCCTCTGAAACCATGACCCGGTACGGCGCCAATAGAGAAGGTAATAACCGATGCGTTCTGGATTGATCGCACAGAAGCTGGGCATGACCCGCATTTTCGCAGAGGACGGCTCGCACGTTCCTGTGACGGTGCTGGGCCTGCAGAACTGCCAGGTGGTGGGCCAGCGGACCGCTGACAAGGACGGCTACGTTGCCCTGCAGCTTGGCGCTGGCCAGGCCAAGGCAAAGAACACGACGAAAGCCGAGCGCGGCCAGTTCGCCGTTGCCAAGGTTGAGCCCAAGCGTCATGTCGCGGAATTCCGCGTTGACGAAGCCAACCTCATCGAAGTCGGCGCGCAGCTTCAGGCTGACCATTTCGTCGAAGGCCAGCTGGTGGACGTCACCGGTACTTCGATCGGTAAGGGTTTTGCCGGTGGTATGAAGCGCTGGAACTTCGGCGGCCTGCGTGCAACGCACGGCGTGTCGGTTTCGCACCGCTCGATCGGTTCTACCGGTGGTCGTCAGGACCCGGGTAAGACCTTCAAGAACAAGAAGATGCCGGGCCACATGGGCGATCGTCGCATCACCACGCAGAACGTCAAGGTCGTCAAGACCGACGTCGAGCGCGGTTTGATCATGATCCAGGGTTCGGTTCCGGGCGCCAAGGGCGCTTGGATCATGATCAAGGACGCGGTGAAGAAGCCGGCCCCCAAGGGCGCTGCCTTCCCGGGCTCGTTCAAGGCCGCCGCTGAAGTCGCGGGGGAAGGTAACTAAATGGAACTCAAGGTCACAACCCTCGACGGCAAGGCCGCTGGCTCGATCCAGCTCGCCGACGACGTCTTCGGTCTGGAAGTCCGTCAGGACATCCTGCACCGCATGGTTCGCTACCAGCAGCTCAAGGCAATGGCCGGTACGCACGATGTGAAGCATCGTTCGGAAGGCGTGCGCACGGGCAAGAAGTTCGTGAAGCAGAAGGGCTCGGGCGGCGCTCGCCATGGCGATCGCAAGGCTCCGCAGTTCCGTGGTGGTGGCCGTGCATTCGGTCCGACCCCGCGCAGCCATGCCATCGACCTGCCCAAGAAGGTCCGCGCTCTTGCTCTCAAGCATGCGCTGTCCTCCAAAGCCAAGTCGGGCTCGCTCGTCGTCGTCGACAGCGTTGCCACCAAGGAAGCCAAGACTGCCAGCATGCTGGCGACCTTCGGCAAGCTGGAATGGACCAACGCGCTGATCATCGATGGTAGCGCCGTCGACCAGAACTTCGCTCTGGCCGCACGCAACATCCCGCATATCGACGTGCTGCCGGTGCAGGGGATCAACGTTGTGTCGATCCTCAAGCGCGACAAGCTCGTCCTGACCAAGGCAGCGCTCGAAGCGCTGGAAGCGAGGTTCGCATGAACAAGCTCAGCGCTTACGACATCGTCCGTAACCCCGTCGTGACTGAAAAGTCGACGATGGCTTCGGAACACAACCAGGTCGTTTTCGACGTGGCGATCGATGCCAGCAAGACCGAGATCAAGGCTGCCGTCGAGCAGCTCTTCTCGGTCAAGGTCAAGGCAGTGAACACTCTGGTCCGCAAGGGCAAGGTGAAGCGCTTCCGTGGTCAGCTTGGCACGCGCAACGACGTCAAGAAGGCGATCGTGACCCTCATCGACGGCCAGTCGATCGATATTTCGACCGGCCTCTAAGGGAAGAGACAGAACAAAATGGCTCTGAAAACTTATAATCCCACCTCCGAAGGCCGTCGTCAGCTTATCACGACCGATCGTTCGGAACTGTGGAAGGGCAAGCCGGTCAAGACTCTGACCGAAGGTCTTTCCAAGTCCGGTGGCCGCAACAACCGTGGTCGTATCACCTCGTTCCATCGCGGTGGCGGTCACAAGCGCACCTATCGCCTGATCGACTTCAAGCGCGTCAAGTTCGACGTCGTTGGTACGATCGAGCGCCTGGAATATGATCCCAACCGTACGGCTTGGATCGCTCTGGTGAAGTACGAAGACGGCGAACTCGCCTATATCGTTGCGCCCCAGCGTCTGTCGGCCGGCGACAAGGTCATCTCGTCGATGCAGACCGTCGACGTGAAGCCGGGTAATGCGATGCCGCTGGAACGTATGCCGGTCGGTACGATCGTGCACAACATCGAGCTGAAGCCCCGCAAGGGTGGCCAGGTTGCCCGTTCGGCTGGCGCGTATGCCCAGTATGTCGGTCGCGACCAGGGTTGGGCGATCCTTCGCCTGAACTCGGGCGAACAGCGCCGCGTGCATGGCTCGTGCCTTGCTACCGTCGGTGCCGTGTCGAACCAGGATCACTCCAACACGTCGCTCGGCAAGGCCGGTCGTTCGCGTTGGCTGGGTCGCAAGCCCGTCACTCGCGGCGTGGCCATGAACCCGATCGATCACCCGCATGGTGGTGGTGAAGGCCGTACCTCTGGTGGCCGTCACCCGGTTACCCCGTGGGGCAAGCCGACCAAGGGTAAGAAGACCCGCAGCAACAAGGCGACGGACAAGTTCATCGTTCGCTCGCGTCACGTGAAGAAGGGCAGGTAAGCCATGACCCGTTCAATCTGGAAGGGGCCGTTCGTCGACGGCTACATGCTCAAGAAGGCCGAGAAGGCCCTCGCGTCTGGCCGCAACGACGTGGTCAAGATCTGGAGCCGCCGTTCGACCATCCTGCCGCAGTTCGTGGGTATCACCTTCGGCGTGCATAATGGCCAGAAGCACGTTCCGGTCAGCGTCACCGAAGACATGATCGGCCACAAGTTTGGCGAGTTCGCACCGACCCGTACCTACTACGGTCACGCGGCCGACAAGAAGGCCAAGAGGAAGTAAGATGGGCAAGCCAAAAACCCAGCGCGCGCTCAAGGACAACGAAGCCAAGGCTGTGCTGCGCATGCTGCGCATCAGCCCGCAGAAGCTCAACCTTCTGGCTCAGTTGATCCGCGGCAAGAAGGTCGAGAAGGCTCTGGCCGAACTCGAGTTCAGCCACAAGCGCATTTCCGGCCAGGTCAAGAAGGTGCTCGAGAGCGCCATTGCCAACGCCGAGAACAACCATGGTCTCGACACCGACGCTCTCGTCGTTGCTGAAGCTTTTGTTGGTAATTCGCTTGTAATGAAGCGTTTCACCGCTCGTGGCCGTGGTCGGTCGTCGCGCATCGAGAAGCCATTCTCGCATCTGACGATCATCGTCCGGCAAGTTGAGGAGGCCGCATAATGGGCCAGAAGATCAATCCAATCGGCTTCCGCCTCGGCATCAACCGCACGTGGGACAGCCGCTGGTTCGCCAACAAGGGCGAATACGGCTCGCTGCTTCAGGAAGACCTGAAGATCCGCACGATGCTGCTGGAAGACCTCAAGGCTGCCGCGGTCTCGAAGATCGTCATCGAGCGCCCGCACCGCAAGTGCCGCGTGTCGATCCACACTGCTCGTCCGGGCATCGTGATCGGCAAGAAGGGCGCCGACATCGACAAGATCCGCGCCAAGGTGAAGAAGTTCACCGACAGCGAAGTGCACATCAACATCGTTGAAGTGCGCAAGCCGGAAACCGATGCGACGCTGGTTGCCCAGGGCATTGCCCAGCAGCTGGAACGCCGCGTGGCTTTCCGTCGCGCCATGAAGCGCGCCGTGCAGACGGCGATCCGCATGGGCGCCGGCGGCATCCGCGTGAACGTTGGTGGCCGTCTCGGTGGTGCCGACATTGCTCGTACCGAATGGTACCGCGAAGGTCGCGTTCCGCTGCACACGCTGCGTGCTGATATCGACTACGGCACTGCCGAAGCCGAGACCACGTACGGCATCATCGGTATCAAGGTCTGGATCTTCAAGGGCGAAGTCCTTGAGCATGATCCCACTGCCCATGAACGTCGCGCCACCGAAGGCGCCGACATGGGTGGCCAGCGCGCTGAACGCGAACCGCGTCGTGAGCGCGGCGACCGTGACCGCGAACGCGCATAAGAAGGTTAGTTCATTATGCTGCAACCTAAGAAGACCAAGTTCCGCAAGGCTCACAAGGGCCGCATCCATGGCGTTGCCAAGGGCGGTACCGAGCTGGCTTTCGGCCAGTATGCCTTGAAGGCGACCGAGCCCGAGCGCGTGACTGCTCGCCAGATCGAAGCGGCCCGCCGCGCGATCACCCGCGAAATGAAGCGCCAGGGCCGCGTGTGGATCCGGATTTTCCCGGATCTGCCGGTTTCCAAGAAGCCGACCGAAGTTCGTATGGGTAAGGGCAAGGGTTCGGTTGAACTCTGGGCCGCCCGCGTGAAGCCCGGTCGTATCGTATTCGAGATCGACGGCGTCCCCGAGGACGTTGCCAAGGAAGCCCTGCGCCTCGGCGCAATGAAGCTCCCGATCATGACGCGGGTTGTCACCCGCATTGCCGACTAAGGACAACGAGCATGAAAGCCAGTGATGTGCGGAGCAAGACCGCAGACGAACTGAAGGACCAGCTCGTCGACCTGAAGAAAGAACAGTTCAACCTGCGTTTCCAGCGCGCTACCCAGCAGCTGGAAAAGCCGACCGAGGTCAAAAAGGTCCGCCGCGACATCGCGCGGATCAAGACGATCTTGGCCGAAAAGAACGCAGCGAAGTAAGGAGCCGCGACCATGCCAAAGCGCGTTTTGCAGGGGACTGTGGTCTCTGACGCCAATGAAAAGACGGTCGTGGTGCGCGTTGAGCGCCGTTTCACGCATCCGGTGATGAAGAAGACCGTTCGCCGGTCCAAGAAGTACCATGCTCACGACGAAGCCAATCTGGCCAAGGTCGGGCAGGTTGTCTGGATCGAAGAATGTGCGCCGATTTCCAAGAACAAGCGCTGGACGCTGGTTCAGGGTGCGGCCGAGCAGGAAAGCGCCAAGCCATGATCCAGATGCAGTCCAATCTCGATGTCGCCGACAATTCCGGCGCTCGTCGTGTCATGTGCATCAAGGTACTTGGCGGTTCGCACCGTAAGTACGCTTCGGTCGGCGATATCATCGTCGTTTCCGTGAAGGATGCTATCCCGCGTGGTCGCGTGAAGAAGGGCCAGGTCATGAAGGCCGTGGTCGTTCGCACCGCGTTCGACATCCGTCGCCCCGATGGCACCGTGATCCGCTTCGACAAGAATGCCGCGGTTCTGATCAACAATCAGAAAGAGCCGATCGGCACTCGTATCTTCGGACCGGTTCCGCGCGAGCTCCGCGCCAAGAACCACATGAAGATCATTTCGCTCGCACCCGAGGTGCTGTAATGGCTGCCAAGATCAAGAAGGGCGATAAGGTCGTCGTCCTGGCTGGCAAGGACAAGGGCAAAACCGGCCAAGTCCTGCAGGTCTTCCCGACCGAAACTCGCGCGACTGTCCAGGGTATCAACCTTGTGCGCCGCCACACCAAGCAGACCGCGTCGACCGATGCCGGCATCTTCACCAAGGAAGCGCCGATCCACCTGTCGAACCTCGCGATCGCCGACAAGGATGGCAAGCCCAGCCGCGTCGGTTTCCAGATCAAGGACGGCGTGAAGACGCGCGTCGCAAAATCGACCGGAGATTCGATCGATGGCTGAGACCGCTTACATTCCGCGTCTCCGGACCGAATACGACACCACGATCAAGGCCGCCCTGCGTGAGCAGTTCGGCTACAAGAACGTGATGGAGCTGCCGCGTCTGGACAAGATCGTCCTGAACATGGGCATTGGCGAGGCCGTCAATGATACCAAGAAGGTCAAGACGGCCGCTGCCGAGCTCGAGCGCATTGCTGGCCAGAAGCCGGTTATCACTCATGCTCGCAAGTCGATCGCCGGCTTCAAGGTTCGTGAAGACATGCCCCTGGGCGTGAAGGTTACGCTGCGCAAGACTCGTATGTACGAGTTTCTTGACCGTCTCGTGAACATCGCGCTGCCGCGCGTTCGCGACTTCCGCGGGCTGAACCCGAACTCCTTCGACGGCCGTGGCAATTATGCTATGGGCATCAAGGAACACATCATTTTCCCCGAAATCAACTACGATCAGATCGATCAGGTTTGGGGCATGGATATCGTGATCGCTACGACCGCGAAGTCCGATGATGAAGCTCGTGCGCTGCTCAAGGCATTCAACTTCCCGTTCCGCCAGTAAGCGGACAGGGAAGGGAAAGAGGATCAGGATATGGCAAAGACCAGCTCCATCGTTAAGAACAACAAGCGCGCTGCGCTCGCAAAGCAGTATGCTGCCAAGCGCGCCGCTTTGAAGAAGCAGACCAAGGATCAGTCGATCCCGATGGATCAGCGCTTCGCCGCCCAGCTCAAGCTGGCCGAACTGCCGCGTAACTCGGCCAAGGTTCGTGTGCGCAATCGCTGTGAAGTCTCGGGTCGTCCCCGTGGCTACTATCGCAAGCTGAAGCTGAGCCGTATCGCTCTGCGCCAGCTTGGCAACCTGGGCCAGATACCGGGTCTCGTGAAGTCGAGCTGGTAAGGAGAACCGAAGATGAGCTTTTCCGATCCGATCGGCGACATGCTGACCCGCATCCGCAACGCCCAGATGCGTCGCAAGAATTCCGTTTCGACGCCGGCGTCGACCCTGCGTGGTCGCGTGCTGGACGTTCTCCAGTCCGAGGGTTTCATCCGCGGCTACTCGGAGACCAAGTTCGAGAACGGTGCTTCCGAGTACGAAATCGAACTGAAGTACTCGGATAACGAGGCGGTCATCCGCACGATCGAGCGCGTTTCGCGTCCCGGCCGTCGTGTGTACGCTTCGGTCAAGAATATTCCGCAGGTTGCCAATGGCCTCGGTGTTTCGATCCTCTCCACCCCCAAGGGTGTGATGGCCGACCACGAAGCCAAGGCTGCCAACGTTGGTGGCGAGGTACTCTGCCGCGTGTTCTAAGGCCTTTGGCCTTGGATCCGCGGTAAGACGATTACTCAAGGATTGAATTAGAATGTCACGTACTGGCAAAAAACCGGTTGCACCGGTGAGCGGCGTTACGGTCACGATCAATGGTCGTACCGTCACCGCCAAGGGCCCGAAGGGCGAACTGAGCATCGAGCTCATGGATGTGGTCAATGCCGAGAATGGCGCCGATGGCGTCGTTATCTCTCCGGCTAATGACTCGCGTCTGGCTCGTGCTGCCTGGGGCACTACCCGTGCACTGATCCAGAACATGGTCACCGGTGTTTCGGCTGGCTTCGAAAAGAAGCTGGCGATCCAGGGCGTTGGCTATCGCGCCGCCATGCAGGGCAAGGATATCAAGCTGTCGCTTGGTTTCAGCCACGAAGTCATCTACGAAGCCCCCAAGGGCATCACGCTCGCTGTCCCGGCGCCGACGGAAATCGTCATCACCGGTATCGACAAGCAGCAGGTTGGCCAGGTTGCGGCGAACATTCGCGCGTGGCGCAAGCCAGAGCCCTACAAGGGCAAGGGCGTTCGCTATGCTGGCGAGTTCGTCTTCCGCAAAGAAGGCAAGAAGAAGTAAGGAGCGCCTGCAATGGCTATCAGTGCAAAAGGTGCGGAACGCCGCAAGGCTCGTGTCCGCAAGGCGCTCAAGGCTCGTGCCTTCGGTCGTCCGCGTCTGTCGGTTTTCCGTTCGGACAAGAATATCTACGCCCAGATCATCGACGACACCACGGGTCGTACCCTGGCTGCCGCCTCGACGCTCGACAAGGACATCAAGTCCAAGGTCAAGAACGGCGGTACCGCCGAAGCCGCTGCAACGATCGGCAAGCTGATCGCAGAGCGCGGCACCAAGGCCGGCGTTGCTGAAGTGATCTTCGATCGTGGGTCGTACATCTATCATGGCCGTGTAAAGGCCCTTGCAGACGCTGCCCGTGAGGGCGGCCTGCAGTTCTAAGCACGGACAAGGAAAGAAACATTATGAGCAGAGACGTTCAAGAACGCGAAAGCGAATTCGTCGATCGCCTGGTCCACATCAATCGCGTGGCCAAGGTGGTCAAGGGTGGTCGTCGCTTCGGCTTCGCCGCACTCGTCGTTGTCGGCGACCAGAAGGGCCGCGTTGGCTTTGGTCACGGCAAGGCCCGTGAAGTTCCCGAAGCGATCCGCAAGGCGACCGAGCAGGCCAAGCGCCAGATGATCCGCGTGCCGCTGCGCGATGCGCGTACGCTGCACCACGACGTTGCTGGCCGCCACGGCGCCGGCAAGGTCATCCTGCGTGCTGCCGTTCCGGGTACCGGCATCATCGCCGGTGGTCCGATGCGCGCCGTGTTCGAGACGCTTGGTATCAACGATATCGTTGCCAAGTCGCAGGGCACTGCCAATCCCTACAACATGGTGCGGGCCACCTTCGATGCGCTCAAGCGCGTCGATAGCCCTCGCTCGGTTGCTTCCCGCCGTGGCCTCAAGGTTTCGGAACTTCAGGCTCGCCGTGGCGAGACTGCGGTCGAAGCTTGATCGCCCAGCTCTGGAGATAAGTCATGGCTGAGAAGAAAAAGATGATCACCGTGCAGCAGATCGGTTCGCCGATCCGCCGCGACAAGGTGCAGCGCGCGACCCTCATCGGTCTCGGGCTCAACAAGATGAACAAGCAGCGCGAGCTGATCGATACGCCCGAAGTTCGCGGCATGATCAACAAGCTCCCGCATCTCGTCCGCGTTGTCGGCGAGTAAGGGGAGTACGATCATATGACTCGTTTGAACGAACTTCGCGATAATCCCGGCTCCTCCAAGACCCGCATCCGTATCGGCCGCGGCATTGGTTCTGGCAAGGGCAAGACCGGTGGTCGTGGCGGCAAGGGCCAGACTGCTCGCTCGGGCGTTGCCATCAACGGCTTTGAAGGCGGCCAGATGCCCCTTCACATGCGTATGCCGAAGCGTGGCTTCAATGCACTCAACCCAGGCAACTGGAACGAGGTCCGCATCGATCGCCTGCAGGCCTATATCGACGCAGGCAAGCTCGACCCCAAGGCGGTGATCGACGTTGCGGCGCTGATCGCGGCTCGCGTGATCCGTCGTCCGAAGGACGGCGTCCGTCTGATCGGTTCGGCAGGCTTCACGGCCAAGAAGGTGACCTTCAACGTCAACTACGCCACGGCCGGTGCCACTGCCGCTATTGAATCTGCTGGCGGCAAGATCGATATCATCCCGGCCAAGGCGCCGTGGAAGAAGACCCCATACGCCGGTTAATTCCGGCCTTGGCGCATCCGGCCTCGGGTTGGGTGCGCCTTTTTTTGGTTTGTTGCGTTGGGATGCAGATGCATCTGCGTCCTCCAGCGCTCCGAGCGCACCTGGCCTTGAAGCCATAGGGAGCGATACATGGCGTCCGCAGCCGAACAGCTCGCACGTAATCTAAATTTCTCGACCTTTTCCAAGGCGAAAGCCCTGCAGCAGCGCATCCTGTTCACTCTGGGGGCGCTGCTTGTCTATCGTCTGGGCACTTTCATTCCGGTTCCGGGTATCGACCCTGACGCCTTCCGCGCGACGTTCGAGCAGTCGCAGCAGGGCATCATCGGCATGTTCAACATGTTCGCAGGTGGCGCTGTCGAGCGCATGGCGATCTTTGCGCTGAACCTCATTCCCTACATCACTGCCTCGATCGTGGTGCAGGTCATTGCTACGGCATCGCCGCGCCTCGAAGCCCTCAAGAAAGAGGGTGAAGCTGGCCGTCGCAAGATGAACCAGTATACCCGCTATCTGGCCGTCGTGTTCTGCGCTGTGCAGGCATATGGCATTGCCGTCGGTCTTGAGGCGAGCCAAGGCGTCGTGCTTAATCCGGGCTGGTTCTTCCGCATTTCCACGGTCATTACCTTGGTTGGCGGCACCATGTTCCTGATGTGGCTGGGTGAGCAGATCACCTCGCGCGGCGTCGGCAACGGCATTTCGCTGATCATCTTCGCCGGTATCGTCGCCAACTTGCCTACCACGGTGGTGCAGACCATCGATCTTGCCCGTACCGGCGCGATCAACGGTTTTGCTGGCTTCGGCATCTTCATCCTGGCTTTGGTGGTTATTGCCGCCATCGTCTTCTTCGAGCGAGCCCAGCGCCGGTTGCTGATTCAGTATCCAAAGCGCCAGGTTGGCAACAAGATGTTCCAGGGCGACACTTCGCATCTGCCGCTGAAGCTCAACACCTCGGGCGTTATCCCGGTGATCTTCGGTTCGTCGCTGCTGCTGCTGCCGGCCACCATTGCGTCGTTCGCGGCGCAGGGTAACGCGCCGCAATGGCTGCAGGTGACCACGGCTCTGCTGGGTCGCGGACAGCCGCTCTATCTTGCGCTGTTTGCCTTCTTCATCATCTTCTTCGCCTTCTTCTATACGGCGATCGTCTTCAATCCGACCGAGACGGCCGACAACCTCAAGCGCTCTGGCGGCTTCATTCCAGGTATTCGTCCGGGTGAGCGGACCGCTCAGCACATCGACTACGTGCTGACGCGCATTACGGTGATTGGTGCTATCTACCTGACGGTGGTGGCGTTGATTCCCGAGATCGTGCACAACCAGCTCGCGGTGAGCCAGTTCATCGGCGGCACATCGCTGCTGATCATGGTGACGGTGACGCTG
Source organism: Devosia lacusdianchii (assembly GCF_022429625.1). Taxonomy (NCBI): domain Bacteria; kingdom Pseudomonadati; phylum Pseudomonadota; class Alphaproteobacteria; order Hyphomicrobiales; family Devosiaceae; genus Devosia; species Devosia lacusdianchii. The sequence goes on along the minus strand of NZ_CP092483.1, from coordinate 2,294,644 downwards.
GATACGGTTAGCCAGATCCAGAGCCATCTGATCGCCCAGCAATATGAGGGGCTGGTCAAGAAATCCCGTCTTGGAGGAGGCAAGCGTCGATGAGATTGATTCTGCTCGGACCGCCAGGGGCGGGGAAGGGTACCCAGGCCAAGATTCTGATCGAGGCTTTCGGCATTCCCCAGCTCTCGACGGGCGATATCCTGCGCTCGGCCATTGCGGCAAAGACGCCGATGGGTCTGGCGGCTAAGGAAGTCATGGACCGGGGCGATCTCGTATCCGACGCGATCGTCAACGGCATCGTCTCCGAGCGGCTCGATGCCGAAGACTGCAAGCCAGGCTTCATTCTCGATGGCTTCCCGCGCACCATTGCCCAGGCGGAAGCGCTCGACATGATGCTGATCGACAAGGGCGTGAAGCTCGATGCCGTCATCGAGATCAAGGCCGATGCCGATGAACTGGTGCGCAGGGTGAACCAGCGCGCCAAGGAGTCGGGCACGGCCCGCCCTGATGACAATGAGGAAGTGCTGCGCAAGCGCCTCAATGTCTACAAGGAGCAAACCGCTCCTCTGGTGGCCTATTATGCCGAAGAGGGTCTGTTGCGGACCGTCGATGGCATGGAGCCGGTCGAGCAGGTGACTGCGGCAATCAAGGCCGCAATCGCGCACTAAAGATTTGGGCTTGACTTGGCGGTTGACTCCGCGGAATCGAGCCCTTAAAGAACCGCTTCAGTCTCATAGATTATTGGGCTGGATTCGGTTCCTCAATTAGGTTGGGGGTCGAAATCCGGTCCCTTGTTGTTTAACGGCACGGCCCCCTGATGGTAACCCGTGTTGAATGAAGGAGAGCAGACGTGGCTCGTATTGCTGGCGTCAATATCCCGACGAATAAGCGCGTGGTTATCGCGCTGCAGTATATCCACGGGATCGGCGACAAGTTCGCCGAGGATATCTGCACCAAGGTTGGCATTCCGCTCGAGCGCCGTGTGAACGAGCTCACCGACGCGGAAGTCATCCAGATCCGTGAGACCATCGACCGCGACTACGTCGTGGAAGGTGATCTGCGCCGCTCCGTGGCGATGAACATCAAGCGGCTGATGGACCTGGGCAACTATCGTGGCCTGCGCCACCGCCGTGGTCTGCCTGTGCGCGGTCAGCGCACCCACACCAATGCTCGTACCCGCAAGGGTCCGGCAAAGCCGATCGCCGGCAAGAAGAAGTAAGAACCCGCTTCTCGGGTTCTTCGATGTAGCTGCTGGGGCCATCTGGCTAACGGCAGCGCTGATATCGTCTAGAGGAAGTAAATGGCTAAAGCTGAAGTCGCGCGCGTTAAGCGCAAGGAACGCAAGAACATCACTTCGGGCGTTGCCCACGTGAACGCTTCGTTCAACAACACCATGATCACCATCGCCGACATGCAGGGCAACACGATCTCGTGGTCCTCGTCGGGCGTCATGGGTTTCAAGGGCTCGCGCAAGTCGACCCCGTATGCGGCACAGGTTGCCGCGGAAGATGCTGCCAAGAAGGCCCAGGAACACGGCATGAAGACCCTCGAGGTTGAAGTGCGTGGTCCGGGTTCGGGCCGTGAGTCGGCGCTCCGCGCTCTCCAGGCCGCTGGCTTCAACGTCACCTCGATCCGCGACGTGACCTCGATCCCGCACAATGGCTGCCGCCCGCGCAAGCGGCGCCGCGTCTAATTTAGACCGTTTAGAGAGCTCCCGGCCGATTGAATGGGCCGGGAGTCTTATTGCGTTTGCGGCGGAGCGGCTCGGGCTGGAGCCGCGATTTTGAAAGGACATAACCGTGACGATCCAGAGGAACTGGCAAGAACTGATCAAGCCGACCAAGCTGGAGATTGTTTCGGGCAGCGACAACGCGCGCGTGGCCTCGGTAGTTGCCGAGCCGCTTGAGCGCGGTTACGGGCTTACCCTTGGTAACGCTCTTCGTCGCGTGCTGCTGTCGTCGCTCCAGGGCGCGGCAGTTACAGCAATCCAGATTGACGGCATCCTGCATGAATTCTCCTCGCTTCCGGGCGTGCGTGAAGACATCACCGACCTCGTCCTCAACGTGAAGGAAATCGCGTTGAAGATGGGCGGCGAGGGCCCGAAGCGTCTGGCCCTCTCCAAGCAGGGTCCGGGTGCCGTGACCGCTGGCGACATCAAAGTCACCGGCGACATCGAAGTGCTGAACCCCGAGCTGGTGATCTGCCATCTCGACGACGGCGCCGAGATCAACATCGAGTTCACCGTCGATACCGGCAAGGGTTACGTTGCCGCCGACAAGAACCGTCCTGAAGACGCGCCGATCGGTTACATCCCGGTCGACTCGTTGTTTTCGCCGGTTCGCCGCGTGAGCTACAAGGTTGATGCGACCCGTGCGGGCGAAAGCCTCGACAAGGATAAGCTGACCCTGCAAGTCGAGACCAATGGCGCCGTGTCGCCGGAAGATGCCGTGGCCTATGCCGCTCGCATCCTCCAGGATCAGCTGTCGGTCTTCGTCAACTTCGAAGAGCCCAGCAAGGAAAAGGCCCAGGATTCGGTTCCCGAACTGGCCTTCAACCCGGCGCTGCTCAAGAAGGTCGACGAGCTCGAACTGTCGGTCCGCTCGGCCAACTGCCTCAAGAACGACAACATCGTCTACATCGGCGACCTCATCCAGAAGACGGAAGCCGAGATGCTGCGGACCCCGAATTTCGGCCGCAAGTCGCTCAACGAAATCAAGGAAGTCCTGGCACAGATGGGGCTTCATCTCGGAATGGACGTTGCCAATTGGCCACCCGAGAATATCGATGACCTCGCCAAGCGCTACGAAGATCACTATTGATCGCGCGCTGCCAAGCACTTTAGGAGACAACCATGCGCCACGGTAATTCAGGCCGCAAACTCAACCGGACTGCCAGCCACCGCAAGGCAATGTTCGCCAATATGTCGGCCGCGCTGATCAAGCACGAGCAGATCGTCACCACCCTGCCCAAGGCGAAGGACCTGCGTCCGATCGTCGAAAAGCTCATCACCCTCGGCAAGCGCGGCGATCTGCATGCCCGCCGCCAGGCGATTGCGCAGATCCGCGACGAAGGCCAGGTGGCGAAGCTGTTTGCGGTGCTGGGCCCGCGCTATAAGGAACGCCAGGGCGGCTACATCCGTATCATGAAGGCTGGTTTCCGCTATGGCGACAACGCCCCGATGGCCGTGATCGAATTCGTCGACCGCGACGTCAACGCCAAGGGTCTCGATAGCGGCCCGGTGCAGGTGCGCGACGACGAAGAATTCGAAGCCGCGTAAGCCGCTGGTTTCAGACCAAGAATTTCGGGCGGTCGCGTATCTCGCGGCCGCCTTTTAATTTGTCCGATGTACTAGGACCGCGCGGCGACAGGCGCAGCCATTGAAACCCGCTATTGCTGCGCCGTTTCGTTGCCGTCCACATGGGTTTTCGGATGCTTATCCAGAAGATTGCTGGCTCGATGATCCGTCGCGCAGAAAAGCGCGTCGGGGTGTCGTTTGACTATGTCCACAAGATCGCCCAGACCGATCTTGGCTTGCTGCTCCGCTACAATCGCCTGTTCGGATTTCTCGATCTCAGCCGCAAGACGCCGGCCGTCGCCCATCATGTGGCGCGGTTGCGCGGCGCCATTGCAGCCGATTGCGGCACCTGTGTCGAGGCAGAGATCGGCAATGCCCGCAATGCGGGGGTCGAGCCGTTGCTGATCGATACCGTGCTGTCCGGGAATTATGCGGCGTTGCCGCCTGATCTGGCCGCTGTGGCGACCCTGTCCGATGCCGTGACCAGCCGCCGGGAAGATGATCCGGAGGCGCGCGAGATTGTCCGGGAGGCCTACGGCGAGGCCGGGCTAATCGAACTCAGCTTCGCCATGAACGGCGCCGCGCTGTTGCCTGGTATCAAGCGCGCCATGGGTTACGCGACCGCCTGCAATATCGACATACTGCGAAAGCAGGCGCGACGCGCTCCTTAGCGATTTACTCTGCATATACATCGTAAGATGGCCACGGTTCACGCCGTGGCCGTTTTTCTTTGGGGGGCGAATGCGGACGGGTTTGGTTCTGGTTACGGGTGCGAGTGGCTTCGTTGGCAAATGGACAGTCATCGAGTTGCTGCGGGCCGGGTTCGATGTGCGGGGCAGTGTGCGCTCCGAGCACAAGGCCGAGGCGGTTCGCGCTGCGGTGGTGGCTGGTCTCGGTCATGATGCCTTGCTGCGGCTAAGCTTCGCCAAGGTTGACCTGATGCACGATAGGGGCTGGCGGGAGGCGATGATCGGCGTCAACGCGGTCGCCCACGTCGCCGCGCAAATCCTCGCCGACGAGCCCAAGGACATGCAAGTGGTCATCGGACCGGCGCTCGAAGGCACTGAGCGGGTGTTGCGCTTTGCGGCGGCAGGTGGTGTGAAACGGATCGTCCTGACGTCGTCGATCGCCACGGTCGGGTACGGGCACGGCCATACAAGAGGCGCGAGGACTTATACCGAAGAGCATTTCACCAATCTAGATGCGATGCAGTTCACCTGGGCCTATTGCGTGGGTAAGACCAAGGCCGAGAAGGCCGCCTGGGCCTATGCGCGCGCCGAGGAGCTGGCGCTGACCACCATTCATCCCGGCGCCATTCTCGGCCCAGCGCTGGACAAAGATGCCAGCATATCCCTGCAGATGGTGAGCGGGCTGCTGGACGGCACCACGCCGGCAATGCCGAGCAACGGCTTCTCGGTGATCGACGTACGAGATGTCGCGGCGATGCACGTGGCAGCGCTGCAGCAGCCCGCGTCGGCCGGGCAGCGCTATCTCGCCACGTCAGACTATGTTCCGTTTCCAGAGGTAGGCCGCATCTTGCGGGAGGCCTATCCGGATCGGCAGATCACCCAGAAAACTGTGCCGGACTGGATCATCAAGCTGCTGGCGCGCTTCGGCGGGCCGACGCGCCAGATCATCAACGATATCGGCAATGAGAAGCATTTCGACCGGACAAAGGGCGAGAAGCTGCTCGGCCGTGCCTTCATCTCGGGGCAGGACGCCATTCTGGCAACGGCGGAAAGTGCGATTGCCCTTGATCTGCTGAAGCCCAAACGGCCGCGCTGATATCGCGATTATGGGCATTGACCTTCCCATGTTGGGAAGGCTCAAGTTCCCGGGAGTCGTCAGACTCCAATGGAACTCATCATGTCTACAGCAACGAAAACCTATGCCAGCACCACCCGATGGTGGGCGCTTGGCCTTATCGCAACCGCCCAGTTCATCGTCATCATGGACACATCAATCATCGGCGTCGCACTGCCGCAGATGCAGGCCGATCTCGGTTTCACCCAGCACAACCTGTCCTGGGTCTTCAACGCCTATGTCGTCGCCTTTGGCGGCCTGCTCCTGCTGGGAGGGCGGCTCTCCGACCTGTTCGGTGCGCGGAGAATGTTCGGCGCCGGCTGGTTCATCCTGTTGGTCGGCTCTGTGGTCGCCGGCATTGCCGGCAATGTCGGCGTTGAACTGGCGGGCCGTGCCATCCAGGGCATAGGTGCGGCGCTAATCGCTCCATCAGCGCTTACCCTGCTGATGATGCTTTTCGGCGGCAACCCCAAGGAATTGACCAAGGCGCTCGCGCTCTATGGTGCTGCGGCGCCCGCGGGCGGCACTGCCGGCGTGTTCCTGGGTGGCGTCATCACCGAATATATCTCGTGGCCTTGGGTGTTCTACATCAACGTCCCGATTGCGGTGATCGCCCTCATCGGCACGCGTGCCCTGATGCCGGCCGGAGCCGCCAGCAACCGCGGTTCGGTCGACATCTTCGGTGCACTCACTGTGACGCTCGGCCTTGGCGCCGCCGTCTATGGCATTGTCCGAGCACCGGAGGTGGGTTGGGGCGCGACCGAAACCCTGATCGCCCTCGGCGCCGCCGCAGTCTTGCTCGTCGCCTTCGTGATCTCTCAAGCCATCCGGCGTGAGCCGCTGATGCGCCTGTCGATCTTTGGCGTGCCGAATCTGGGCGCGGCCAACCTGGCTCAAGTCCTGCTCGGTGCAGCCTGGATTCCGATGTGGTTCTTCCTCAACCTCTATCTTCAGCAGGTTCTGGGTTACACCGCCTTCCCGTCAGGAGCGGCGCTGCTGCCGATGACGATCCTCATCATGATCGCGATGATCGTGCTGGCGCCCCGCGTCATTGCCCGGTTCGGTACCAAGACCCCCATCGTCGTCGGCCTGCTCATCCTCGCCTTGGGCATGGGCTGGCTGTCATTCATCCGACCGGACGGCAACTTCTGGGTTGACGTTCTGCCCGCCTCGCTGGTGGCGGCACTCGGCATGTCGCTGGCCTTCATCCCGTCGCTCGGCACCGCCATCTCGTCGGCGCGACCGGAGGAGGGGGGCCTGGCCGCTGGTATCGTCAACACCAGCTATCAGGTTGGCTCGGCCTTGGGCCTGGCCGCAATGACAGCCGTTGCCGCTGCCTATGGTGCTGATCAGCTCGGCAACCCGACGGCGCTTACCAGCGGCTTCTCCGCGGCGTTTCTCGGGGCAGGCGGGATCGCGCTGGCAGGCGCCGTGCTGGCGCTGATCACGCTGCGGGGCCGTCCCGCAGCCTGAGGCTGATACGAGGAAGACCTCGTGGTTCGCCCCGAGGTCTTCTGCCGTTCATGATCTGGTGAGCTCCCAGGCGTCAAAGAGCCTCCGGACGTCCTTGAGCGAGGCGCAGAAGACATAGGGCAGGCCAGTGTCTCTTGCAAAGCCGTCATAGCGGCCGACGCTGTTGCGCGTCTTCCAGATCCAGTTGATCATCATCCACGTGACGCTGTCTCTGTTGCCGTCGAGATTTCCGGCGCGTTGCGCTTCGAACAGCGTTCGTTTGAGATAGCGCCCGAAGCGCCTGACATAGTGGTCGTCCACCACGACGACGCCCGTCGCTCGCGCGAAGCGTTGCGGCATCAGCACCGAGTAATTGCCGTCCATAATCCAGCCTTGCTGTCCGATGGCCTCGTCATGCAAGGCATGAAATTCCGCGTCTGGCCGCACCTGCCAATCCGTGCCCGGCAAATGGCGGAAGCGATCGAGATGGATCGCAGGCACGTCCAGCTTGCGCGACAACGCTGCCGCCAATGTCGACTTTCCCGCGTTTGTCGGGCCCAGGATGACGATGCGTCGGCCCATAACGGCGAGCGAAGGAAAGTCTGACATGGCGGTCCCCGAACTATTCGGCCGCCTGGATATCCTTCAGCGGCGGGATGTTGAAGTTGGCGCTGAACAGCTCGGTCGGATCGTACTGTTCCTTCAGCCGTCGCAGACGATCGAGAGTCGGGCCGGGGAAGGCGCGGTCGAGATGCTCACGCTCGGTTGCGGTTTCGAAGCTGATATAGAGGCCATCCAGCTCGTTCTGCAAGGCGGGCCACAGGCTGTCGAGCCGACCTCTGGTTGCTCCGTGACCTCCGGCGCTGAGTACGAAGTTCTGATGCCGGTGTGCATAGGCGGTGGCGTCGGCCGCCACGTCGTTCACGGCACCGCCCACTGCCCGGAGCTGCATCATATCGGTGGCGTGACCACGCAGCAGGTCACTCATCTGCCGGGCAACGTTTGGCGTCACCGTCGTCAGCAGGCCGCTATGCGAAGTATAGCCGCCTTGCCCGTCATGGCCAGAAAATTGCGAGTCCACCAAAGCGGCATAGGGCAAAATGTAGGCTTGGCTGCCGATAACCGGACCAACATTGAGGAATGGCCGCAGCATGGGCTGGGCGATGGTCGGATCGGGGTTGGTGATCACGATGCTCGCCTGGCCCATGGCCGGTTTGCCGCTTCGCGCCGGAACCATGGTCAGGAAGCTCGTCAAATCACGCGGGGCATCGACCACTGCCTCTGCCCAGCGTGGGATGACATCGGCAGCGTCGGTGAGATCGTACGATATCTGTGCGAAGACAACATCGCCGACGTCATAGGCTTCCAGCTCGAATGCAGTGACGACGCCGAAATTGCCCCCGGCGCCGCGGATCGCCCAGAACAGGTTGGCATGATTGTCCTTGTCGGTGCGAAGCAGGCGACCGTCAGCCAGCACGATTTCGGCGGCCACGAGATGGTCGATCGTCAGCCCATGCCTACGAGACAGCCAGCCGACGCCTCCGGCCGTCGCCAGGCCACCCACGCCGACATCGCCATAGTCGCCGGAGCTCATGCCTAGGCCGTGGGGCGCCAGTTGTTCGGCTACTTGACCCCAGCGTGCGCCCGGGCCCAGGCGAATACGCTTGGTGGCTGGATCGAGCAGGCGGATCTCGTTCAGGGCAGACACATCGAGAACGATGCCGCCGTCATTGGTGGAGCGACCCGAAATGCCGTGGCCGCCGCTGCGAACGGCCAAGGGAACGTTCTGCTTGCGGGCATAGCCGATGGCTGTGGAGACTTCCTCGGCGGTGGTCGCCTTGATGACGAGGCCCGGTGACCCGCGATGGAGATAGGTCGAGCGCAGCTTGGAATAGCCATGGTCACCCGGCTCCACCGCTATTCCCACAAGGCTCGATGGGACGCCCTCATAGTCGATTGCGGGATTGCGCAGCGCCAGTGCCGCGGCGCTGCGGATGGTTGCAGTCGAGGTCCCGGATAAGGTTCGTGCCTTGGCCACCGCTTCGCGAACAGCGGGAGCGACTTCGTTTCCGAAGACGTTGATGCCGTTTGGCGAGTCCGCCGGCAGGATGAATGTCGAGAAGCCGTGCTCCAGCGCCAGTTCGGTGATCTGGTCGATCATCGCTTGCTTGTCATCGGGGCCGAACCGCGACCCGAGCAGGTTGATCATCCGCCGGATCTCGCGCGGATCGCGGCCGGCCTCCGTTGCGGCGCCGTCGATAATGGCGTTGGCCTCAGCCATCGTAGGCGATTTGATATAGCTCAGGGACGGCAGCCAGCCATCGGCCTTGCGGCCTATGAGCGCCAGCATGCGTGGCTTCAACGCACCGAGCCAGATGCTGATGCGATGCCCTGGCAGTGGACCGCGTCGTGCCCCACGGGCGTGGTAGTGCTTGCCCTCAAGGCGTACGCCTCCGGGTTCGCCTGCGTCCCAGATGTCACGGATGATGTCGATGCCTTCCTCGAGCGCCTCCACGGATTCGCCGGGTGTGAGCTTCGTGCCGCCCATTGCTTCGACGCCGTCCCAGAACGCTCCGGCCCCAAGACCCAGCTCGGCGCGGCCATGCGACAGCAGGTCCAGGCTGGCGACGGCGCGGGCCAGCACTGCTGGCGGACGCAGCGGCAGGTTCAGCACATTGCCGGCCAGGGCAACCTTGCTGGTCTTGGCTGCCACAAAGGACAGCAGGGTCCAGGTATCGAGAAAGTTTGCCTGATAGGGATGGTCCTGGAAGGTCACCAGATCGAGCCCTGCGGCTTCGCTGAGCTGGGCGAGTGCCACCACATCGTCGACCTGCTGAGCTACCGGGGTGATGAAGCTGCCGAATTTCAGCTCATGGCCGTAATCAGTCATCGCGTGCCTCAATAGGTACGTTTCGTAACCTAGCACTTAGGCGAGTTTGTACGCCGCGCAAGACGGCACATACCTGTAACCGGAAAAGCAAAAGCCACCCGCCGGCGGCAGGTGGCCTTCAAAAGCAAAGAGACGAATTATTCCGGCTGCTGGTCCTTGCCGGTATAAACTTCCTCGACCCAGAACTGGTCGCGGCGGTCGAAGCCGTTGAACGGGGTCAGCGAGGCCTGAGTATAGGCGCCCATCAGGCCGAACTCGATCCAGTCGTCCTCGTCGATATCGGCGGGCAGGGTGAACACCTGGGGCAGCACGTCATAGCTGTCGCAGGTGGGGCCCCAGATGGTGAATTCGCTGAATTCGGCGTCATTGTCGTGCACGCGGGCGCCGCGCCAGACGCGGACCGGCGGGGTGAAGTGCATGAACTTGACTTCCATCAGGCTGCCATAGGCGCCGTCATTGACATAGACCGACTGGCCGCCGCGCTGATGCTTTACGCGCAGCAGCAGCGATGTCGAGCTGGTCACCAGCGCACGGCCGGGCTCGATGATCAGCTCGGGTTTGCGCTTCTCGCCGAAATGGTCGCTCACAGCCTGGCCGATAGTCTCGAAGTAATAGTCCATCGGCGGCGCTTCGCTGGTCGGGTAGGGGGCCGGATAGCCGCCGCCGATATTGAGGCGCTTCAGTTCGATGTTGGACTCTTCGACGATACGGGCGGCAGCGGCGATGTGGCGCTCATAGGCATAGGCGTCTTCGCACTGGCTGCCGACGTGGAAGCACAAGCTGGGCGTGTAGCCCATCTGGTCGACCATGGTGACGATTTCGGCCGCGCCCTGTTCCATCACGCCAAACTTGATGCCAAAGTCATAGGACTTGAGCGCCTTGCCGGCCTTGAAGCGGGTGGTCACTTCCACGTCGCGCGATGGCGACACCACCGCAGCAAGCTGGTCGAGCTGCTGTGGGTGGTCGATGGTGAAGCTGCGGACGCCGAACTCTTCGTAGGCGCGTTCGATCTCGCGCTTGTTCTTGATTGGGTTGTTGTAGTGCATCACCGCGCCCGGCGCATGGTCGCGCACCAGTTCCATCTCGGTGTTGGAGGCGACGTCGAATGCCTTCAAACCTTCGCGATGGAGCTGGGCGATGATGTGCGGGGAGGGGTTGCACTTGACCGCGTAAGTCAGCAACCCGTCAAAGCCCTTCTTGAAGACCTTTGTGGCCTTGTGAAGCTCACGTTCGGAGAACAGGAAAGCCGGGAAATCCGGCGCTTCCGCAGCAATCAGCGCGGAGGTGTTCGGGTAAACGTGTTTCGGCTCGGTGGTCTCGGTAGTCATGGGACGACGGCCTTTCGGGGCTGGGGGTAAGCAGGAAAACGAGCGCTGCATATAGGGCCGTGTGCCCCCTCGCGCAAACGATTATTTGCCTTCGGATTGCGACGGTCCCATGACGCCATTTTCCCGACAGATTCCGGGCGTTTGCCTCACCTCCGCGTAGGTCCGTTTCGAGGGTCAACGCGATGACCGGAGGTTGGTTCGAATGTCGATGCGTACGTTGCTGCTGGCTGGTGCTGCCATAACCGTTTTGGCGATAGGGGCGACAGTGGCACTGTCGCCACTCAATGCGCCCTCGGTAGCGCAGGTGCAGGCGGTCCCGGCAGAAACTCGAGCGGTTCCGACCAGCGACGCGCAAATCAAGCTCAGCTTCGCGCCGGTGGTGAAGTCGGTCTCGCCCTCGGTGGTCAATGTCTATGCCACGCGGGTCGAACAGCAATCCGCGTCGCCCTTCGCCAACGATCCGTTCTTCTCACGCTTCTTCGGGCAGGGGCAGTTTCAGAGCCGGCCACGCGAGTCCCGCTCTCTCGGGTCCGGTGTGATCGTCGATGGTGGTGGCGTGATCCTGACCAATCAGCACGTCATCGAGGGTGCGACCGACGTGCGTATCGCGCTGTCGGATGGCCGCGAATTTGCGGTCGACGTGATCATCGAAGATAAGCAGACCGACCTGGCTGTGCTGCGTGTGCGCCAGCCAGGCGAAACCGCCTTTCCCGCGATCACTTTCGCCGATTCCGATGGGCTCGAGGTCGGCGATCTGGTTCTGGCGATCGGCAATCCGTTCGGCGTTGGCCAGACCGTGACCAGCGGCATCGTCTCGGCGCTGGCCCGGACTGGCGTCGAGAGTTCAGACTACGAGTTCTTCATTCAGACCGACGCCGCCATCAACCCCGGCAATTCCGGCGGTGCACTCGTCGATCTCGACGGCAAGCTGGTTGGCATCAATACCGCCATCTTCTCCCAAAGCGGCGGTTCGGTCGGCATCGGTTTTGCCATACCTGCCAATATGGCGCGGCTGGTGGCCGATGCCGGCGTCAGCGGTGGGGAAATTATACGGCCATGGTTCGGCGCCAAGATGCAGGCGGTCAACGCCGACATTGCGTCCAGCCTTGGCATGGCCGCGCCGCACGGGGCGTTGATCACCGAAGTTGCGCCTGATGGGCCTGCGGCTCGCGCTGGCTTTGGCTCGGGTGATGTCATTCTTTCGGTGGACGGCGTGGCGGTCGATGACCCCAGCGCCTTCAACTTCCGCCTCGCGACCAAGCCCATCGGGCAGGTCACGCAGCTTGAAAGGCTTCGCGCCGGCAATACCGAGACCGTGAGCTTTTCCGTCGAGGCGGCTCCGGTGGCCGGCGGGGACATGATGGCCGCCATAGGGGGCAATTCGCGTTTTGCGGGAACGACCGTCCGCCAGATCGATGCTGCATTGGCCGAAGCCAAAGGACTGCCCTACGACGCCAAGGGCGTCATCGTGACGTCGGTCGAGGCTGGCTCCCCCGCCGAGCAGATGGGTCTGCGTGTAGATGACGTCATTCTGGCGCTGAACGATGTCCCAATGGACAGCGCTCAGGCATTCAGCGAGACAGCCTCGACGCGGGTGCGGACCTGGCAGATCATCCTGCAACGAGATGGCCAGATCACACGCAGCATCGTCGGGGGCTAGAGTGCGCTGCCGTCAGAGATAGATACCGGTGAGGCCGCGCATTTGCCGGGGACTATCCTGTTCAAGTTGGCAGGCATCTTCCCCCGCAATGACCCGAACCACCTGACCGGACAGCGTCAGCATGAACTCGCTGCTGGTTCTGCCATCGGCGAAGTCATAACGGAAATGCTCCATGACGAGCGTGCACTTGCCGGTTTCCTCGGTAAAGGTTCCTTCGGGGCCGTCCGGGCTAAAGGTGAGGCAGGATACGGCGTCAGAAGCGCAGATCAGAATGTCGTCGCTCTGCGGAGATACGCTGAGGCGAAAGCCAAGGGCGTCGTTCTCGTAGATCGTCGCCGCCGCGTAGCTGGCGCTGGAAAAGATGAGGTAGGCAGCAATGGCAGTCAGTATCTTTTTCAAAGCAGGCTCTCTCGAGGTCAAGGATCGTATGGTCGGCTAGCCGCCGCGCGGTATGGCTTGGTTCTATTCGGGTATCGCGACTTCAGGTAATTCCATCGTCGCCAGGGCCGTAATGGAGTTCTGGCGCCAATCCTTGAGCTCGGTGAGGAAAGTCTTGGCGCCGTCGTCGCCATAGCCGCGACGGCTGATGGCGTAGCCGACAACGCCGCCGTCCAGCGGCGCGTAGCGATAGGCGTTCCACTCGACGACGATGCTGCCGGAGCTGGAGTCGCTGATCAGGAAGTCGAGAAGTACCTCGCCGGTGGCTTTGTTCTCGATAAGGTCGTAGTTGACCACGGGATCGGTGCCTCGGCGTTCCTCAAGTCCGGCCGCCATGTTTTGCGCAACGACCAGTGGCGTATTGCCAGTGGTGGCGGTGCGGATGATGAACATCGCATCGTAGCTTTCGAGCGCCTGGCCCTCCGGCAGGTACTCCTGGACGGCCTCGGCTTCGGTAGCGCCGGTCCAGGCCAGAGCAAACTCCGTGCCTTCGAAGGTCAACGGGCCGGGCGCCCCGATCAGGTCATCCTGAGCCGCAGCCGGCAGGGCCAGGGCAGCAGCGATGACGAAGCTCACGACGGGTAAGAGCGATCGGCGGAGGCTTGAGTGGCGCATCGGAATTCCTCTCCATGAGTTCAGACGATTAGACGCCAGGACGGTCATCCATTGCAAACGCAACGGTGTACTGGTCTTGCCGTTCAGCGCTCTCTGGCCTACGCAAGGCGTATTGTTGAACCCGTGAACCGCCATGGCCGATCTCTTCGCATCCGATCCTGAAAGCGCCGCTGACTTTGACCGGGCTCGTCCCCTGGCCGATCAGTTGCGCCCGCGTTCGCTTGACGAGGTTATCGGCCAGACGCACCTGCTGGGACCCGATGGCACGCTGCGGCGCATGATTGCGACGGGCCGATTGGGGTCGCTGATCCTCTGGGGACCGCCGGGAACCGGCAAGACAACGGTCGCGCGGCTGCTGGCGGCGCAGATCGGCTACACGTTCGAGCAGATATCGGCCGTCTTCTCCGGCGTGGCCGATCTAAAGAAGGTGTTCGAGAAGGCTCGTTTCGAGCGCCTTAGCGGCCACAAGACACTGCTCTTCGTTGATGAAATCCACCGCTTCAACCGCGCGCAGCAGGACGGTTTTCTGCCGGTCATGGAAGACGGCACCGTGGTTCTGGTCGGTGCTACAACGGAGAATCCCTCCTTCGAACTCAACGCGGCTTTGCTGTCGCGCAGTCAGGTCCTCCGCTTTGAATCGCTGGGGCTGGAGGACCTCGAAAAGCTGGTCGAGCGGGCCGAGGCGCTGACCGGGGCCGCGCTGCCGCTTGAACCAGAGGCTCGCCACACGCTGCTGACCCTGGCCGACGGCGACGGGCGCGCCTTGCTCGGTCTGGTCGAAGAAGTGCTGGCCTCGGCCAAGGATGGCGAGGTTCTGGACGCGGCAACTATGCTGACAGTGATCCAGCGACGCGCCCCGATCTACGACAAGGCCCAGGATGGCCACTACAACCTGATCTCGGCGCTGCACAAGACGGTCCGCGGCTCCGATCCGGACGCGGCACTCTACTATTTCGCTCGGATGCTTGACGCCGGCGAAGACCCATTGTTCCTCGCGCGCCGGCTGATCCGCATGGCGGTGGAGGATATCGGTCTGGCCGATCCGCAGGCTCTGCCGCAAGCCGTTGCCGGCCGCGATGCCTATCAGATGCTGGGATCGCCCGAGGGTGAGCTGGCATTGGCCCAGGTGGTCGTCTATCTGGCGCTCGCTCCCAAGTCGAACGCAGTCTACACTGCCTACAAGGGCGCCGTTGGCGTAGCCAAATCCACCGGCTCACCGATGCCGCCCATGGTCATTCTCAACGCGCCAACCAAGCTCATGAAGGGCTCGGGCTATGGCGACGGCTACGTCTACGACCATGACACGCCCGAGGCATTTTCGGGTCAGGAATACTTCCCCGAGAAGATCGGCCGGCAGAAATTTTACGAACCGGTCGAACGCGGCTTCGAACGCGATCTGAGGAAGCGCATCGAATATTTTGAGCGCCTGCGCGCTGAGAAGGCTGGCAAGTAGTTAGTTCTGAGCGCTCCAGACACCGGCCTGTCCGCTTTCGTAGCCATATTGGAACAGCGCGCTAAGCCAAGCTGGAGAGCCGAATGGACTCTTGCTATCGGGGAAGTCGCCTGGGATGGCCGTGACGCGGTAGTCGACGCCGCTTTCCCTTGCCCCGGCGGCCAGCTGGTCGAGATTGCCTCGGCCAAGGTATTTGAGCAGCGTGGGCACCGCGCGCCGCTGGCCCCAGCGACCGTCGCTGCGTCCGCAATGGTGGCTGAAATGCTTGGACGGTATGGAGCTACCGCCGAACATGCTGTTAGTAGTGCCGCAAGGGCCGCGACCAAGAGTACCCGCGTGATCGTCCCTGGCATCATTTTCAACACGCAACACATTCTGATTATCTGCCTCCCTGGGCGATCATGAATGGCCGGTGCGGTTGACGAACATAGGAGATAGTTGGTGCAAGCATATCTGCTGGTCGCGGCCGGTGGCGCGATTGGCTCGGTCCTGCGCTATGCCTTTGGCGTGGCTGTTGGCCGGGCATGGCAGGGGGCGTTTCCGCTGGCCATCCTCTTGACCAATATCGCCGGATCGTTCGCCATGGGCGTCTTTGTCGGCCTGATGGCCCGCTTCCTGCCCAGCTGGGCGGCCGATGCCCGCCTTTTCGTTGCCGTTGGCATGCTTGGCGGGTTCACGACTTTCTCCTCATTCTCGCTCGATACGGTCGTCCTCATCGAGCGTGGAGAATTGCTTCAGGCTGGCCTCTATGTGTTGTTGTCGGTTGTGGTTTGCCTCATTGGGCTTTATCTCGGGCTTTTGGTGACCCGAGGCGTGGCATGAGTGGCGTTCAACAGCGGCAGGTGAATGACGACGAAGACGGGATGCGTCTCGATCGCTGGTTTGCTACCCATTTCCCGCAGCTCGGCTTCGGGCGCCTGCAAAAGCTCATCCGCAATGGCGAGGTCAAGGTCGACAAGGCCAAGGTAACGACCAGTACGCGGCTGTCGCCGGGGCAGACCGTACGCATTCCGCCGATCGACGATCCGGATACGCCCAAACCGGTTAAGGTCAATAGCGGCGACGCCGAGTTCATCAAGGGCCTCATTCTCTACGAGGATGACGACATCTATGTTCTCAACAAACCGCATGGCCTGGCGGTGCAAGGTGGCAGCGGTACCAAGCGCCACCTCGACGGTATGCTGAAAAGCCTGCCCAATAAGAAGGGCGAGCCGCCCCGGCTGGTGCATCGGCTCGATCGCGACACCTCCGGCTGCATCGTCGTTGCCAAGACGCACGCGGCGGCCAGCCATTTCGGCACGGTGTTTCGCTCGCGTTCGGCGCGCAAAATTTACTGGGCCATCGTCGCTGGCAACCCGCATCCGCAGCAGGGTGAAATATCCTGCTTCCTTGCTAAGCAGGCGACGACCGACGGCGAGCAGATGGTGGTGGTGAAGAACGGTACGCCGGGGTCGCAGCACTCGATGAGCTATTATTCGACCACTGACACCGCCAGCCGGCGCTTCGCCTGGGTAACGCTGAAGCCCGTCACCGGTCGCACCCACCAGTTGCGCGTGCACATGGCGCAGCTTGGCACGCCAATTATCGGCGATCCGCGCTACTTCAATATCGAGAACTGGCAGGGCGCGCCCGGCCTGAGCGAGGGCCTACATCTTCATGCCCGCCGTATTGCGCTGCCGCTGCGCAATGGCAAGCGGCTGGATATTTCGGCGCCGCTACCGCCGCATATGCGGCAAAGCTTTGAGACCCTGGGCTTTGATCCCGATCGCTACGATGTGAGCGGTGATCCGGAGGACGGCGCATGATCCTTGTCATGTTCGACATGGACGGCACGCTGATCGATACGCAGGCACTGATCACCGAGCATATGGCCACGACGTTTGAGAGCGTTGGCCTCGAGGCTCCGACGCCCGCAGAGTCGCGCCGGGTGATTGGCCTGTCACTGCCCGTCGCCATGGCGCGCCTCGCCAAAAGCGACGACTCGGTTCTGATCGAAACTCTGGTCGATACCTACAAGACGCATTACCGCGCCTCATTGGTGGCCGATGCCGGCCGGGAAGGCCTGTTTCCGGGCGCACTGGAGGCGCTCCAGCAGCTACGGCAGCGCGATGACGTGGTCATGGGCATCGCGACCGGCAAGGGCCTGCATGGCGTCCACCGCATCACCGGGCTTCACGGCATTGCCGACTACTTCGTGACGCTGCAGACGCCCGATCACAATCCCTCCAAACCACATCCCGGCATGCTGGAGACGGCCATCCGTGAAACCGGGGCCAAGGCGGACCGCACAATCATGGTCGGCGACACTACCTTCGATATCGAGATGGGCGTAGCGGCCAAGTGCAAGACCGTCGGCGTGACCTGGGGCTATCACGAGCCGCGCGAACTGATCGCGGTTGGCGCCAGCACCATGATCGACCGGTTCGACCAACTCGACGGCGCGATCCGCCAACTCGTGGAGTAACCGCTATGCGCGACCAGCTCGAAGACATTCAGAAGCATCTTGATGACGGCTATGGCCGGGCTCAGCATCTCAACACGGTCGAGCTGCCCAAGCGGTTCTACAAAGATGTCGGCGTGGCGCCCGTGGAAGGCGGCTTTGTCGTAACGCTCGATGGCCGCCAGGTGCGCACGCCAGGACACAAGATCCCCGTCGTTGTTCCCACTGCTGCGATCGCTACGGCCATGGCCGAGGAATGGGCAGCGCAGGCCGAATTCATCAATCCGGCAACCATGCCAACTGTACGCCTGATCAATTCGGCGGTCGAAAGCGGGGAGACGATGATCCCCGCTTTCCGCGAGGAAGTACTGAAGTTCGCCGCCGGCGATCTGTTGCTCTATCGCGCCGAGGCGCCGCAGGAACTGGTGTCGGAGCAGGAACTGGCCTGGGATAGGGCGCTGGTGATCCTGGCGCGCCATTTCGGCGTCAGTTTCCAGCCGACTATGGGCATTCTCCACCAGCCGCAGCCGCAAGCAACGCTGGATCGGCTGGCGCAGTCGCTGGAGGGCGAAAACCTCTTTACGCTAACGGCGCTGGTGTCGATCACCGGTCTGACTGGCTCGGGCCTGCTGGCGATCGCCTTGTGGAACAAGTTGCTGACGCCGGACCAGGTCTGGTCGGCGGCCCATGTCGACGAGGATTATCAGATCACGCAGTGGGGCCAGGATGAGGAAGCGGCCGAGCGGCGGGCGATGCGGCGGGTAGAATTCGATACCGCCGTCACGGTGTTGGACGCTCTGCGCCCTTAGAGCCTTTGGCTCTCGATGCTAGCAGCGCGCTGACATCGGGGGCTATTTCTGCGAGGGGTGTTAGCACGAAGTCGCGCTCGTGTGCGTGTGGGTGCGGCAGCGTCAGACGGGGCGTTTTGAGCTCCAGATCGTCGTAGGCGATGATGTCGATGTCGATCAGGCGAGGGCCCCAGACTTCCTCGCGGACGCGGCCCATGTCCAGTTCGATGCCAAGAACAACATCAAGCAAATCAATGGGTTCGAGCGTCGTCTCAATAGCGATTGCCATGTTGGCGAAGTCGGGCTGATCGGTCTTGCCCCAGGGCTTGGTGATGAGGACGCGCGACTGTGCGACGACGCTGATCGCCTGGTGTTCGCCGATGCGGCGGATGGCTTCGGCGAGTTGGGCGGGTGGGTTGCCGATATTGGCGCCGAGGCTGAGCCAGGCCTTTGAGGTCATTACTGTTTCCGCCGGCGATGCAATTCGATGGCGGCTTCACCACGCACCATGGCGATCGGCGCTTCCGGCTTGCGGATGCGAATGATCACCCAGGTAACGCCTTGAAAAGATGCGAATAATTGGTCGCAGATGTTCTGGGCTAGCGCTTCCAGCATCTTGGTGCGCTTGGTTTCGAACGTGGCCTTCACGACGTCGTAGATATCGGCATAGGAAATGCCGGTGCTGAGCCGGTCGGTGGCGGCCGGCACCGAGAGGTCGGCGCCCAGTTCGAGGTCGATGAAGAATCGTTGGCCGAGCTTCTCCTCCTCGGCAAAGACGCCGTGGTAGCCGTAAAAGCCCAGATCTTTCAGGATGATACGGTCGCCCGTGAATGGCTCGGCCATTGCTGCTACCCCAGTTCCGCGGGCGGAGCCTATAGGCCCGCGGGCGGACCATACAGTGTTGCCTGCGCGACGCGAAGGGCGTCGCTGGCGGCGCGGACGTCATGCACGCGAAAGATATGCCCGCCGTTGATGTAGCCAAGGACCGTGGTTGAAATTGTGCCGGCAAGGCGCTGATCGGCCGGGATATCGAGCAATTTGCCGATCATCGACTTGCGTGACGTGCCAACCAGAATGGGAAAATGTTCCGACAATCTGCTGCTGCAAGCATGCTGGCGAAGTTCTCGCAGCATGGCGTAGTTTTCCGGCAGACTTTTGCCAAAGCCGAAACCTGGGTCGAGGATCAGGTTTGTGCGACTTATCCCCGCCTGTTCTGCGTGGGCCATAGTGGCGTCGAAATAACGATGCATGTCGTCGATGAGAGGAACGGAACGATCGCGGTCTTTTTGCCAATGCATGGCGATGACGGGAACATCGTGAAGAGCGGCGACCTCAGCCATTTCGGGCGCGCCTTGCAGGCCGTGCACGTCATTGATGATTACAGCGCCGGCCTGAATAGCCTGGTCGGCGACAAGCGGCTTGTAGGTGTCGATGGAGATCGGTGCGGTAATACCTGCGGCGATCAGCGCGTCGATGACGGGCATGACGCGGTCGAGTTCCTCCTGAACGCCAACTGGCTCGGCGCCGGGGCGAGTGCTTTCGCCACCAATGTCGATGATGTCGGCGCCCTCAGCGATCATCTGGTGGGCGTGAGAGACGGCCGTTTCGATGAGGTTGTGTTGGCCGCCGTCGGAGAAGCTGTCAGGCGTGACGTTGAGAATGCCCATGATCAGCGGGGTCTGGCCGAGGATCAAGGGTGGGCGGTTGGGCAGGGAGATGGTGTGGATCGAGTGCATGGAAAATTCCGCTTCTGATGAGGCTTACCCCCACCCCGATCCTCCCCACAAGGGGGAGGGAGGTCGACTGCGGCTTGGATGATCTAGAACGGCCAGACGAGCATCAACATGGGCACGCCGACGAGGACCACGATCAGCGACAGCGGTGCGCCCAGCCGCCAATAGTCGCCGAACTTGTAGCCGCCGGGTCCCATGACCAGCGTGTTGCACTGATGGCCGATGGGCGTGAGGAAATCGCAGCCGGCGCCAATGGCGACGGCCAGCAGGAAAGCCTCGGGCGCATAACCGAGGTCGGTGGCGAAGGTGGCGGCGATGGGCGCCATGACCAGCACGGTGGCGGCATTGTTGAGAAACGGCGTGACCGCCATGGCAGCAACCATGATGAGGGCGAGGGCGCCCCAGCCGGGTAGCGTGCTGGCCGTCATGGAGAGCCAGCTGGCGATGATCTCGGTGCCGCCGGTGGCACGCAGCGAGTCCGAAACCGGAATGAGGCAGGCCAGCATGATCAGGATGGGAGGATCGAGCTGGGCGTAGACATCGCGCAGGGGGATCGAGCGGCTCAGCACCATGGCCACCGCAGCGGCAAAGAAGGCCGGGGCGACCGGCACGATGCCCAGCGCGGTGGCCGCCATGGCGACGAGCAGGATGAGCAGCGGGACAAGGCCATTGCGTACGCTGCCGAGGCGCAGGCCGCGTTCGACCAGCGGCAGGCAATCCCACTCGCGAAGCAGTTCCGGCAGGCGCTTGAGGTGACCCTGCAGCAGGATGACATCGCCGTTCTGGAAACGAATCTGGCCCAGGCGTTCGGTGAAGCGCTGGTCGCGGCGGCTGACGGCGAGCAGGTTGAGGCCGGTGCGATCGAACAGCGTCAATTCCTGCGCCGTGGCGCCGATCAGGGCGGAGGTCTCGCCGATGACCGCTTCAATAATGCCGATATCGGCGGCGTCCTTGGTGGCTGCGCCGCGACGCTCGGAGAAGATCAGCCCGGACTGCGACACCATCTTGTCGAGGGCTTCGGGGTCACCTTCGATCATCAGGATATCGCCGGCGCGCAGCTTGGCATCGGGCAGGGGCGTGCGGCCCTGGCCGGAGGCGCTGACAAGGCGGGTGATCATGGCCTGGCCATCGGCGCTGGCATGGATGTCGCCCACGGTCTTGCCGATGGCGGCGGAGTCCTCGATGACGCGCGCTTCGGTGGTGTAGTTCTTGATCTCGATGGCTCGGTCGAGGCCACTGTCTTCGCGCTTGCGCTCGGGCAGGAGCCGGTAGCAGAGCGCGAGGAAGATGATGCCCACGATCGACAGGGCCAGACCGACCGGGGTGTAGTCGAACATGCCGAATGCTTGACCGGTCATCTCCTGGCGAACGCGCGAGACGATGATGTTGGGCGACGTGCCGATCTGTGTCATGAGCCCGCCCAGCAGCGAGCCGAACGACATCGGCATCAGGAAAAGGGAAGGCGAGACACCGGATTTTCGCGCCATCTGGAAGGCGATGGGCATCATGATCGCCAAAGCACCGATATTCTTGACGAAGGCGCTGAGGATGGTGACCACTACGACCAGCAGGATGAGTTGGGCGCGTGGGGTGGAGATGTTTGGCGCGAAGCGGCGGATCGCCAATTCCATGATGCCGGAGCGTGACACCGTGGCGCTCACGATGAGTGCGCTAGCGACGATGATAACGATGTCGTCGGAAAAGCCGCTGAATGCCTCCGTCGGCGGCACCACACCCAGGGCAAGCGCCGCGAGCAGGGCCCCGACCGCAACCACGTCATATCGCCACCGCCCCCAGATGAAGGCGACCATCATGGCGCCGATGATCAGGAAGGCGAAGGTTTGCGGAAGAGTCATTGCGATTCCGTTGCTGGCGGCGCTGCCCTCGTAACACACAGCAGCGGTCTGCGAGCGGCAAGGGCCAAAATCGTCGTTGGGTGGTGTATAGGGATGGAACCAAATCAGGGCGCCACTCGGCGCGGAGGACGTTTGATGAAGCAGCTTTTCACCACGCTCGGGCCGCGCAGCAAGGATCAGCTCGGCATTATCCTGCCGCACGAGCATGTGTTCGTCGACCTGCGGACGCCTGATCAGCCAGGATATGCCGAAGCGGATGAGGCCGATGTGGTGGCGCTGATGGCGCCGCAAATCGAGGCGATCAAAGCGCAGGGTGTGACGGCCTTGGTCGAGTGCTCGACCGGTGGCGTGGGCCGTCGGGCGGACATGGACCTGGCGGTATCGCTGGCAACGAACTTCCCGATCGTGGTGCCGACGGGGAATTATCGCGAGCCCTGGATTCCGGAATGGGTCGGCAGAGCCAGCGAGGGCGAGCTAGAGGCCTGGATGCTCCGCGAGCTCAACGAGGGGATGGACGATACCGGCGTGCAGGCCGGATGGATCAAGCTCAGCGCCGGTGACGACGGGATTACCCGCCTGGAGGAGCGCATTTTGCGGGCAGCGGCACGGGCGGCCAGGGCGACGGGGGCGGTGATCGGCTCGCATACGATCAAGGGGCGGGTGGTGATGGACCAGCTCGATATCATCGAAGGCGAGGGCTATACGGCCAGCCGGTTTATCTCGATCCATACGCAGGCGGAGCCGGATTTCGAGATGCATAAGGCGGTGGCGGCGCGCGGGGCGTGGATCGAGTACGATAATATCGGTTGGGTGCCGGACGAAGAGACGCTGCCGCGCATCCTGCGGGCGCTGGCGGCGGGTCTCGGCGGGCAGTTGCTGCTGAGCCACGATATGGGCTGGTTCGATCCGGCGCAGCCTGGTGGCGGCACGCCACGGCCGTATACAACGCTGTTTGGCAGCATCGTGCCCAAGCTGCGGGAGGCTGGGGTGGAGGAGGCGATGATCGTGCGGCTGACGGAGGAAAATCCGTTCGAGGCGTTTGCGCGGTAGACGGCGAAGACGAGTTTCGTTGGATACCCCCACCTAACCTCCCCTGATAGGGGGAGGAATCCGTTCAGCGGGGTGCGCCGGATTGAGTTCCCACTGAGGCTGGAACGGTTTCGCCCTAAACCCAGGACGTGCGGTGGCGGATTGATCAGTGCTAGATCAGGAAGGCCGCCCGATACTCCCTCGGTGTCGTGCCTTTCAGCGCTTTGAACTGGCGGTTGAAATTGGCCAGCGAGTCGTAGCCGACTTCGCCGGCGATGGTGCCGATCGGGGTGGCGCCCGATGACAGCAAGGCGCAGGCGCGGCCGATGCGCAGGCGGATCAGGTATTGGCTCACGGTTTGGCGGGTATGGCGCAGGAAGGTGCGATGCAGGCCTGAGGGGCTGAGGGCGGCGATGTCGGCGAGCTGCGGGATAGTGATCGGTTCGGCGAAGTGCTGGTGGATGTGGTTGAGCACGCGATCGATGCGGCCACGATCGGCGGATGCGGGGGCCAGTTCGGGCGCGGTGACGGACAGGGGCGTAGCGGCGCGATCGTCGGCGAGGCGGGTCAAAACGGTCACCAAGCGCAGGAAGCGCTCGACTGGCGGCTGGGTAAACAGATCTTCGATCAACGGGCGGACCGCCGCAGCGGCTTCCGGCGTGAACTGGAGGCCGGTGGCGGCGCGGGCGAGCATGGCGCCGACGCTGCGCAGCTCAGTGTTGGCAGTGAGCCGTTCGGCCCATTCGGGCAGGAACCACATCACCAGAGCGACATGCGGCTCGGCCTGATCGGGCCGTTCCAGGGAATGCCAGGTGTGCGGCAGGTAGGGGCCGATGAGGACGAGGTCGCCTTCGTCGTAGCGGCCGATATGGTCGCCGATGAAGCGCTGGCCCCGTGAATTGAGGGTGAGGGTGAGCTCGAACTCGGGGTGGTGGTGCCATTGGAACGGAATGCCGTCATCGAGGCGCCGGTTGAGCATGGCCCAGGACGCGTCGTCGGCGGTGGTGAGGTGCTCCAGATAGGGCTTCATGTGGCGCGGGTTTGGCTCGATAGGCCAGAATAGTATCAATACTGGCCAGCCGTGGGCAAGCCTGCCGGGCTTTGGCAGGCTACGGTTGCTTCATCAGCAAGCCCCGAGGGGACAGCACATGGGAGCGAGACATGCAGCCGACCACCAAACGCGACAGCCATCCGACCACGCAGGTGGTGACCACTCAGCTCAAGGATATCGTCAAGAAGCTACCGCTGCGGGTGCTGAGCCCGGAAGACTGGGAGCATTGGGTGACCAAGGGCTATGTGATTGTTCGCGGTGCGGTGCCGCAGGAAAATGTCGAGCGGCTCAAGGCTTTGCTCTGGGAGTTTGATGAAAAGGATCCGGGCGACCAGACGACGTGGTACGCGCCGCAGCGGCGCGATCACATCATGAAGGAGCTCAACGGCACTGGCATGGTGGAGATCTATAACCACCAGTTGCTGTGGGATAACCGCATGGAGCAGCGCGTCTATGACGCATTCGTCGATATTTGGGACATGGAGGAGCTGTGGACCAGCATCGACCGCGCCAACCTCAACGTGCCCAAGAAGGTGCATGGCAACCCGAACGGGTTCATCCACTGGGACAGCGACACGTCGCTCGATCCGCTGCCGATTGGCGTGCAGGGGGTGTTAAGCCTGGTCAAGCAGGATGGCGATGTCGGCGGCTTCCAGTGCATTCCGGAGCTGTTCTATGACTTCGACAATTGGGTGAAGACGCAGCCCGATGATCGTGACCCGATGCACCCGGACACTACCGGGCTCAAGATCACCAATATCGAGATGGAGGCGGGCGATCTGATGATCTTCAATACGCTGCTGGCGCATGGGGTGCGGCCGAACCACTCCAAGGACCGGGTGCGGATGGCACAGTACATTTCGATGTTCCCGGCCGATGAGGGCAATATCGCCGAGCGCACCGAGCGGGTGCGGCTGTGGCGGGAGCTCGATCATCCGCGGCGCGACGCTTTTCCGGGCGACCCGCGCGAGTGGGAGAAGAAGAATGCCGAGACGGCAAAGCTGACGCCGCTGGGTGAGAAGCTGCTGGGGCTCAAGAGCTGGCATTAGGCGCCGCGCAAACTCGATCGGTTCCCCTTGATGGGGAGGGTTAGGGTGGGGTGGGGCCGAGTGCTCGGTGTTCGTGACTCACCCCCGCCCTTGATCCCTCCCCACAAGGGGGAGGGAGACGACTGCGGGGCCGGTTCGCAGCACGAAATTTCAACGCTGCTGCCCCATTGAGAATATGCCACGTGTTCAGGCAGTTGGCGCTTGAAGTGCCGCCTGCTACACCGCGCGCCAATGTCCAGCGTTCTTCCCTTTATCAAGCGGTTCGTGCCCGGCCTGGCGCCTGTCAGCCTGGGTGAGCGGCTGCGCGCGTCGATCGGGGCGCTGATCGGGATTTTGGTGACGGGCCTCGTGGCCAGCCTGGCGCTGGGTGGCGGCACCGATGTGCCGCTGCTGATCGCGCCGATGGGGGCGTCGGCGGTGCTGCTGTTCGCGGTGCCGACCAGTCCCCTGGCGCAGCCGTGGTCGATCATCGGCGGGAACACGGTTTCGGCGCTGATCGGGGTCACGTGCGCGCGTTATGTAGGCGATCCGATGGTTGCTGCCGCGCTGGCGGCGGGCCTGGCGATCGCTGCGATGATGGCGCTCAAATGCCTGCATCCGCCGAGCGGCGCGGTGGCGCTGACGGCGGTGCTGGGCGGGCCGGCGATCCAGGCAGCGGGCTATGGCTTTGTGCTGTGGCCGGTGGGCGTGAACTCGCTGCTGCTCTTGGGTGCGGCGCTGCTGTTCAACAATCTGACGGGGCGGCGCTATCCGCATCTGGCGCCGGCGGTAAGCAATCCGCACCGCACGGCCGACCCGCTGCCAACGGGACGGCTGGGGGTGACGAGCGAGGACATCAGCGCCGTGCTGGCCCAGTACGATCTCGTGTTGCCCGTCGCGACCGATGACCTGGAGGATATCCTGCATCGGGCCGAGCAACGGGCCTATGACCGCCGTTCCGGCGGGGTGACCTGTGCGCAGGTAATGAGCCGGGACGTGCAATCGGTCGGCCCCAAGACCAGCCTGCGCGAAGCGTTGCGGCATTTGCGGGAGCATCACATCAAGGCGCTGCCTGTGGTCGACCTCGACAACCGGGTCATTGGCATCCTGACGCAGACCGATCTGCTCGACAAAGCCGATTGGGGCATGTCGTCTACGGGTTCGGGGCTTGGCTGGCGGCTGCGCGCAATCAGCAATTCGGATCGCGCGCTCAAGGGCAAGGTCGAGGATATCATGAGTGCGCCGGTGAAGGCCGCGCGGCCGGAGACACATATTGCGCAGATCGTGCCCTTCATGGCCGATGCGGGGCTACATCACCTGCCGGTGGTGGATGCGGATGGGCGGCTGGTGGGCATGGTCACGCAGTCGGACGTGATGGCGGCGATGTTCGCTGTGTCGGCCGACGCGGGGCCTCTAGCGCCAGCCGGCCCTGGCCTCGAGGGCTGATTTCAGCACCAGCGTCAGAACGGCCATCAGCGCCAGCGTCGAGGCGGCGGCGAAGGAGCCGGTGACGTTGAAGTCGTTGAAGAGCTGGCTGATCTGGAGCGGCAGGGTGTTGGTCTGGCCGCGGATCGAGCCGGAGACCACCGAGACGGCGCCGAATTCGCCCATGACGCGCGCATTGGTCAGGATGGCGCCATAGATGATGGCCCATCGGATATTGGGCAGGGTCACGTGCCAGAACATTTGCCAGCCATTGGCGCCGAGCGACAGGGCCGCCTCCTCGTCTTCAGTGCCTTGCTGCTGCATCAGCGGGATCAGTTCGCGCGCCACGAACGGGGCGGTTACGAAGAGGCTGACCAGGATGATCGCGGTGACCGTGAACATGAGCTGGATGTTGGCGGCCTGCAGCGCGGGCCCGAGCAGGCCCTGACCGCCATAGAGGAACAGATAGACCGTGCCGGCGACGATGGGGCTGACGGCGGCCGGGAGTTCGATAATGGTGATCAGCAATTGCCGGCCGCGGAAGCGGAAGCGGCCGACCAGCCAGGCAATGCAGACGCCGACCACGACATTGATCGGCACGACGATCAGCGCGGTGAGCACGGTGAGGCCGATGGCGTGGAGGGTCGTGGGCTCGGCGATGTTGGCGAGATAGGTGCCCACACCCTCGCGCAGGGCGAAGGCGAAGATGACCGCAAGCGGCACGACCAGCATCAGGCCGGAGAGGATGAAGGCCAGGGCGATGAGGGCGATTTCGGACGGGGAGCGAGCGAGCTTTGTGGTCATGGCGAGATACCCCCACCCTCATTCCCTCCCCACAAGGGGGAGGGAAGCCTGGCCAGTGACTGCGGCTGCATGGTGCCACCGAGCGATGCCCCATCGCCTCCCTCCCCCTTGTGGGGAGGGAATGAGGGTGGGGGTGCTTCGGTAACCCACCGCATCACCGGCTCCGATCCGCGTAGCGCACTTGCCAGGCTTGCAGTGCGTTGGTGATGGCCAGGGTGATGAAGGCGGCGAGGAGCAGGACGAAGGCGAGGGCGGCGGCGCCTTCGTAATTGTATTCGTCGAGGCGGATGAAGATCAGTAGCGACACGATCTCGGTCAGACCGGGCAGGTTGCCGGCGATGAAGACGACGGCGCCGAACTCACCCAGTGAACGGGCGAAAGACAGCACGCAGCCAGCCATGAAGGCGGGGAGGATGGTGGGCCAGATGACGCGGGCGAAAATCTGCCAGCGGGTGGCGCCGAGGGTACGCGCGGCTTCCTCCAGATCGATCTGGATGTCTTCGAGCACGGGCTGAACGGCCCGCACGACGAAGGGGATCGAGGTGAAGGTCATGGCGATAATGATGCCAATCTGGGTGTAGTTGACCTTTAGCCCGTTAGGCTCGAGGAACTGGCCATACCAGCCGGTCTTGGCGAACAGGGTGACGAGCACCAGGCCAGCCACGGCGGTGGGCAGCGCGAAGGGCAGGTCGACCAGGGCGTCGAGGATGCGCTTGCCGGGAAAACTGTAGCGCGTCAGCACCCAGGCCAGCAGCAGGCCGAAGGCGCCGTTGAAGGCGGTGGCCGCCAGCGCCGAGGTGAAGGTGATGCGATAGGCTGCGAGGGAGCGGTTGGAGGCGACGATTCGCCAGAATTCCTCCCAACCCATGCCGGCGACCTTGAGCAGCATGGCCAGCAAGGGCAGGGCGATGATCACCGTCAGATAGAGCATGGAGATGCCAAGCGTCAGCCCGAAGCCGGGCAACAGATGCTTGCTGCGTTTCGATGCCATCAGGTTTCCTCGAGATGCCTATTCAAAACGTCATTGCCCGGCTGGTCCGGGCAATCCATGGTCAACAATGGATCACCGGGACAAGCCCGGTGATGGCGAGGGTTAGGAGCGGTCGGCTCGCGGCCACCTACTGATTGAGAAAAACCTTGTCGAGCAGGCCGCCGTCGGCGAAGTGCTCCTCGGAGGCCTTCTTCCAGCCACCATAAGCGTCTTCCACCGTCACGAGGCGAACCTCGGGGAAGTCGGCGGCGTGGGCGGCGAGGACGGCGGCGTCCTGGGGACGGTGGAAATTGGCGGCTGCGACTTCCTGGCCTTCCGGCGTGAAGAGGAAATCGAGATAGGCCTTGGCCAGATCGCGGCTCCCGCGGCTATCGACGACCTTGTCGACGATGGCGACCGGGAATTCGGACAAGAAGCTCACGGACGGAATGACGGCATCATATTTGTCAGCGCCGAGCTGCTTGCGCACGCTTAGTACTTCGGCCTCGAAGGTGACCAGCACGTCGCCCAGTTCACGCTCGGTGAAGGCGGTGGTGGCAGCGCGACCGCCGGTCTCGAAGACCGGAACGTTCGAGAACAGCTTGGTGAGGAATTCCTCGATCTTGGCCTCGTCGCCGGCATATTCCTCGGTCGCCCAGGCGCGGGCCGCCAGATAGGTGTAGCGGCCATTGCCCGAGGTCTTGGGGTTGGGGAAGATCACCTGCACGCCATCGGCGGCCAGATCGCCCCAGTCGCTGATGCCCTTGGGATTGCCCGACCGAACCAGGAAGGCCGGGAAGGAGTAGAAGGGCGCGGCGTTATTGGGGAACTGCGTGGACCAGTCGGCTGCGACGAAGCCGCCTTCGACCAGCTTGTCGATATCGGTAACCTGATTGAAGGTCACGACGTCGGCGGCCAGGCCTTCGAGCACGGCGCGGGCCTGCGCGGACGAGCCGGCATGGGACTGGTTGATGGTCACCGTCGCGCCTGACGCGGCATAGGCCGCGTTCTCGGCTTCGAACAGCTCACGGGCAATGTCATAGGAGGCGTTGAGGATATCGGTCGGCTGGGCGAAGGCCGGGGTGCCGCCGAGGGCGAGGGCCGCAACGGCGGCGGCGAGGAGCTTGTTCATTGACGCTGGTATCCAACGATTGAAAGAGACGTTGGTGGTCAGATGCAATGGCAGTTCTACAGGCGTCCAGCGGTAAAGCACTGTTTCGGATGAGTAATTTACGGGTGGCTGGGCGGTCGAAAAGAGATTGCCTAAACCAGCCCGGCGGCGCGATTTCGTTTCCGAAGACGGGCGGCCACGTGGAGGTGGCCGCCCGGCACGCTAACGCGCTACGGCGCGCCCGACAAAGATGATAATGCAGGCGCCAATGAAGCCGGCAATCAGGTAGCCAATCCAGCCGCCGAATGAGATGCCGAGCAGACCGAAGACCAGGCTCGCCAGGACGGCGCCGACGATACCCAGAATAACATTCTTGAGCACGCCGCCACCGGCATTCATGAACATGCTGGCCAACCACCCGGCAAGACCGCCGATGATGATGGCTGCCAGCCAACCTACGCCGTCAAAAGCCATATTCCATTCTCCTCAAAATGGACTCGCAACACGAGGAGCGTGTCACAGGTCCGGTGGAATGCAAAATGGCAGGGCCGGACAGGCAAAAGGCGCCGCGAGCGGCGCCTTCAAAATGATTCCGAAAATAGCCGTAAGGCGTTGGAAACGCTTAGTTCAGCGCCTTCGCGGGCTCGGCAAACAGGTCGTATTCGTCGCTGTCGGTGACGACGACGTCGAGCATGTCGCCGGGCTTGATGCCATCGGCGTTGCTGATGATGACCTGGCCGTCGATCTCGGGCGCGTCCCACTTGGAGCGGGCGATGGCCTTGTTGGCTTCGGGCTGGACGTCGTCGACCAGGACCTGAATGGTGCGGCCGACCTTCTTGGCGAGTTGGCCGGTGGAGACGTTCTGGGCGACTTCCATCAGGCGCTCGAAGCGGTCCTGCATGACGTCATCAGGGACGATGCCTTCCAACTCATTGGCCGGGGCGCCAGTGACGGGCTCGTATTTGAAGCAGCCGGCGCGATCGATCTCGGCTTCCTCGATGAAGTCGAGCATCATCTCGAAATCTTCCTCGGTCTCGCCGGGGAAGCCGACGATGAAGTTGGATCGTACAGTCAGATCAGGGACTTGGCGCTTCCAGTCGAGAATTCGATTCAGGGTCTTTTCCTGATGGGCCGGGCGGCGCATGGCCTTCAGCACCTTCGGGGAGGCGTGCTGGAAGGGGATGTCGAGGTAGGGCAGCACCAGGCCATCGGCCATCAGCTCCATCACCGCGTCGACATGCGGGTAGGGGTAGACATAGTGCAGGCGCACCCAGGCGCCGAGCTGGCCCAGTTCCTTGGCGAGATCGTAGAACTTCGCCTTGACCGGCCGTCCGCGATAATTGCTCTCGGCATATTTGATGTCGACGCCATAGGCCGACGTGTCCTGGCTGATGACCAGCAGCTCCTTGACGCCGGAGCGGATCAGGCCTTCGGCTTCGCCGAGGACGCCCGCGGCGGGGCGGGAGGCGAGATCGCCGCGGATCTGGGGGATGATGCAGAAGGAGCAGCGATTGTTGCAGCCTTCGGAAATCTTCAGATAGGCATAGTGGCGCGGCGTCAGCTTGAGGCCGGTCTCGGGCACGAGATCGACGAACTTGTTCGGCACCGGCGGCAGATGCTCGTGAACGGCGCTGACGACGTTCTCGTATTGATGCGGGCCGGAAATGGCGAGCACGGAAGGATGGGTCTTGCGGATCAGTTCTTCTTCGACGCCCAGGCAACCGGTGACGATGACCCGGCCGTTCTCGTTGAGGGCTTCGCCGATGGCTTCGAGCGATTCCTGCTTGGCAGAATCGAGGAAACCGCAGGTGTTGACGAGGACGATATCGGCGCCGGCATAGTCGCGGCTGAACGAATAGCCCTGCGACCGGAGCGTCGACATGATGCGTTCGCTATCGACGAGGGCTTTGGGGCAGCCGAGGCTGACGAGGCCAATTTTTGGCGCTTGGCTCATGTGAGCGAAAATATCCGATGTGGGAATTGTTGCGCGCGTCATACAGAAAGTTTGACGGTTACGCAATGTGACTGCCTCCCGCATGGGGCAAAGCAGGCCTTCCAATTATGGCGAACACGCAGACTTGAATGTTCACAATGGCGAACAGTGCGTCCGCTGTTTGTCCGGTATTGGCCCGCAATCTATTGCTTTAGTGGGCTTTTGTCCGATGCGCCGGTTGGGGTGGCGCGGATCTCAAAGCTCAAAGGAGCACACAACATGTTCGATCGTCTCTCCGCCTATGCGCCGCAGGCCCTCGCCGTGCTGCGGATCGTCACCGCCCTGCTGTTCATTGCGCACGGCACGCAGAAGCTGCTGGGCTTCCCCGCCACAGACATGCAGCCGCCGCTGATAAGCATGTTTGGCGCAGCCAGCATTATCGAGATCGTCGCCGGTCTAATGATCCTGGTCGGGTTCTTCACCCGTCCGGCAGCGTTTATTGCCTCGGGCACCATGGCTGTGGCCTATTGGATGATCCACGCGCCGATGAACACCTTCCCAGTGAACAATGGTGGCGACGCCGCCATCCTGTTCTGCTTCGTGTTCCTTTACCTGGTCTTCGCCGGCCCGGGCGCCTGGAGCGTCAACAAGCAGTAGATTGGTTCGCAGAAATGAGAAGGCCGCCGTGATGGATGTCACGGCGGCCTTTTTGTTTGTAGGTGGTTTGGGTGTGGCGGTGGATGGGGTGTGGCGCAGAACGCTCAGCTCACATCCTTGGGCGGAGGCGTGCGGCGGGCGGTGCGGCGGGGCTTGAACACTTCGCCGGGGCCGGTGGCCGGAGTGCGGATGGTTTCGCCAGATGGAGAGACATATGGCGCCGGATCGGTTGCAGGGGTGATGTATTCGTCGGCCTCGGCATAGTCGACGCCGTCGCTGCCTTCCTCGGCGAGGTCGCGGATGGCGTCGCGGACTTCATCGAGCAGCGAGGCCGAATAGCGCGAGCGATTGACGGTCTCACCACTCTGCTCGTGGGTCTTGAACCAGACCAGCAGACCCTCGCAGGTGATGCGCAACGCTACCAGCGACAGCAGGCCGAACACGGCGATTTCGAGCAGGCCCCAGAGGCCGTTGCCGAAGCCGAAGCCGAAACTCCAGAAGAAGTGGCTGACGGCCCAGAGCAGTATGCCCGCCAGTCCGAGCGCATAGAGGATGGGCACCAGCTTGGGCGACAGGATGGCGTCGAGCCGGAACAGGGTTTGCCGGGTGAAAAGGCGCTTCAGGTCATCCAGGGTCATGTCGTCCTCCAGAGGGCGATTCGATCTTTACGCAACTTGGCCATGCGGGGCAGTGCTGACAAGGCCTTGCTCGCTTGCGGCAATGGTGGGGCCGAAGCGGCGTTCGAAGGTGGCGCGCAGCACCGAATCGACTTCGGGCATGGAGACGAGCTGCCCCAGATCCTCGAAGCTGGTGACGCCCTGGTCGGTGATGCCGCAGGGGACGATGCCGTCATAATGGGTCAGGTCTGGCGCAACGTTGAGTGAAATGCCGTGGAAGGTGACCCATTTGGAGACCCGGACGCCGATGGCGGCGATCTTGTCTTCCTTCTGCGGGCCCTTGTCCGGACGCTGTACCCAGACGCCGATGCGGCCGTCGCGACGTTCGCCGGTGACATTGTGCGCCGCCAGCGTGTCAATCACCCAGCCTTCGAGGCCCTGGACCAGGCAGCGGATATCGCGGCCGCGCTGGGTCAGGTCGAGCATGACGTAGGCCACACGCTGGCCGGGGCCGTGATAGGTGTATTGGCCACCGCGCCCGGCATCGTAGACCGGGAAGCGGTCGGACAGCAGGTCCTCGGGCACAGCCGAGGTGCCAGCGGTGTAAAGTGGTGGGTGCTCAATGAGCCAGATGGCCTCTTCGGCTTCGCCGGCCGCGATGGCGGCCGCACGCGCCCGCATGGCCTCAAGGGCAACGGGGTAGGGCACCGGGGTGGATGAAATGATCCACTGCACCGGGCGGCGATCGCTCCGTGCCAGTTTGTTACTGGTTTCGCAGCCGATCGGCTCTTGCGTTAACGCTTCCATAACCATGCTTGCCAGACAGTTACCCTTGAGAGATTCAGCGGCCGCACTCTTGCGTGCCGGGCCGAGGTTGCAGACTTATCTATGAGCACATTAGACAATATTGAAGTGGACATCACGGTCGAACTCGGCGCGACGACCATGCCGATCCACCATTTGCTGCGCATGGGCCGCGGCGCGGTGATCGAGCTGGACGCGAACGAGAACGATCCGCTGAACGTCTACGCCAACAATACGCTGATCGCGCATGGCGAAGTCAGCGTCGAAGACGGGCATTTGCGCGTGCAGATTACCGAAAAGGTTCTCCGCCGCGGCTAGGGGCACCGCCTTTCCGGTAATGCCGGCCTGCAAGACGCGGTGTGCTGCGCTTCCGGCCTCACGTACTTGGGCACGCTCCGCTCCGGTTCTCGCACACCACGCCTTTTGACTCGGCCTGACCGGAAACTCGACGTCCCTAGTGCTCCTTCCGACCATCGAATGGGAAATCTCGATTTAAGCGCTTGAGGTTGTGGGAGACCTTTGCTACATCCCCACTCGCTTCGCCCCCGGGCGTGGCTCTACCAAGCGTGCGGTCGTGGCGGAATTGGTAGACGCGCAGCGTTGAGGTCGCTGTGTCGCAAGACGTGGAAGTTCGAGTCTTCTCGACCGCACCAATAATCGAAAAAGCCGTGCAATCCCTGGGATTGCGCGGCTTTTCGTTTTCGGGCCAGTTGCCGAGCATTGATGGGCCTTGCGAACTCTTGCGATGGGGTGTTCCATCGGCCGCTGGCACTGTCTTGTGCGGAGGTGGTTATGAGCAGCAGGCACTTTGTGGTTTCGCAGCGGGAATCCTGGCAGTTCAGCTACAAAGGCGAGATCGAAGCGCCTTTCCCGTCCAAGAAAGCGGCCATCACCGCTGCTATTGCGGCCGCTCGGGAGTTGGGCGAGGACGATGTCGAGGTTCTGGTCCGCGATGGCGAGATGAAGACCGAGACGGTCTGGCGCCCCGGCTCGGGAGCGATATCAGAGGCGGAGAGCGCCGAGCTGGCGACCGAAATCGAGAGAGAACGCGACGCCTGAAGGCACATCGCCCCCAGCAAAAGGCCGCCCTTTCGGACGGCCTTTTGTTTATGGAGTGGTCGTTGGAGCCGCGGGGGCCGCGGTATCTGCCGGTGGGGCTGCGGTGTCGGTGGCCGGAGCCGCAGAATCGGCAGGGGGTGCGTCCGCGCTATCGGCCGGAGCGCTGCCGCCACAGGCGGCCAGCGCCAGGGCGAGAACAATCGCGACGGGGGCGAGCAAAGTCTTCGACATGAGATTACCTCGGTTTGGTTCTTTGCGTTATTGCGGTCTTCAAACGTCCGTGAAGCTAGGGTCGCAATGGGGCAAAGATGGGGAGGCGAAGTTTCGGAGGACGCCGGCTGGCTAGTCGTCCAATCCCGGCGTGACCAGAGGGCGCTGGGCGGCCAGGGTTTTCGGTGCCTTGAAGCGCCAGGCATCCTCGAGACGCAGCGCGAGTTCCTCGTCAGCTATGGCGGCAAGGCGGATGAGTACTGCGGGCCAGCCGACATAGTGGTCGGTCTCGAAATAGGTATCGGGCGAGATCTCCATCAACAGTGTCTTCTGCTCGGACGGGCAGAGCAGCACCAGGGTCTGGGCATCCTTGAGGCGGACGAAGGATTTGTCCTTCACCTTGAGGGCCGGCGTGCCGTAGCTGGTCGAACGGGACACGCCGGGCAGACCGCGTATCTCCGCGAGCGTTTCGATGCGAGTAAACACCTGGTCGAGATCGGGATCGGCGCTCATGGCTCGCATCCTCCACACGGTTGCGAAGTTTTCCGGGTAACCACCTCAAATCGCGCTTCTTAGTCTGGCGCATCGCCAAGCGATTGGCTACAGCTTGATTGCCCCCGAAACCCGGACACACAAAGGGCTCCCAATGAGCATAGACGTCGAGACCGAGCCCGGTGCTGTTCCGGGGATTGATCCCAATGCGCTTCGCGACAGCGAAGATCGCATCAGTCCGCTCTGGCTTGAACGTCTGCGCGCCTATTTGGCTGCCGGACGGAACGACGACGTCGCGACGGTCATGGAGCCGCTGCATGCGGCCGACGTGGGCGACGTGCTGGAATCGCTCGACGCGGATGAGCGCGTAGAACTGGTGCGCGTGCTCGGCGACCGGTTCGACTATTCGGCGCTGACCGAGGTCGACGAAAGCGTTCGCGTCGACCTTATGGACGCGCTGCCCAATGCGGAAATCGCGCGCGGCGTGACCGGCCTCGATAGCGACGACGCCGTGGCCATTCTCGAAGACCTGGAGCAGGAGGATCGCGACGAGGTTCTGGCCAAGCTGCCGACCTTCGAGCGGTTGAGCCTCAAGCGCAGCCTCGATTTTCCTGAAGAATCCGCTGGCCGGCGGATGCAAACCGACTTCATCGCCATTCCGCCATTCTGGACGGTGGGGCAGACGATCGACTACCTGCGCCGCGAGAAGGACCTGCCGGACGAATTCTACCAGATCTACGTGGTCGACGCATCCTACCAGGTGCTGGGGACGATCCCGCTGGACCGGTTCCTGCGCTCGCAGCGCGCGACGGCGATCGAAGCGCTGATGAACACCAACTTCGTGCTCGTCGACGCCGACGAGGACCAGGAAGAGGCGGCCCGCGACTTCGAGCGCTACGACCTTGTCGAAGTCGGTGTGGTGGACGAGAGCAAGCGGCTGGTCGGCGTGCTCACCATCGACGATATCGTGGACGTGATCCACGAGGAGGCCGACGAGGATATCAAGCTGCTCGCCGGCGTGGGCGACGAGGATATTTCCGACTCCACCATCGACACCGTGCGCAGCCGCGTGCCGTGGCTGGTGGTCAATCTTTTCACCGCGCTGGCCGTATCCTTCGTCATCGGCCTGTTCGGCGCCACGATCGACCAGATGGTGGCGCTGGCGGTGCTGATGCCGATCGTCGCCTCGATGGGCGGCAATGCCGGCACCCAGACCATGACGGTGACCGTGCGCGCGCTGGCCATGCGCGAACTCGACGGGCGGCGACTGCGCCGGCTGATCGGGCGTGAAATGGTCGTGGGCTGGGCCAATGGCGTGATTTTCGCCATACTGATCGGTATTATCACCTGGCTGCGATTCAACGACATGCAACTGGGCATCGTCATTGCGCTGGCGATGATCATTAACCTGGTGGTGGCCGGCACGGCCGGCATCCTTATCCCGCTCACTCTCGACAAGTTCAAGGCCGACCCGGCCATCGCGTCCGCTGTATTCGTGACCACCGTCACCGACATGGTGGGCTTCTTCGCCTTCCTCGGCATTGCGGGGCTGTGGTTCGGGCTGTTCTAAGGTGACGGAAGCCAAGATCATCTTTGTCCACGGCGCGTCGAGCAGTGGCAAATCCACCATCGCACGCGGCCTGCAGGCTCGTTTGCCCGAGCCGTTCTGGCATATCTCGATCGACCATTTGCGCGATTCCGGGGTGTTGCCGATGGCGCGGTTCAAAAGCCGCGAGTTTGCCTGGCGCGAGGCGCGGAAACCGTTCTTCGACGGGTTTCATCGCTCGCTGGCGGCTTATGCCGGGGCCGGGAACAATCTGGTGCTCGAGCACATACTCGACACGCCGGGCTGGCTCGAAGAACTGGCGGTGCTGTTCGCGCCGTTCGATGTGTTCTTCGTGGGCGTGCATTGCAGCCTGCCGGAGCTGATCCGGCGCGAGGCAGCGCGCAAGGACCGGCCGGCAGGGAGCGCCGAACAGGACTTCCACACGATACACCGCGACATGCGCTACGATTTCGAGGTGCAGTCCGAGCTAGATGCCGATGAAAACGTGGGGCGGATCATCGCGGCGTGGCAGGGGCGGCAGGCGCCTTCGGCTTTTGCGCAGTTGCGGGCGGAGCGAGGCTTCTAGCAAGTTGCTGTGGATTGTCCGTGGTTGCAGAAAATGCCGCCTTTTACGCACAGGTCCCTTTAACCCTCGCGGTCCAGTGTGGGCGCGTCATTGGGCTTTGCCTGCGGCGGGGCTATGCCATTTGGGCGTAGCCCTCATGGCCTCCGCAGCAAAATCGCTCCGCGGAGCGATTTTGCCGATGGCCGCTGTGGAGTGTGGCAACTTCGCCGCTTGCAAAGCATTTATGACACGGTTAACGATTTGATACCGGGTGCAGCAGGTGCACAACACTAGCGGGTGCCCGGAGTGAACGGCTGACAAGGAGCGATCATGCGAAGTCAACCGAAGGCCACTATCTGGCGAGCAGCGACCTGGACTCTGGTCTGCCTGCTCTCAATGGGACTGGTTTTCTCCGTCGTTGCTGGCGTCTAGCGCTAGAGTTCTTCACTCACCAATTTAGAAGGGCGCCCGGGCCACTGGGGCGCCCTTCTTCTTTCCAGGGGTATTCACGATGAAGCTGCTGATCGGCAATCGCAACTATTCGAGCTGGTCGATGCGGCCCTGGCTGGTGCTGAAGCATTTCGACATTCCGTTCGAGGATGAGGTGCTGCAGCTTTCGGGCGAAGGGTTCCGCGATGTGCTGGCCCAGCGTTCGCCGACGGGCAAGGTGCCGGTGCTGTTCGACGGGGGCGTGGTGATCCCCGAGACTATCGCCATCATCGAGTACGCGGCCGACCTCTATCCGGAGCGAGGCATCTGGCCTCAAGATATCGGGCTGCGGGCGCAGGCGCGGGCGGCGGCCGCCGAGATGCACTCCGCTTTCCAGGCGCTGCGCAGCCATGCGCCGATGAACCTGCGGGCCTCGCATCCCGGCAAGGTGGCGATCGACACAGTGGCGCGCGACCTGCACCGGCTGGAAACGCTGTGGGGCGGGTTGCTGGCAGCTTCTGGCGGGCCTTTTCTGTTCGGAGCTTTCACTGGCGCCGATGCGATGTTTGCGCCGGTAGCGACG
The DNA here is from genome assembly GCF_022429625.1 of Devosia lacusdianchii. Classification (NCBI taxonomy): domain Bacteria; kingdom Pseudomonadati; phylum Pseudomonadota; class Alphaproteobacteria; order Hyphomicrobiales; family Devosiaceae; genus Devosia; species Devosia lacusdianchii. The sequence continues at coordinate 2,256,589 of NZ_CP092483.1, read as the reverse complement.
CGGATACGCACTTATGGATTGCCAGTGTCGGATCTGCTTGGCGAGTATGTCGAAGCGATCTATGCCCTGCCGGCCTTCCAGGAGTGGCGGGCGATGGCGTTGAAGGAGCCGTGGGTGGTGGACGACGACGAGATCGATGTGATCCAGGGCCGGGTAAAGCCGGGGACGCTGGCATGATCCACATGATCAAACTCTGCGTGGGGGTTTCGAGCTTCGAGGAGCTGGAAGGCTACCGCGACGAGCGGGCACATTGGTGGGACGCTGACTATGGCGAGGATGTGCATGTGCATCGCACGCGCATGATGCCCAAGCGCGCCGAGGAGATGGAGGGGCAATCCTCGATCTATTGGGTGATCTCGGGGCAGGTGGTCTGCCGGCAGCCTATCCTGCGGCTGGCCAAGTATACCGATGCCGAGGGCAAGGATTACTGCGACATCATCATGGCGCCTGACCTAGTGCGGACGGTGCCCTATCCCAAGCGACCGTTCCAGGGCTGGCGCTACCTGCGCCCGGAAGATGCGCCACCCGATATCGGCGCCAACGAGAATGCCGATTCCCTAGCCTTGGCTGCCGATCTGGCAAAGCTTGGCCTGATCTGAGGATCACGTCTACGCGCGGCGGGCAGGGTGGCCTTGCGGCCCTGTCGGCCCGGCCACATATTAGGCGCATGGCAGAGAAAGTCCCAAGCGCGACGCCCAAACCGGGAGTGCCGCAACAAGGCAAGGTCAGTGGCGATGTCGCGGCTTTCGTCGAGAAAGTCGGCGCGATGGCGCGGCCGAATGCTGCGCAGGATGGTCGGCTGCTGTTCGCGCTGGACGCGACGATGAGCCGCCAGCCGACCTGGGACCTGGCTTGCTCGCTGCAGGGCGAGATGTTCAAGGCCATTCCCAAGGCGAGCGCCTTGCAGGTGCAGTTGCTGTATTTCCGCGGGTTCGGCGAGTGTCGGGCCTCGAAATGGGTGGTGGATGCCGGAGCTCTGGCAAAGCTGATGACCGGCATCGACTGCCGTGGCGGCAATACCCAGATTTCCAAGGTTTTCGCGCATGCGCGGGCCGAGCATGCCAAGCGGCGGATCAATGCCGTGGTCTTTGTCGGCGACGCGATCGAGGAGAATGTGGACGAACTGGCGGACAAGGCCGGGCAACTCGGCCTGCTCGGGTGCCCGTTGTTCATTTTCCAGGAAGGGCGGGACAGTCGGGTCGAGGCGGCGTTCCGCGAGTTTGCCCGGCTGACCAAGGGCGCCTATGCCCGTTTCGATGCGTCGGCACCGCAGGAGCTGGCGGCACTCCTCAAGGCCGTTGCGGCCTATGCCAGCGGTGGCAAGGACCTGCTGAAATTGCAGGGGAGCAGCCACGCTCAGGTCCTGCTCGCGCAGTTGCCCAAATGACTTATGTGTTCGTTGGCGCGGCGGTGCTGCTGGCGGGGCTGGCGGCCTATCAATATCTTCGCCAGTTCGACCGACACAGTCTGATGCAGGGGATGCGCTGGGTGGTGGGCGGCGGCGCGGCACTCTTGGCCGCGGGGCTGCTGTTTGCGCGGCGCATCGATATCGCCGTATTCGTCGGGGCGGCGGCGTTCTCGATCTTGCGCACCGGGCGACTGGGGCCGTTCTCGTTCGACGGCGGGGCGGTGGACGCGGGCAATATCTCGAGGGTCAAGAGCCGCTATTTCGCGATGGAACTGGACCACGATACCGGCGCGGTGGCCGGTCGCGTGGTTACGGGCAAATTCTCGGGCGCTGATCTGATGGCGCTGGGAGAGCAGGATACCCGTGCTCTCATTGCCGAGGTTGAGTGGGACCCAGATAGTCTCAGCCTGCTCGAAAGCTGGCTCGACGCCAACAGAAGCGGTTGGCGGGAGTATTTTGCCGAGACCGCCGCCGGCGAGGCTGCAGCGGCTGAGGCGGCGACCGACCCGCTGGCAGAGGCGTACGCCGTGCTCGGCCTGGAGCCCGGCGCATCCGACGAGGATATCAGAGCGGCACATCGCGAGCTGATGAAAGGGGTGCATCCCGATCATGGCGGATCGAGCTATCTGGCGTCCAAGATCAACGAAGCACGGGACCGACTGCTGAAGCGCTAGGCCCTTGGACCAATCGGTTCAGATGGCGGCTATGTTGCCGCGACCTCGTGGTTCGACAAGCTCACCATGAGGCCCAGTGCGTGACAGCCCACGATCACCTATCCAGGCAGTTCGGACTACCGATGTTAACGCCCTGTTAACCATGCGAGCCGTTGGTAGCACGGGGCGTGATGCACACTGATTTGGGGGGGCAGCGATGGCGCGTGATGGTGCGCATGTCATTGTAGTGGGGAACGAAAAGGGCGGGTCGGGCAAATCGACCACGGCGTTTCACCTTGCCATCTACCTGCTGCATGCGGGCTATCGGGTTGCCACTGTCGATGTCGACAGCCGGCAACAGACGTTCACGCACTATGTGCGCAATCGGCGCGCCCATATCCAGGAGCGCGGGCTGAGCCTGCCCAATCCCAAGCATTTTCATCTGCCATCAGCCTGGGGCGACTCCATCGCCGATAACCACAAGGCTGAGTTCGAGGTCTTCCGTCGTGCCGTGGGCGAAGTCGAGGACAGCGTCGATTTCCTCGTTATCGATACGCCAGGCTTCGATACGAACCTGACGCGGCTGGCGCATTCGCTGGCCGATACGCTGGTGACGCCGGTCAATGACAGCCTGATCGACATCAATGTGCTGACGCGGATCGATCCGGAGAGCGGACTGCCGATCGAAACCGGCCATTACGCCCGATTGGTGCAGCGTGCCCGTTCGGAACGTCTCGCGATCGATGGCGAGAGCGTCGATTGGGTGCTGGTGCGGAATCGCATATCGATGCTGGCCTCGCGCAATGCGCGACAGGTGCAAACGACGCTGGACGCCATCGCGACCCGCTTCGGCTGCCGGGTGGCGGACGGCATAGCCGAGCGCGTGATCTTCCGCTCGCTGTTTTCGACGGGAATGACCGTGTTCGATCCGCTCGATGACGATGGTGGCGCTGAGAGTGCGACGGTGTCGCATGTGAGTGCGCGGCAGGAATATCGCAATCTGGTGGCGGCGCTGAACCTGCCGCTGGACCGCCTGGAACCGGTGCGGTTATCGGCCTAGGACGGCCGCGCCACGCGTTAAGCGTTTAACCATTATTCACCATTCCCGCCTTGCCAGCGTCACGTGGAGGCCGGACAATCCACGTAGTTGTACTGGAGTCCGCTCGTGGCCGGGCAAGGCGTGCATGTTATCGTGGTCGGCAATGAGAAGGGCGGGTCGGGCAAGTCCACGACGGCCTTCCACTTGGCCATTTTCCTGCTGCACCAGGGATTCAAGGTCGCTTCCATCGATGTGGACAGCCGCCAGCAGACGCTGACGCATTATGTGCGCAACCGGCGCGATTGGGCCAAGGCGCGCGGTCTCGCCGTGCCGCACACAACCCATTTTCATCTGCCGCTGACGCGAGGAGACTCGGTCAAGGAAAACCACCGGGTTGAGTTCGACCTGTTCCGGCAGGCGATCGGAGAGGTCGAGCACGATGCCGACTTCCTCGTCATCGATACGCCGGGCTTCGATACCAACCTCACGCGGCTGGCGCATTCGCTGGCCGATACGCTGGTGACGCCGGTCAATGACAGCCTGATCGATCTCAACGTCATGGCGCAGATCGATCCGGTGACGGGCGAGCCGCGCGAGATGAGCCATTATGCCCGGCTGGTGCAGCGCGCCCGCTCCGAGCGCCTGCAGATCGATGGGCGCACGATCGACTGGGTGCTGGTGCGCAACCGCATCTCCATGCTGTCATCGCGCAATATGCGGCAGGTGCAGACCATGCTGGAGCGGATCGCCGTCCGCCTGGGGTGCCGGGTGGTCGAAGGGATTGCCGAGCGCGTGATCTTCCGGTCGTTGTTTCCCACGGGAATGACGGTGTTCGATCCGCTGGATGACGAGCTGCTGGGCGGGTTGCCGTCGATGTCCCACATGAGTGCGCGGCAGGAGTATCGAAGCCTCGTTTCGGCGCTCAACCTGCCGATCAGCCGGAAAGCAGCGGCGCGCAAGGCACTGGAGGCGTCGCGGGCGGCCAAGGACAAGGCTCCGCATTTCGAGCACATGGCGGACGGCGACTAGCTCAAATCGCGTGCGGGCTGGGTGCGAAGGTTGTGGGATTTACGGGCTGGTTCCGGGCTGGCGAGCATAGACGCCGGTGAAGCTCACGTTCATCCCACCGCAGAGGTCATTGTCCGCGGCAAGCAGAAATTCTCCGGCGAGCCAGAGTTGGACGCTGCAGTCGGTGGATGCTGGGTCGAAGGGCAACGTGTTCCACTCGTCGTCGAAGCTGAAGGCCAGCCGGTTGGTCTTGGGTTTGGCCACGGCGCCGAAATTGCCGACATTGATCGCACCCTTGGCGACCCGCTCCGGATCGGACATACCCCAAGTGGCGGTTCCGCTCAGGCTGACCATCCCGTTGCCCTTGTGAATGGCGATGAATTGCTCGCTGCCTGATTGCCAACTGCCGCTCCAATCGGTGGCGATCTCCCGGTCCGGCTCGACGAGGTCCGTGAGGACATTGCCGCTTTCCATCGCGTAGCCGGGCGCCGGGCCGATGCGGACCGCGCAGGCGAGGCGCCGGTCGAGGCCGGAGGTGATGACGATGCGATCGCCGGTCCGCAGCGGTTCACTGTCAGGGCATTTGCCGCCCGCAGAGCACTCATTGATGAGGTGGAAGGGGGCCGGCGTATTCACGGTGGCGGCGACCGGAGAAAATCCGGGGGCCATCATATCCACCCGCGGATCGCACTCGGCAGCAAGGCTGGTTGCGAGCGGAAGCGCGAGGCAGGCGGCAAGGGCGAGGGCGGCGCGTCTGGGCATGGGACCTCCGGGACCGAAGCTCTAACCCGGTGTGGCGCCGCGAGGAAGCCTTAGCGCCTGCCGAAGCTCATGCGGAGGGCGCGGGCGCCGCCGGGGGCAAAGACGTCGATATCGATGCTGACCGGCTCCTGCACCATGCGGCGGGTGCGGGCCGAAAGCGCCAGGACGACGCCGAGCAGGTCGCCGACCGAGCGCTTGCGCGGGAGCATGCGCTGGGTCATGCCTGATAGCACGCGGTTGCGCGCGGCCATGTCAGCTGACGAGAGCGGTGAGCGGCCGACGAAGTTGGCCAGCTCGGTGAGGGCAGTACGTTCGCTCATTGGGCTACTCCAAACACAGGCACCAATTTGCTTCCCCGGGGCGGCCGGTGGTCACGTGGACCCCGGCTCATGTTGTCGTCGCGTTAGCTCTGCATCGCCAGGCAGGAGAGGTTCTGCTGCTTGAGCTGGTTGCACATGGCGGTGGCATCGTCGCGTCCGCCGAAGCCGACGAAGCGGGCGCGGTAGAACACCTGGCCGTTCTTTTCGAAGCGCTCGACATAGGAGCGGAAGTCGCTGAGGTTGCCGGCCTTGCCGGCGGCATCGGCCAGCATGGCGCGGGCGCTGTCTTCCGACGGACCGGCGCCGATCTGCACGACCCAGCCGCCCGGCATGACGCTGGTATCGGCCGTTTGCACGGAGCCCGAAGTCATCAGGTCGACCGGCTGTTCCGCATTGCCATTGACGGCGGCGGGCGGCTCGAAGCCGAGCGGGGTGGACGGCGCGGTCTGGCCAAGGGCGGATGGCGGGGCGCCCAGATTGTAGCTTTCGCTGAGCCACGCGCCGATGACGTCCTGGCTCGGATAAGCCGGCTGCGGCGCCTGCGATGGGGCGGCGAGGATATTGGCGGCCTGCACGGCCGGCTGCAGGCCCAGATCGGCCGGCATGGGCGCAGGGACTGGTGCGGCGCTAGCCACGACGGCTGCGGGCATCTGCTGGAGCGGCGCCTGAGGTTGCGCGCCATTGGCGGCCACGAGCTGGGCGAGGCGGAAGCCGGGAAGGGGCATCGGCATAACAAAGACGGGTGTCGACGACGGCGACTGCGCTACCGCGACCTGGACATTGCCCTGGCGGCCCGGCTGCGGAATCATGGCGGTCTGCAGATAATCGCCGCGACGGCCTTTGGGCAGGTAGTTGGCGACCAGCTGGCGAACCTTCTCGTCGCGGGCGCCGGCCGAGTTGAAGCCGAAGGCGACGACGACGATGTGGCGGCCATCTTTGCGGGCAGCAGTCAGCAGGTTGGAGCCGGCGGCGTTGATATAGCCGGTCTTGATGCCGTCGACGGCGCCCATATAGCCCAGCACGCGGTTGTGGTTGCCGTAGGTGTTGCGGCCGTAGCTGAAGCTGCGGGTCTGGAAGAATTCGTAATAGCTCGGGAAGTGCTGGTAGATGGCGATGCCGAGGATCGCCTGGTCGCGCACGGTGGTGATCTGGCCACCATCAGGCAGGCCCGAGGCATTGCGGTAGGTGGTGTTGCGCATGCCCAGGGCGCGGGCCGTGGCCGTCATGCGTTCGGCGAATTTTTCTTCTGAGCCGGAAATGTGCTCGGCGATCACGCGGGCCATATCGTTGGCCGACAGGGTGACCAGCGACTTGATGGCGTCTTCGACGGTGATTTCAGCACCGGCGCGCAGGCCGAGCTTGGTCGGCACAGCGGCAGCCGCGTGACGCGACACGGTCATCTTGGTCGAGAGGCGGATATTACCGGCGCTCAGCTCCTGGAACAGGACATAGAGCGTCATCACCTTGGCCACCGATGCTGGGTAGCGGCGGCTATCGGCAGCTTCTTCGTAAAGAACCTGGCCGGATTTGGCATCGACGACGATGCCTGCATACTTGCGTAGATTTTCAATGGCCTGGGCGGGCGCTGCCGTGTGGGCGCTGACCGCGAGGGCGACAAGGACTGCGGCAAAGGCGCGAATGAACACTACGCGCCATGGGGTTTTCGCCTGAGAAGCCACCCGGTACTCCAACTCTTACTCTCGGACGCTTCTGCGGCCGTACGCAACAACACTGGGAGGATGGTTTCGGGGAGCCCCACGCGCCCGGATCATCCAGTAACGCGATGAGCTTACGTCCAGCCCGTTACCATTCCGTAAAATGCAAACGATTTTGGCGTGGGTGTGGAGATGGGGTGACGGATGAGGGGCGGGGCTCTTGCGGCGCTGTTTCCTAGACCTCTTGGTGAGCCTGTCGAACCACGAGGTCGCGGGCACCGATGGTCTTCACCGTCTACATTCTGGAATGCTCCGATGGGTAGTATTACACCGGTTTGACCAGGCGGTCCGTGGAGGAGCGGGTGTGGGGGCACATTGCGGGTGTTGTCGAAGAGGACATCACTCGCGACGCCCTGTGGTCCTGAAATGCACGGAGGGTATTCGAGCGGGTGACCGCTGCCATAGTGCGGGAGCAGCAGATCAAGAAATGGTCTCGACGCAAGAAAGAAGCGCTGATTGCCGGTGACTACGAGCCGCGGTTCACGGATGAGTGAGGAAATGGCCCATCACCCCGGGAAACCCCGCCATTCGGGCATAGCCCTCATGGCCTCCCCGCCTAAAATCGCTCCACCGGAGCGATTTTGCCTGCGGTCGGCTTGGAGCCCCTTAACAGTGACGATCTTTTGCCTACATAATGGTCCTCACCATGCTGCTTCGTTTTCTCTACGACAGATGTTTGCCCATGATTGCCACTGACCTCCTCGCTTTGACCGATGAGGCCCCAGCCGCGCTGCGTCTGGAGCCTGTGCCCGCCCATGCGGGGCCAAAGGAGGACGACGCCGACAAGGGTGGCGGGAAGGGTGGAACCGAAACCGGGACCATCACCAAGACCCGCCCCAAGACCAAGCGCCCGAACCTCTATCGGGTGCTGCTTCTCAATGACGACTACACGCCGATGGAGTTCGTCATTCTCGTTCTGCAGGACGTCTTCAACAAATCGCGTGAAGAGGCCGTGCAGATCATGCTGCATGTTCACCAAAAGGGGGTGGGTGAGTGCGGCGTATATCCATACGAAGTGGCCGAGACCAAGGTCACACGGGTCATGGATACGGCACGCAAGAACCAGCATCCGCTGCAATGCGTGATGGAAAAGCAATAGGAACATCATATGCCCTCATTTTCTCGCGGACTTGAAAAGGCTCTGCATCAGGCGATGAACCTGGCGCGTGAGCGCAACCATGAGTTCGCAACGCTCGAGCACCTGCTGCTGGCCCTGACCGACGACCGCGAAACGATCGCCGTGCTCACCGGCTGCGATGTCGATATCGACGCGCTCAAGAGCGACCTCGAAGATTTCATCAATGAAGAGCTGGACAGCCTGATCGTGGCCAATGGCCAGGATGCGCGGCCGACCGCCGCGTTCCAGCGCGTCATCCAGCGTGCCGTGATCCACGTCCAGTCATCTGGCCGCGAAGAGGTCACCGGTGCCAATGTGCTCGTAGCGATCTTCGCCGAGCGCGAAAGCCATGCCGCCTATTTCCTCGAACAGCAGGATATGAGCCGGCTCGACGCGGTCAATTTCATCAGCCACGGGATCACCAAGTCCGGTCCCAGCGAGGAGCGCAAGGTGCGGGGTGCCGAGGATGGCGAGAGCCATGGCGAAGGCGGCGCAGAAGCCAAGAAGAGCTCTGCTCTGGCCGATTTCTGCGTCAACCTCAACGAGAAGGCGCGGGCCGGCAAGATCGACCCGCTGATCGGGCGCGATGCCGAGCTGCGCCGGACCATCCAGGTGCTGTGCCGCCGCTCGAAGAACAATCCGATCTATGTCGGTGATGCCGGCGTGGGTAAGACCGCGATTGCCGAAGGCCTGGCTCGCAAGATCATCGAGGGCGACGTGCCCGAAGTGCTCAAGGAAGCGGTGATCTACGCGCTCGACATGGGCTCGCTGCTGGCCGGCACCCGCTATCGCGGCGACTTCGAGGAACGCCTCAAGGCCGTGATGAAGGAGCTCGAAAAGCTCCCGAACTCGGTGCTGTTCATCGACGAAATCCACACCATGATCGGCGCTGGCGCAACCTCCGGCGGTGCGCTCGATGCGTCGAACCTGCTCAAGCCGGCTTTGGCTTCGGGCGCGATCCGCTGCATCGGCTCGACTACCTACAAGGAATATCGCCAGTTCTTCGAGAAGGATCGGGCGCTGGTCCGCCGGTTCCAGAAGATCGACGTCAACGAGCCGTCGATCCCTGATGCCATCGAGATCATCAAGGGCCTGCGGCCGTATTACGAAGAGTTCCACAAAATCAAGTTCACCGACGATGCCCTCAAGGCGGCGGTGGAGTTGAGCGCGCGGTATATCAATGACCGCAAGCTGCCGGACAAGGCGATCGACGTGCTCGACGAAACGGGTGCCAGCCAGATGCTGGTGACCGAGGACAAGCGCAAGAAGGTGATCGACGTCGAGGATATCGAGGCGACCATCGCCACGATCGCGCGCATTCCGCCAAAATCGGTCTCCAAGTCCGATGCCGAGCTGCTGTCGAGCCTTGAGCAGAGCCTCAAGACCGTAGTGTTCGGTCAGGATGCGGCCATCACGGCGCTGTCGTCGGCCATCAAGCTGGCGCGTGCCGGCCTGCGCGAACCGGAAAAGCCGATCGGCTCGTATCTCTTCACCGGCCCGACCGGTGTCGGTAAGACCGAAGTGGCCAAGCAGCTCGCCGATACGCTCGGCGTGGAACTGCTGCGCTTCGACATGTCCGAATATATGGAGCGCCACACGGTCAGCCGCCTGATCGGTGCCCCGCCGGGCTATGTCGGGTTCGACCAGGGCGGCCTGCTGACCGATGGCGTGGACCAGCATCCGCACTGCGTGGTGCTGCTCGACGAAATCGAGAAGGCGCATCCGGACCTCTACAACATCCTGTTGCAGGTGATGGACCACGGCAAGCTGACCGATCACAACGGCAAGTCGGTGGATTTCCGCAACGTCATCCTGATCATGACGTCGAATGTCGGCGCCATGGAGCTGGCCAAGAGCCCGATCGGGTTCGGACGCAAGCGCGAGCAAGGCGATGACGAAGAGGCGATCAACCGCCTGTTCACGCCGGAATTCCGCAACAGGCTCGACGCGATCATCTCGTTTGCCCCGCTACCGCGCGAAGTCGTGCGCCGCGTGGTCGAGAAGTTCGTGCTGCAGCTCGAAGGCCAGTTGGCCGAGCGTGGCGTGACGATCGTGCTGCAGCCTGAGGCCGCTGATTGGCTGGCCGAACGCGGTTACGACGAACGCATGGGCGCGCGCCCACTGGGTCGCGTGATCCAGGAGCACATCAAGAAGCCGCTGGCCGATCAGGTGCTGTTCGGCGAATTGGTCAATGGTGGCACGGTGACCGTCGCCGTGGTTGGCGAAGGCAGCGAGGCCAAGCTGGAGCTGATCGCGGTACCACCGCGCCCAGCCAAGCCCAAGGCCTTGCCCAAGCCCAAGAAGCCAAAGGCAACCGCCGACAAGAGCTAATGAAAGGGCCCGGAGCGATCCGGGCCTTTTTTTGTTGGTGGCAGTCTGTGGCTGTTGGAAACGGCTGCGTGCTGCGGAGCTAGGCGGTGGCCTGCCGCTCCAGCCATGCGAGGATTGCGCCGTTCGTTTCCTCCGGCTTTTCTTCCTGAATCCAATGGCCTGTATCCAGCGTGACCACGTCCGCATTCGGAACAAAGGTCGTCAGTCGTTCGGATGGCGGGATGGTGTCGCGCGCGCCATAGATCATGAGCGTGGGGTGCTTGATGACGGGGTCTGCGTCCGCCAGCAGGTGCCAGTTGCGGTCAAGATTGCGGTACCAGTTGATGCCGCCCGTGAACCCGGATTTCTCGAAGGCCGAGACGAACACGGCCAACTCGTCGTCGCTCATCAGGGGCTCGCCGAGCGGCGTGTCCGTCTGGGCAAGGTTGATCATCATCATGCCCGGTTCGGGCGCCCGCTGGGGCTCGTTTTTGCGGTAGAGGTTGCGCAGGAAGCGGGCCGTATTCTGGTCTAGCATGGTGTCGGCCACGCCCGGCTGCCGATTGAAGTGGACGAAGTAGTAGTCGCTACCGAGTAGCTGCTCCAGGAACTCGATCCAGGGTATTTCACCGCGTTCCTGGTAGGGCAGGCTCAGGTTCACGATCTTGGTGACCCGGCTCGGATGCAGCAGTGCCAGCCCCCAGACGACCGAGGCACCCCAGTCATGGCCGACAAAGGTGGCATTGTGGTAGCCGTAGTGATCCAACAGTGCGACGAGATCGCCTGACAGGTGCTCGATATCATAAGCCGCCACTTCGGCTGGACGCGATGAATTGCCGTAGCCCCGCTGGTTCGGAACGATCACGTGATAGCCTGCCGCGGCCAAGGCTGGCACCTGATGACGCCACGAAAAGGCGTGCTCGGGCCAGCCGTGACAGAGCACGACTGGTTTTCCGTGGTTCTCCCGGCCTGCCTCGAAGACTTCGAGTTCAACGCCATTGACCGCGACAAGGATGGGGTTGGGAAAGTCGAGTGAATTGAGCATCGTGTCTCACCTTGCTGATTTGTGTGACCGCTGCCTAAAGTTGAATGGTGCCAAACTTTGTCACCATTCAACTTCATCATCACCAAATGACAGCTCGCCTCCGACAAGACGCCATCGTTCGCAGCCTCCGCCGGAATGGCACGTCGACCATCGCGGAACTAGCGGAGGGCGTTGGCGCGTCCCGACGCACTGTTCTGCGCGACATCAGCGCCTTGCGTTATGAGGGATTTGTCATTCATTCCGAGGCAGGGCGCGGGGGCGGCCTGCAACTGGATCCGCAATCGGTCCAGGCCACGGCGCGATTGTCAGTTGCCGAGGTCTTTGCTCTGCTTATCAGCGTTGCATCCATGCGCGCAGCCGGAAACTTGCCGTTCTGGACCTTCGCTGATGCCGGGCTTGCCAAGATCGAGAAAGCCTTGCCCGCCGACAAGCTGCGTGACCTGCGCCGGTTCCTCGATTGCCTCCATGTCGGGCGGCTGTCGCCGCAGGTCGACATTACCAATATGGGGACGATGGACCCCGCGCTGCTCCCGGCATTCGAGACCGCATTTCTCGGCCGACGACAGTTGCGCTTTCAATACCGGGACGTAAAGGGGGCGATGACCGACCGGCTCGTCGAGCCTCAGGCCATGCTGATCCTGCCGCCTCTGTGGTACCTGGTGGCCTGGGACCCGGCGCGCAACGCCTTTCGCCATTTTCGGATGGACCGGATCAGGGCACCGGAAGTCGATGAGGGCACGACATTCCAACGCCGGCATGTGCCGTTTGAAGATCACGTCCGCCCGGTTCGCGATCTATCCCGCTAAGGCAGCAGCAAGCTGACATAGCGAGCTGCAAGCGCGACGCGATGGGAGGTGGTCTCATTATGAGAGCCGTGCCAGAGAGTGCCGGCGACTTCCTGATTTTGCTAGATTCCGCCGCGACACGAGGGCCACACCATGCTGAACGACAAAACGATCGCGATCACGGGTGCCGCGCGCGGGCTTGGTGCGGCGCTGGCCATAATAGCGGCTGACCAAGGTATGCGCCCCATATTGCTGGGCCGAAACGCTTCGGCGCTGGAGGGGGTCGCCGGCCTCATCGAGCAGCGCGTGGGACGACGGCCCGTCTGGGTGCCGTGCGACCTCGTCGATCCTGCCTCGATCGCCGCAGCGGTCGCAACAATCGAGCGCGTTTCGCCCGAACTCGATATTCTGATCAATTCGGGTTCGCAGTGGACGGGCGGTGATTTCGCCAGCCAGAGCGACGAGCAGATCGCATCGGTCGTCAATTCCACCGTCACCGGCACCATGATGCTGAGCCGTCGGCTTTTGCCGCTGCTCAGGGCGCGTCCGCGGGCCGATATCCATACCATCGTGTCGATGAATGGCCTGCCTTATGCGCGCCTGCGCACTTCGTCGGTACCATTCATGGCGGCCAAGGCGGCGCAGAGCGGCTTTGTGCAGGCGCTGACGGAAGAACTGGTCGGTACCAATATTCGCGTGACTTCGGTCTTTCCCGGCATCATCGAGGATGTCATGCCCACCGAGTCCGGATGGTCGGAGGAGCGAGGAAGCGCCGATATGCTCAGCAATCGGAATGTGGTGGAAGCCATCCTTCATATATTGAGTCAGCCGGCAAACGTGGCGATCCGTTCGCTGGTCATCGAGCGGGCAAAGACGGATTTCCTCAATTAGGCACTGGCGACTCCGCGGAAGCTGCAAGCCGGTAGGGCGATGAAAGCGCCCGAGCTGAGGGTGTCACGTCCGAACTTGCTAATTGTGCCCCCTGAGGTCAATGTCTGCTGACAAGAGGGTGGGCCGCTTCAGGCTCCGGGACAGTCAGACATGACCACAGAACGTTCTATCGGTGTCGGTAAGGCGGACGCATTCGATCGGTGCGGAGGCATGAACAGGCGGTCGTTTCTGGTGGGGTCGGCTGCCGTTATTAGCGCGATCGGTCTTGCGGGTTGCACAAGCGGTGGTATGAGCCGTGCTGAAGCGGAGCGGGTTTACGGAGCGCTACCCGATGAGCGTTTTCCCGTTCCCGCCGTAAATATCAATAAAGTCGATCCGAAATATCTTCGCCGCACCGTGCGGTACGACTCCGATGAGGCCGTTGGCACGATTATCGTCGATCCCCGCCGCTATTATGTCTACCGAATCGAAGGTGGCGGACAGGCAACCAGGTACGGTGCCAATGTTGGCCGTGCCGGGTTTCTGTGGAGCGGCGATGCCTACATTGGACGTAAGGCCGAATGGCCGGTCTGGACGCCGCCCAGGGAGATGATCCTGCGGCAGCCAGAGGCTGCGCCCTACGCCAATGGCATGCCGCCGGGCCTGGATAATCCGCTCGGCGCCCGCACGCTCTACCTCTATCAGAATGGCGCGTACACGCTGTACACCATCTACAGCACGATCATGCCCGAGACGATCGGACGTGGTGTGTCCAGCGGCTGCGTCGGTCTGCTGACCCAGGATATGGTGGACCTCTACGAAAAGACGCCGGTCAATACGAAGGTCATTGTTCTGCCGGCCTAGGCCGCACTGGCGCCATGGCCCCGTATGGCTCGGAATCGTCAATCCCCCGGCAATCTTTCCTAACACTTCGCTAACCAGTTCACTCCAATCCCCGGTGTTCACGCTGCTCACGCTGGACAAGAACAAACAAGGAACTTATAAGAACATTATAGCAACACGGGAGATGCAGATGCTCACTTTCATCAAGGACTTCGCCGCATTCGTCACGCTCGGCGCCTTCACCATCGGCTCGCTCACCTGGATGGATGTGCTCACGCGACTCGTGTGATGGTCCTGTGGATTGCGGCACCGGTGATTTGAGGATCACACGGCGCCGGTGATAAAGGTCCAGCATGAGCGGTCCAGGTTTTATCCATCTTCACGTCCATTCTGCCTATTCGCTGCTCGAGGGCGCATTGCAGCTTGAGAACATTCTCAAGCTCGCTGCCGCCGACAACCAGCCGGCGCTAGGCATTGCCGACACGGGCAATCTGTTCGGTGCGCTGGAGTTCTCGGAGAAGGCCAGCAAGAAGGGCATTCAGCCGCTGACCGGGGTGGAGCTGGCGATCGATTTCGCCGCCGCCGAGGAGCGGATCAGTGAACGCGGTCATGTCGCGTGGGCCGGCAAATCCAGCGTCGTGCTGATGGCGCAGACGCAGGAGGGTTTCGAGAACCTGTCGCGGCTGGTCTCCAAGGCGTACCTGTTGAGCGCCGATGGCATCGCCAGGGCCAAGCTCGACTGGCTGAGCCGGGAAGGCCTCGAAGGCCTGATTTGCCTGACGGGTGGTCCGGAAGGCGCCATCGACATGGCGTTCGCGCAGGGGCAGGACGCCAATGCCGTGCGCCGGCTGGATACGCTGGCAGAGCTGTTCGGCGACCGCCTCTACATGGAATTGCAGCGCCACGGCCGGCCGCAGGAAGCCGCGGTCGAACCGCGCCTGATCGATTATGCCTATCGCAAGGGCATTCCGCTGGTGGCGACCAACGAACCGTTCTTCAAATCGGTCAAGGAATTCGAGGCGCATGATGCGCTGCTGGCGATTGCCGGCGGCACCGTGCTGGCCCAGACCGAGCGGCGCAAGCTCAACGACCAGTATTATTTCAAGACCCGCGCCGAGATGGAGGCGCTGTTCTCGGACATTCCCGAGGCGCTGGATTCGACGATCGAGATTGCGCAGCGCACCTCGTATCGGCCGCGCACGCGCAGTCCGATCCTGCCGAAATTCGCGGCGGCTCCGGGGCTAAGCGAAGCCGATGCGGTTGCGGCGGAGGCGGCCGCGTTGCGCGCCATGGCGGAGGAGGGGCTTGCCAAGCGCCTCGCCAGCCCCGGCCCCGCACCGGGCAAGACAGCGGCCGAATACTGGGAACGGCTGGAATTCGAGCTGGGTATCATCCAGTCCATGAAATTTCCCGGCTACTTCCTCATCGTGGCGGACTTCATCCGCTGGTCGAAGTCGCAGGGCATTCCGGTGGGGCCGGGACGTGGTTCGGGTGCCGGGTCGCTGGTGGCGTATGCCACGACCATTACCGACCTTGATCCGCTGGCCTACAATCTGCTGTTCGAGCGCTTCCTCAATCCGGAACGCGTGTCGATGCCCGACTTCGACATCGATTTCTGCCAGGACCGCCGCGAAGAGGTGATCCATTACGTACAGCAGAAGTACGGCACCGAGCAGGTAGCGCAGATCATCACCTTCGGAACGTTGCAGGCGCGCGCCGTGCTACGCGACGTCGGGCGCGTGCTGCAGATGCCGTACGGGCAGGTGGACCGCATCTGCAAGCTGGTGCCGGCCAATCCGGCCGATCCGTGGTCCATCGAGCGCACGCTCAACGAGGTGCCGCAGTTCAAGCAGATGGTGGATGAAGACGAGACGGTAGCCGATCTCGTCGCCATCGCCCGCAATCTCGAAGGCCTGTTCCGTCACGCCTCGACGCACGCCGCCGGCATTATCATCGGCGACCGGCCGCTACAGGATCTGGCGCCGCTCTATCGCGATCCGCGCTCGGATATGCCGGTCTGCCAGTACAATATGAAATGGAGCGAGGCTGCGGGCCTCGTGAAGTTCGACTTTCTTGGCCTCAAGACGCTGACCACGGTTCAGTACGCCGTCAACATGGTCAACCTCGATGGCGGCAACTTCCGCATCGAAGATATCCCGATCGACGACAAGCCGACCTACGATCTCTACACGCGTGGCGACACGTTCGGCGTGTTCCAGGTGGAAGGCGCGGGCATGCGACGCGCGCTGGTCGACATGAAGCCCGACCGCTTCGAAGACATCATCGCTATCGTGGCCCTGTATCGCCCGGGCCCGATGGACAATATTCCGCTGTTCTGCGACCGCAAGCATGGGCGCGAGGACGTGGAGTACCCGCATCCCGACCTCTCCAAGGTGCTGGACGAGACCTATGGCGTCATCGTCTACCAGGAACAGGTGATGCAGATCGCCCAGCTGCTGTCGGGCTATTCGCTCGGCGAAGCCGATATGCTGCGCCGCGCCATGGGCAAGAAGATCAAGGCCGAGATGGACGCGCAGCGCGAGCGCTTCCGCAAGGGCTGCATCGAATACGGCCTCAAGCAGGGCCAGGCCGACACGATCTTCGACCTCCTGGCCAAGTTCGCCAATTACGGCTTCAACAAGAGCCACGCGGCCACCTATGCGCTGGTGAGCTACCAGACGGCCTTTCTCAAGGCGCACTATCCGCACGAATTCCTGGCCGCGTCGATGACGTTGGATATGGGCAATACCGACAAGCTGGCGGAGTTCCGCGGCGAGGCCAAGCGGCATCGGATCGAGCTGGTGCCGCCCTGCATCAACCGCTCCGAAGTGGTGTTCTCGGTCAAGGACAAGCGCATCCTCTATGGGTTGTGCGCGGTCAAGGGCGTGGGCCGGCAGGTTGCCGAGCATATCGTCGAGGCACGCGGCAATACGCCGTTCAAGGATCTTGGCGATTTCGCCCGCCGGGTCGATCCGCGCATCTTGAGCAAGCGCACGCTGGAAACGTTGGCCAATGCCGGGGCTTTCGACGATATCGTACCGAGTCGCGAGCAGGCCTTTGCCGCCATCGAAGCCGTCATGGGCATGGCGCAGTCGCTGACGGCGGAGCGCAATGAGGGCCAGTGGAACATGTTCGACATGGGCGAGCCCGAGCCCATCCGCATCCCGGCTGGGGTCGAGGCCTGGTCGACCACCGAGCGGGCCGACCGCGAGCTGTCGGCGATCGGCTTCCATCTATCGGCCCACCCGCTCGATGCCTATTCGGACCTGTTCGACAAGCTGCGGGTGCAACGCTGGGGTGATTTCGAGCGCGCGGTGAAGGACGGCGCCTCGGCGGGCCGGCTGGCGGGCACGATCAGTGGGCGGCAGGACCGGCGTACGCGCAAGGGCACGCCGATGATGATTCTGACCCTCAGCGACCAGACCGGAAGCTATGAGGTCATCGCCTTTTCCGAGCAGATCAACGAGTTCGGCGCGATGTTGCAGCCGGGCAAGTCGGTGATCCTGCAGGTGGGTGCGGACGAGCGTGCCGAGGGCATCAGCCTGCGGCTGCTATCGGCCCAGCCGATCGACGGCATTGAAGACAAGATCGATCGTCGCCTGACGGTATTTGCCGCCGACGCCAAGGCGCTCGGTTCCATCAGTGCCCAGCTCAAGCGGGGCGGGGAGGGGAGCGTCAACTTCATCGTCATCCGCGACGGTGGCGCACGGGAATACGAGATCGAGCTGCCGGGGACATATCGGCTCACCGCAGAAGTAGCGGGCGGCATCAAGGCGCTCGAAGGCGTGACGGATGTGCGGTTCCACTAGGTACGGCGCTGAGCGCTGTCGACCCCATTTCGGTCGTTCGATAGACAATATGCGGCGGCCGGCAGGGACGGCAGTGGTCGGGCACGACGTCATGTGAATTCCAGACGAGAAGATGGCCCGCCGAGCTAAGGCGGGCCATCTGGCTTTAGAACTTGCCCTTGATCCCGGCCGTCACGCCAAGGCTGTAGCTGTTGCCGAAGTTGTTCAGGCTGGTGGCGAAGTCCGCCTCGCCAAAAAGCGAGACCTTGTCATCCGCCCAGTTAAGCGAACCGCCGATACCGATGCCGCCCCAGAGCGGATCGTTCTTGCTGCTGACGCTATCGCCGCCGATCAGCGTTGAAGTGCCTTCAAGGAACTCGTAGCTGGCGCTTGCCACGCTATAGAAGTGGGTGCTGCCGGCCTGGCCGTTCGTATCCTTCCAATCGGCTTTGTAGTCGGCCGAAATGCCAAGGCGCCCGACAAGACTGTCGCCGCGATCGAGCCTGACGGTGTTCCCGAACGGATCCTGGAAATCCGTGAACCCCACATGCGAATAGGAAAGCTGCGCCTGCGGCGTGACCGACCATTTGTCATCGATGGCAAACTGCCGGCCGCCCTCGAGGCTGAAGGCGTAGCCAAAACCGTCGTTTCCGGAGACGATGGAGCGGCCGAGCGTGTTGGAATAGAGACTCGTGTCGAACCAGGTGAGCTTTCCCTGGGCATCAAGATAAAGGCCGCTATCGGCAAACCAGGTGAGTCCGCCGCCAAGACCGACGGCGGTGCCCGCGACTTTACCACTGCCGGATGCCGAGCCGATATCGGCAGAGATACTGCCAATCTGCATATTGACGCCGCCCACGACCGTACCGTCGCCAGGTTGCAGGATCACACCATCAACGCCACCCTGTAACTGCAGGGTGTCCACCGTGTGGGTCGCGCCAGTGGTCGACGATCCCGGCGCGTTTACCGCGTGCTTTCCCTCGATGCGCCCCCAGAGCCCTCGGCTTTGGGCGCTACCCTCAGATCGCCAGCCGTTGCCGAGGCGCTGTCGCAGTGTATCCATCTCATTGAAAGATTGCAGCGCCGCGGCAATGTAAGCCTCGACAACGGGCGCGGCGGGCTGGAAAATCGGTGTGCCCGGGTCAGACGGGTTGACGAGGCTGCGCAGATACCAGTCACCATCGGCACTGGTCGGCGTGCCCTCGTAGAGGCCGTAGAGATAGGCGCCACCCGCAACGGCCTGCTCTCCATTGACCACCATGTCGCCAAGCAAGGTGAAGGTGCCTGCTGAGGCGCCGCCCACATCGACGATCTTGATGCCGTTGACCGTGGCCCCGCTGCTGCCACCCACCTTGGTCACGGCAACGTTGGTGGTGCCGGTGCTGTTACCGGTGATGACGAGGAGGTCCGTCGCAGCGCCGTCGCCGGCCAAGTTGGACTGGATCTCCAGCAATGTGCCGGTGCCCACATAGTTGCCATCGATGGTGAGCGTGCCCAAGCCGACGCCGCCCGGTGCGATCTGGCCTACTGTCAAAGCCTTGCCGCCCAGCGCCATCGTGCCCACGCCCTCGAGGCGCGGAATCGCAATGCCGGCGGCCGCCATGGCCGAGACATCGAACGTACCATCGGCGACCACCCGGTTCGACGCGATCGCGCCGGCGCCGGAAAGCGCCAGCGTGCTGCCGCTGCCAATGATCGTGTCGCCGCTATAAGTGCTGACATCAGTCAATGTCAGGGTGCCGGTGCCCGTGGTCGTCAGGCTGCCGGTGCCGCTGAAACCGGGGGCGCCGATCGAAAAGCCGTTGGTGTCGACAGTCAGCCCGCCGGCGGTGATGGTGAGCTCCGAAACGGTCAACGTGCCCAGGAAGCTCGGATTGCTGGCGAGGGCGCGCAGCGTTGCGTCGTCGAAGTTGACCTGGCCGCTGCCGGTCCCCTTGGTGAGGCTCGTCGTTTCGAGTGTCCCGCCACCGGTTATGTTGATGACGCCAATGCCCGTCGCGTTAAAGCCAAGGCGTACCACGCCTTGCGCACTGACAAGGCCACCGTCCAGAATGTTGAGCGTCGCGCTACCCATGCCGCCAACATTCAGGGCGCCACCAATTAGCCACTGCGACCCCTCTCCGGTCACGGAGATTGTGTTCACCCGGCCAGCAGATGAAGAGACGACGCCACCCGTCGAGTTCAAAACGCTGCCGTTCTGGACCGTTAGTGAACCTGAGGCCGAATTCATGATTAAACCAGTGGTGCGGCCGGTGGCCGCTCCGTTGACGCCCAGGACGATCGATGCGGACGGGGTGTTAATCGTGACTCCGACACTCCCGGAGGGCGGCGCGTTACTGGTCCAATTCTGGCCATCGTTCCAGTCATTGCTGGAGCTACCGTCCCAGGTTTGCGCCGTCGCTGCTGTCGTGGCGCCGAGCATCATCGCCCCAATCGACCCGCCGGTCAAAAAAGCCTGGCGCCATTTTCTTGAAGAAACTCTGTTGAACTTTTGCCCGACTGGGCGTGAACAAGCATTGGGGCACTCGCGGGGAGCGCTAATGAGAATGGTCATATCAACTCTCTAGTCGGCGAGTGGCATCGCCGGTGGTCCGCCTGAGGGTAATGCCGGCGTTCTGAGATTCTGAATCGCTCAATTAAAATGGGCGGTTACCAGCAACAGGGCGAAACTAGCCGACGCTTCCCATCATGCAAATGAAACAACCGCAATTTCACTCGTGCATTCGGATAAGGGATTGATCAAAAGTTAACGCGCCCTCTCCCTTGGCAGCGCCGGCAATGATCATGAGGGAATGAACCTGCGGTCGGACCAGATCGGCGCCCAAAAGCAGGCGGCCCGCTTCCCAAACCACCGAGGCATGGCAGGCGACGCTCTGGCGCGCCTCTTGCAGCGTCTCGAGGTCTAGCCAAAACCACCGCCCAGCGCCAATCCGGCGACGCCGGTGGCCGAGATGATGCCGGAGGGCACGACGATGCCCTGCTCCTGGGTTGCAGCATCCACTTCCTTCCATGTGGCGCCCGCTTCGACCCGCACCAGCATGGTGTGCGGATCCACGGTGACGGCGCGACGCTGGGTCATGTCGATGGTGATACCGCCATCGCTCAGGGCTGCGCCCGCCACGTTGTGCCACCACCGCGCACCGAGACTGGCAGGTTATGATCCCTGGCGAAGGCGGTCGCCGCCGAGATATCGGCCTCGCTGGCAGGCCGCAGCACCAAGGCGGGGCGCTTGTCGATCATGCCGTTCCAGATGGCGCAGCAGGATTCGTAGGCTGGGTCGTCCGGCAGGTGGCAGGTGCCGGTGAGCCGTTCTGCCAAGTCGGCGACATCGCCGCCGCGACGAAAGTACTCGGCCTGCATTGACCTCGCTCCTCCGGCGTTGTACCTAACCAATAGGTTAGATAACTTGGTAGTTAGTTTCCAATGGCGAGAGATCAGTTGAGCGCTACGCTTTCGGCGCTTGCCGATCCGACGCGGAGAGCGATCCTCGCGCGGCTGATGATGGGCGATGCACCGGTCAAGGATTTGGCCGCGCCCTTCGACATGAGCATTCCGGCGATTTGTAAGCATCTGAAGGTGCTTGAAGATGCGGGGCTGGTCAGCCGGGGGCGGAATGCGCAAATGCGCCCATGCCGATTGGAGACGGCGGCACTCAGGGACGTGATGAGCTGGCTCGAGATTTATCGCCAGCATTGGGACCAGAGCCTCGACCGGCTTGATGGCTTGCTGGAGCGACTGCAAGCGATCGACCCCGCGGGGACGACAAGCGGCGGAGCAAAGCAGTGACGGATGGCCGGACAAAAATCGATGCCGAGAGCAAGACGCTGACCTTTTCCCGCTGGTTCAGAGCGCCTCGACTGCTGGTGTGGAAGTCGTTTGAAGATCCTTATCTGCTGGCGCAATGGTGGGGCCCGGAGGGGTTTACCTGTCCGATCGCCAAGCTCGATTTCCGGGTCGGTGGCGAATGGCACACGGTAATCCGCTCGCCGGACGGCATCGAAATTCCCAGCGTCCGTGTCTTTACCGACATCCGCAGACCGGAGCGGATCGCTTACCGCAGCGTCCCCCGGGACGACGCCTTCTGGAACGGGAATCCGCCTCCGGCCTATTCGACCGTCCTCAGCTTCTTCGAACGCGACGGCGGAACAGAGTTGGTGATGAAGACCGAATTCGAAACCGAGCAACAGGCGCAGGACGCCATGGTGCGCGGCTTTGCGGAGGGAGTAGGGCAGACGCTTGATAAGCTGGGGCGTTTGCTGTTGGCGCAGACCGGGTAGGGCTGATGCCGGGCCGCCGCCCCAGAAGTCCGGAGAGCTCCGGCGCATAGGGAGGAACTCGATGCTGAGACGATCTATCGGGGGGCTTATGGTCTTTGTCGCTCTGGCGACCACAAACGTCCTGGCCCAATCACAAGGAGGAGACACCATGTCGCGAGCTATCGAGAGCGGATACGCGCCGGTTGAGGGAACAGAGCTCTATTATGAAATTCATGGAGAGGGAGCGCCGCTGGTCCTCTTACATGGTGGCGTGAACCCTTCCACAATGTTTGGTGCGCCGCTTGCGGAAATGGCGAAGAGCTTCAAAGTGATCGCCATCCACGCCCGCGGGCATGGCCTGAGCAAAGACAGTGATGCGCCCTGGTCTGTCGAGCAGTTCGCCGATGATGTCGCCGCGGTGCTCGATGATCGCCGAATCGAGAGGGCCAGCGTCATGGGCTATTCGTTTGGCGGCAAGATCGCGCTGCAATTTGCGCTTCGGCACCCCGATATGCTCGACAAGCTCGTGGTGATATCGGCCGCGTATTCCCAAGGCGGTGTATACCCGGAAGTCCAGGCTGCTTTCGAGCAAATGCCTGGCACGGCCGATGCGATTGGCAACAGTATCGCCCAATCGCCGCTGGCCCAGCTCTATCCGGACGTCGATTGGCCCAGGCTCATGCGCAGGTCTGGCGAGCTCGGCATGCAGGGCCATGACTGGTCCGATGGGATCAAGGACATCAAATCGCAGACCCTTCTGGTCTTCGCGGACGCCGATTCCATCCGGCCGGAGCATATGGTCGAGTTCTACAAGCTGCTGGGCGGAGGGCAAAGGAACGCTGGAATGGATGGGTCTTTGCGCTCTTCCAATCGGCTGGCGATCATTCCGGGAGTCACGCATTATACCATTATAGGGTCACCGGCGGTGACCCAGTTCGCAACCGAATTCCTGCAGGATTAGGCGGTCGGATGCGTCGCCGAAAGGTTACTCCTTCAGCTTGAACCGCACATCTCGCGGTGATCGCTCGTCGCCACGCCACTCCGTTAGAACGGCGTATAGATCAGGGCGCCTGCCGGTCATCCAGCGCTGTCCGCTGCTGTCTGCAATGAGGGACAGGTCGAGCTCGGCAATCACCATGTCCTCTTCTATCGCGGTACTTTCAGCGATGATACGCCCGTACGGGTCGAGTATCATGGCATTGCCGGTTCGAAGCTCGTCCTCATCCCGGCCGACGCCGTTGCTGAAGATCAGAAACATGCCGTTGTCATGTGCTCGGGCGGGCAGCCAGCGCATCAGCCAGCCCCGTCCATTGGGACCAGCGAACGCGTCGCGCAGGGCTTGCGGATCGTCGTGTCTGTTCTCCCAAAGATAAACGGGGATGGGCTTCATCCCGTGAGGGCTGCGCGACCTCGTTCCCCCTGTTTGATGCGGCGCGATGAGAACTTGCGCCCCTAACAATGCGCAGGCCCGGCCATTCTCGATGAGATTGTTGTCGAAACAGATGAGGATAGCCATGCGGACACCCCAGGGCGTGTCGAACACGGTATATCGGTCACCGCTCTGGATCAGTTCGTGCTCGAAGGCGTGCAGTTTGCGGTGGGTGTGACCCGAGCCATCCGGAAAGCACACGCGGTATGCGTTGAAGAACCGGCCGTCCTCGTCCCGTTCCACCCAACCTACGCCAATGGCGATGCCCAAGCTCGCCGCCAGGGCCGCTACCGAGGTGATGGATGGACCCGTCACGCTCTCAGCCAGGTCCGCTACACCCTCAGCATCTAGGTTTGGCACGTGCCAATAGCCGCTGACGCACATCTCCGGCAGCACGACGATCTGGGCACCGGCCCGGCTGGCTTTCCGCGCGAAAGCCTCGAGGCGTGAGAGGTTATAGGGTTTGTCGCCCGCCCTATGTTGGAACTGGACGGTTGCGACGCGTAGGGTTTTTGCGGTCATCGGCGGCTCCTGCTTGGCAAGCGCAGAATGCGCGCCATTGACGATGATCGCCAATGAAAGCTGGGGTGCGGTGTGATAACCTGTGGGAATGGATATCGCCCAAATACGCGCCTTTGTGGTGCTTGCCGAGTTGAAGCATTTCGGTCGTGCCGCCGATCGCCTTCACATCACGCAACCGGCCCTGACCAAGCGCCTGCATTCGCTGGAAGCAACGATAGGTGCTTCGCTGTTCCAACGAGATCGGACCGGTACGGTATTGACGCCAGTCGGGCGGTCGCTTTTGGGTGATGCTGCCCGGCTCATCAGCGATGCCGATGCCTTTCACGTACGCGCCAGGCGCGTGGCTCAGGGCGCTCAAGGCAAGCTCGATGTCGGCTTCGGACTGTCAACCATCGACATGGCCCCCAGGATGGTCGGGCAGTTCCAACGGGCGTTCCCTGACGTTGCCGTGTCATTGGACGACTTTTCGTCATCGGAGCAGGCCGATCGCCTACTCGATGGGCGGCTTGATGTCGGCTTCGTGCGCCTCCCTGTCGGCTCATTCCGGCTTACGTCTCGTGTACTGGCGACCGACAGACTCGCCTTGGCCTACTCGCCACTTTTCTTTGATCTAGATGGCGCCGCAGTGCCGCAAGGGATCGTGGATGCCGGCTTCGTTTTTCTCCATCCCCACCGCGGTCCGGGTCTGGCCAGTCAGATCAATCGATGGTGCAAAGCGGTTGGTTTCGAACCTCGTATCATCCAGGTCGCAAGCGATATTCAGACCGTCCTGGCACTCGTAGCGGCGGGCGTCGGCTTGTCCATTGTGCCGTTGCAGGCGACCCAATTGATGAAGGTGGGCCTTGAGCTCAGGGCTCTGGAGGGGCCTGACGCCGAATGGGAGACGGGGATCAGCTGGCGTCAGGATCACGACAATCCGGCACTTTCGAACTTTCTGAAGATGCTGGAGAGCGGTCCGTAATAGCGCCGGCCCTGGCGGTGCATGGGCGCTGGACGGCGAGGAGAATGTGGAGTTCCATTGGACTCCAGTAGGAGGAGCGTCAAATGCGGGGGCAGAAAATCGAATGGAAGCGTATCGCGGGAAGTTTTGCCGTGATGGCGGGTTGTGCCTTCCTTCTCTTCGTTTTGGCGGCGCTGCTGAATTTTCTTGCTTCGGCGGTGGGGCTTTCGACGCCGGAGCGCCTGACGGCGATTATTACCTCGCTCAGCAGTTCTGGCACGCTCCAGGCCATCATGGCGATCTGGCTGCTCACCGCGGCTCTGGCCATCGCGGCGCCGGGGCTGTGGCGCGTGCTGTCGATCGCGACGGCACTGCTGTTTGATGTTGGGTATGGCGTGCTTGGCGCGCTCACGGGGTTTGGGCTCGCCATCGGGATATTCGGCGGCAACTGGTACGTGCTGATGTGGGCCGCCATCTACAGCGCGGTCGTGGCGGCGGGGTATTTTGCGGTGAAGCGCTGGTTGGTCGGCGACGTGCGGGCCATGGGGCAGGCCCGCTGGATCGTCGCCGCAGTGCTCGCGATTGCCGCGCCCGTCCTGCTTTTGTGGCTTTAGCTTACTCCTCGCAGGCGACCAGTGGGAAGGTGCCGATCTCGGCCTTGACCCTGCATGGTGCCGTCATCGCACTACGTTGAAATATCTCCTCGGCTTGGGATCAATTTGCCAAGGACAACGCGCCCCGGCGTCCTCCAGACGAACGAGCGCCGTGCGCAATCTGCGGGCGGCTTGCGTTTGCCGGCATCTTCCCCTATATCGCCCATGCGTTTGACTGCGCGTCAGCGCGATTTCACACACGAAGCAGGCTTTTCGGGCAACCGAGAATCCATCCGGTGACGGGAGACCGTCGCAAGGCTTCGTGGCGGCATCAACCGGTAAACAAGGAGCAGCCATCATGGCACTGCCCGATTTTTCTATGCGTCAACTGCTCGAAGCAGGCGTTCACTTTGGTCACCAGAAGCACCGCTGGAACCCGAAGATGGAGCGTTACATTTTCGGCGTTCGCAACGACATCCACATTCTCGACCTGTCGCAGACCGTCCCGGCCCTGAGCCGTGCGCTGCAGCTCGTCAGCGACACTGTTGCTGATGGCGGCCGCGTGCTGTTCGTCGGCACCAAGCGCCAGGCCGCTCCGCTGGTGGCTGACGCCGCCAAGCAGTCGGCTCAGTACTATGTGAACTCCCGCTGGCTCGGCGGCACGCTGACCAACTGGCAGACGATCTCGAACTCGATCTCGCGCCTGCGCGAACTCGAGTCGATGAGCGAAGACGATCTCGCGCTGCGCACCAAGAAGGAACGCCTGATGATGAGCCGTGAGCAGGAACGCCTTGAGCGTGACCTGGGCGGCATCAAGGACATGGGCAACCTGCCGTCGCTCCTGTTCGTCATCGACACCAACAAGGAAGCGAATGCGATCAAGGAAGCCCGCCGTCTGGGTATCCCGGTCGTGGCCATCGTCGACACCAATTGCGATCCCGACACCGTCGATTACGCAATTCCTGGCAACGACGACGCGTCGCGCGCTCTCGAGCTCTACGTCTCGCTGATCTCGAAGGCCGCTATCGACGGCATCGGCCGCTCGTCGTCGGCTCTCGGTGCCGATCTCGGCGCCCAGGACCGCGCTCCGGTCGAAGAGCTGCCGAGCGAAGAAGCACCAACCGTCAATTAAGTCGCTTAAGCGTACTTCGTTCTGATTTGAACCAATGCGGCCCCTGGAATGGGGCCGCCAAGAGGTGAACCCATGGAAATCACTGCAGGAATGGTCAAGCAGCTCCGCGACTCGACCGGCGTCGGGATGATGGACTGCAAGAAGGCTCTGGCCGAAACCAATGGCGACATGGAAGCAGCGGTCGATTGGCTGCGCACCCGTGGCCTGGCCAAGGCTGCCAAGAAGGCTGACCGCGTTGCGGCCGAAGGCCTCGTCGGTGTTGCTACATCCGGCACCAAGGCTGCCGTTGTCGAAGTGAACTCGGAAACCGACTTCGTTGCCCGCAACGAGCAGTTCCAGGCGATCGTCGCCAATGTTGCCAAGCTCGCCCTCGACGCCGATGGCGACGTGGTCAAGCTCGGCGAAATGCCGTTCCCCGGCTCGGGCCACTCGGTTTCGGCCGAGCTGACCGAAGCCATCGCCAAGATCGGCGAGAACATGAACCTGCGCCGCACCGAGACCGTTTCGGTCAGCGACGGCGTGGTGGAAAGCTACGTGCACAATGCCGTCAAGGGCGGCCTTGGCCGCATGGGCATCCTCGTGGCTCTCGAGTCGACCGGCGACAAGGCTGCCCTGTCGGCTCTCGGCAAGCAGCTGGCCATGCACATCGCAGCGACCAATCCGCTGTCGATCGACCCGGCGGACCTCGACCAGAACGTGGTGGCTCGCGAGCGCGCCATCATTCTCGAGCAGGTCAAGGAATCGGGCAAGTCGGCCGAAATCGCCGAGAAGATGGTCGATGGCCGCATGCGCAAGTACTTCGAAGAAGTCACGCTCCTGGCACAGACCTTCGTGATCGATGGCGAGACCAAGGTCGGCGTCGCGATCAAGAATGCCGAAAAGGACGTTGGTGCGCCGATCAAGCTGACCAAGTTCGTGCGTTACGCACTGGGCGAGGGCATCGAGAAGGTCGAGACCGACTTCGCTGCCGAAGTCGCCGCCACTGCCGGCGTGAAGTAATCACGCGCAGACTATTTGCGAACGGGCCCACGGGCCCGTTCGCTGCTCTCCCAAGCTGGTCATCTTTTGGCCGGGATCGAGCGTAAAACCCCGCCGTAATCTTATTTCGATTGGCACGGCGCTTTCTTTTGAAGGCGCTTCTGCCCTAATGTCTGTCGGGTGTCGCCGGATTCGGTGCCCCGCCGCTTGTTTCAAAGAGGGGTTTTGCCGATGGCGCCTGCCTACAAACGCATTTTGCTCAAGGTATCGGGCGAAGCGCTGTCTGGCGACCAGCAGTTCGGTATCCAGCCCGAGTTTCTCGACGGCGTAGCCCAGCAAATCGCGGGCGTGGCACGCACTGGCATCGAGATTGCCGTCGTCACGGGTGGCGGCAACATCTTCCGCGGCATGGCCGTTGCCGCCAATGGTGGCGACCGCGTGACTGCCGATATGATGGGTACGCTTGGTACCGTCATCAACGCGCTGGCGCTGGCCGGTGCTCTCACCAATGCCGGTGTCAAAGCCAAGGTTTTCAGCGCGACGACCATGCCGTCGGTCGCCGACACCTATACCGCTCGCGCTGCCAAGGCGGCGCTCGAGGACGGTTATGTGGTGGTGCTGGGCGGCGGCATCGGCAATCCATTCTTCACCACCGATACCGCGGCGGCCTTGCGTGGTATCGAGCTGCAATGCGATGTCGTGCTCAAGGGCACCAATGTCGACGGCGTCTATTCAGCCGATCCCAAGAAGGATCCGAATGCCACGCGGTATGACCAGATCAGCCATGACGACGTCATCAGGCAGAATTTGCGGGTTATGGATACGGCCGCCTTTGCGCTTGCCCGCGACAACAACCTGCCGATAATCGTGTATTCGCTGGATGACAAGGAAGGTTTGTCCGGCGTACTTGCCGGGCGGGTTCGCAGCACCCGTGTTGGCGAGCCGCTCTAGTCCGGCGCAATTTGATTGCATCAGAGCGCCGGCTCTAGTTTCTTGTTGCCGCAAGGTTATCCGCGAAAAGCCGGGCTTCACCGCTTCGCACCTTGCTTCTAGCCTGGAAGGACGAACACAATGGCCTACAACCTCGCCGATCTCAAAACCCGCATGCAGAAGTCGATCACGTCGCTGCGTGACGAACTGGCGGGCCTCAGAACGGGCCGCGCCAGCGCCAGCCTGCTCGAGCCGGTGACGGTGGAAGCCTATGGCTCGCGCATGCCGCTGAACCAGGTGGCCACGGTGACCGTGCCGGAGCCGCGCATGTTGAGCGTGCAGGTGTGGGACCGCGGCATGGCCAATGCCGTCGAGAAGGCAATTCGCGACAGCGGGCTGGGCCTCAACCCAATGGGGGAGGGCCAGATCATCCGCGTGCCACTGCCCGAACTCAACGAAGAGCGTCGCCGCGACCTCACCAAGGTTGCCCACAATTACGCTGAGGCAGCCCGTGTCGCCGTGCGCCATATCCGCCGCGATGGCATGGATGCGCTCAAGAAGGCCGAGAAGGATGGCGACCTGGCGCAGGATGATGCGCGCGCTCAGTCCGACCTGGTCCAGAAGGCGACCGATGCGGCTGTCGCCGAGATCGATGTGGTCGTGGCGACCAAAGAAGCGGAAATCATGCAGGTTTAGCCGGCACGAACTGCGCTGGAGGGCGTAGATGTCCATCGATCCTGCCATCACCGCCGAGCTTGCGCAGCGCCCGCGTCTGCGCATCCCCGCGCATCTTGGCGTGATCATGGACGGCAATGGCCGCTGGGCCAAGGCCAGGGGCAAACGCCGTACCGAAGGGCATATCGAGGGCGTCAAGTCGCTGCGCAATCTCGTCGAGTTGTGCATCAATTATGGCGTCGGACACCTGACGGTATTCAGCTTCTCGTCGGAGAACTGGACACGTCCGCGCGAGGAAGTCGCTTTTATTTTCAACCTGTTACGCAGGTTTGTTGCGTCTGACCTTCAGAAACTGATCCGCAATAACGTTCGGGTGCGTATCATCGGGACGCGCGAGGGCCTGGAGCCCTCGCTGGTGCGGCTGATCGACGATGTCGAGGCCAAGACATCAGGCAATACCGGATTGGTCCTGGTTGTGGCGTTCAACTATGGCGGCAAGGCCGAAATCGCCGAAGCCACCCGTCGCCTGGCGCGCGAGGTGGCGGCGGGCCGGCTGTCGCCGGAGGCGATTACAGAGCAGACAATCGAATCCGCTCTCTATACCGCGGGTATGCCGGACCCCGACCTCATCATCCGAACCAGCGGCGAACAGCGGATTTCCAACTTCCTGTTGTGGCAGGCGGCCTATTCGGAATTCGTGTTTGTCGACGAGAATTGGCCTGATTTCGACGAGCAGAGCTTCCTGCGCGTGCTCGAGATTTTCTCGATGCGCGACAGACGGTTTGGCGGCATCGAGGTTGCACGACCTTGACCAATCCCGGCGATCAGCTGCCAGAGCCTGCGCCCAGTCGCCGCCGCCTTTGGTCCGATCTCGGGCCTCGCTTTGCCTCCGCCATGGTGCTGATCGCGCTCACCGCGACGGCCCTCTATATCGGCAGTTACTTCTTTGCGGCCGTGGTTGGCGCGGTGTTTGCGGGTGCCTATCGCGAGTGGGAAACCATGGTGTCGCGGGCGCCTTTGACGCCCGGTGGTATTGCGCTGATTGGTCTTGTGGCTCTGTCGGGGCTGGTGTTTCCGATATTCGGCCCACTGGGCACCTTTGTGGTCATCGCCGTCGCCTGCGCGGTCGCCATCGGCATGGGCGGCGAGGGCATCTGGTGGCGGGCGCTGGGTCTTTGCATCTATGGCGCGATCATCGTCGCAGCGCTTGCCATGCGAGGCGACACGATGGCCGGCGTCTGGGCCGGCGTCTATCTGGGCACCGTGGTGTGGATGACCGATTCCGCCGCCTTCTTTACCGGACGCCAGATTGGCGGCGAGAAGCTGGCACCCGAGATTTCTCCGTCCAAGACCTGGTCTGGCGCTCTGGGCGGGTTGGCGCTTGGCACCGGGGCAGGGCTGCTGGTCTGGACCGTGGCAACGGACTCGCCCTGGTGGATCGGCCTGCTGTTATCAGCAACAATCAGCGTGCTGGGCCAGTTGGGCGATCTCAGCGAGAGTGCGATCAAGCGGCACTTCCGCATCAAGGATAGTGGCGATCTCATCCCGGGTCATGGCGGGCTGATGGACCGGCTGGACAGCCTCACATTCGGCGTGTTGCTGGTGCTGGTCGTCGGCACGCTGCATCTGGGCTTTGCTTCGGTCGCCGAAGGCCTGCTCTACTGGTAAGTCCGTCGCCTCGCGCGGCGCATAAGGAAGACCATGTTCGATTTCATCTACTGGCTGCTGTCCTATGTCGTGCCGTTCCTAGCGGTGCTGACTGTCATCGTGTTCGTGCACGAAATGGGCCATTACCTGGTGGCCAGATGGAATGGCGTGGCGATCCAGACCTTTTCGATCGGCTTCGGGCGCGAGCTTGTCGGCTGGGACGACCGCCACGGCACGCGCTGGCGGGTTTCGGCGATACCGCTGGGTGGTTACGTGCGTTTCGTGGGCGACATGAATGCTGCGAGCACGCCCGATAACGATGTGATCGCCAATGCCTCGCCGGAGCTGGCGCCGCGGCTGTTTGCCAACAAGAATGTGTGGCAGCGCATCGCCGTTGTCGTGGCCGGACCGGTGGCCAACATCATCCTGACCTTTGTCATTCTCTATGCGCTGCTGCTGGGCTACGGCCGCTACACCACCGCGCCGGTCGTCCGCGAGGTGGTGGCGGGATCGGTGGCCGAGGAGGCGGGCATCAGGGTGGGCGATATCTTTACGTCGGTGGATGGCTACACCGTTCGGGGGTTTGAGGATTTCGACCGCCTGGTGGCCACCAGCCCCCAGCGCTCGGTTTCAATCGAGCTTGAGCGCGACAGCCAAAGGCAGACCATCGTGCTGGTGCCGGACGCGGTGGAGGCCGAGGACCGCTTCGGCAACAGTCAGCGCATCGGCAATATTGGCGTCTACCCCTATGTCCTTCCGGCGACCGTCGGCAACGTGATCGCGGATTCGGTGGCAGAGAAGGCCGGAATTGAAGCGGGTGACACCGTTATCTCGGTGGA
This sequence comes from Devosia lacusdianchii, assembly GCF_022429625.1. Lineage (NCBI taxonomy): Bacteria > Pseudomonadati > Pseudomonadota > Alphaproteobacteria > Hyphomicrobiales > Devosiaceae > Devosia > Devosia lacusdianchii. The sequence continues at coordinate 2,224,985 of NZ_CP092483.1, read as the reverse complement.
CGGACATGCGGTTAGCAATTTCCAGGATTTCCAGCAACTTATCGTTGTTCGCCCCGAGCAGCCGGTGAGCATTCTGCTCGAAAGGGCGGGGCAGGCGATGACGATCGAGCTTGCACCGGAGGCCGTGGAGGTCGAGGGCCAGACGATTGGCAGAATCGGCATCAGCCCTGGCGCTCCCGAAGCACCTGAGATGACCCTCTATCGCCCGGGTCCGGTTGAAGCCGTGGGCATGACGTTCGAGGAAATCCGCTTCATCGTGCAGCGCACGGCAGCGTTTCTTGGCGACTTTTTCGTTGGTCGCGGTGACGTCGAACAACTGGGTGGGCCGGTCAAAGTAGCCAAGGTTTCCGGGCAGGTGGCGACTCTGGGCATTGTCGCACTCATAAATCTGACCGCCTTGCTCTCTCTAAATATCGGAATCTTCAACCTTTTGCCGGTTCCGATGCTCGACGGCGGGCATCTCATGTATTATCTGGTCGAAGCTGTGAGGGGGCGTCCGCTCAGCATGAAGGTTCAGGAAATAGGCTTCCGCATCGGATTTGCCCTTGTCCTGAGTCTCATGGTGTTCACGCTCTTCAACGATACGATTTTCGACCACCTGGGAATTTTGCGTTAGCTTCTGGTTAACCTTGGTTCGCAAGGTGTTGCAGGAATACAAGAGCACCAAGCATTTGCTAACCGCGTCGAGGCTTACGCCTTGTCCTTGGTTAAAAAGGCGGTAAAACGGTGCAATGGAGTTAGCTTGGGGGAGCGCTATGCATGGCGATTCCTCGGGCCTGGTCGCAGAAGGCAATAACAATATGATCCATCCCACCAAGCTGATGCGCGGCGCGTTCCTTGCGCTTGCGATTCTGGGTGCCGCACCACTGGCTGGCCCCAGTATTCCGCTTCTTGGCGTTGCCACGGCTCAGGCTCAAGACCAGCTCGTGGGCTCGGTGTTGTTCGAGGGCAATCGTCGCTTCTCTGATAGCCAGTTGCTCGCGATGGTCGACGTGTCGGCATCCGGCATCTACACCCAGCAGCGCATCGCGTCGGACGTCGAGAGCATCCGTCAGGCCTACGATCGCGATGGGTTCCTTTCCGTCTCGGTGACCACCCGCACCGAAGCGACGGCCGATGGCCGCGTTCGCGTGATCTTCGTGGTGAACGAAGGCAATCGCGCCGGCATCGCCGCGATCAACTTCACTGGCAACAACGCGATCAGCGCCGGTAACCTCAAGGGCACGATGCTGACCAAGGAAACCGGCTTCCTCAGCTGGTTGTTCAAGGATGACGGCTACGACGAGCAGAAGATCGCTGTCGACCGCGAGCGCATCCGTCTCTACTACGCCAACCGCGGCTATCCTGACGCACAGATCAACTCGGTCGGCGAGTATGATGCCACCCGCAATGCCTACTTCATCAACTTCACCATCAATGAAGGCCAGAAGTACGAGTTTGCCGGCGTTGGTATCGAAACCAGCATTCCTGGCCTCAACACCGATGCCCTGAAGGGCACCGTGCAGACGGGTGAAGGCAGCAACTACTCGATCAGCGATCTGCAGGGCACGATCGAGGACATGACCTATGAGGCAACGACCCAGGGTTATTCCTTCGCCGACGTCCGCGCTCGCCTCGATCGTAATGTGACCAATGGCACGTTCAATGTGACCTATCTGGTCGATGAAGGTCCGCGCGTCTACGTCGAGCGCATCAACATCACCGGCAACGTCAAGACCCGCGATTTCGTGATCCGTCGTGAGCTGGAGTTCGCTGAAGGCGACCCCTTCAACCGTGCGCTGGTTATTCGTGGCCGTACCGCCATCAATGCGCTGGGTTATTTCTCCGCCGTTGAAATGGGCACGGCTCAGGGTTCCGCACCGGACAAGGTCGTTATCAACATCAACGTGACGGAATCGTCGACCGGTGAATATGGCGCGACCGCTGGTTACTCGACCGTCGATGGCGTGCTGGGCGAAATCTCGCTGACCGAGCGCAACTTCCTTGGTCGTGGTCAGTATCTGCGTGCCGCTATCGGTGCGTCGCAGTCTGGCCGCACCTTCGACTTCTCGTTCACCGAACCGCGCTTCATGGGTCTCAAGGTCTCGGCCGGCGTCGATGCGTATCACCGCATCAGCGACGAAACGACGACCAGCTTCTATGGCTCGCAGTCGACCGGTGGCCAGCTGCGTGCCGGTATTCCGATTACGTCGGACCTGTCGGCCACGGTGTTTGCCGGTGTCGATCGCAAGGTGATCGCCGACGTTAAGGACAACCCCGCCTACCAGTCGTCCTTGGTCGTGGATGGTCAGGAGTTCTACAAGGCGTTTGTCGGCTACACGCTGACCTGGGCTGGTGTCGACGACGTCAAGAAGCCGACCGAAGGCCTCTATGCAACCTTCACCCAGCAGTACATCGGTTGGGACCATAGCCTGATCAAGTCGGAAGCCCGCGCACGCTACTTCGTGCCTCTGCTCGAGGACAGCGGGATCGTGGCGAGCGTCCGTGGCCAGGCCGGCATCATCAATGACCTGAGCGGCAATGGCGTCCATGCTGTCGAGGCCTTTTCGCCCGGCACGCAGCTGATCCGTGGCTTCCAGGGACGTGGCTTCGGCCCGCGCCTGATGAGCGGGGAATATCTCGGTGCCACCATGTATGCTGGTGTGTCCGCCGAAATCACCTTCCCGATCCCGGCTCTGCCGGAGAGCTATGGCTTAAGCGGCGCTATCTGGGCCGATGCGGCCTGGGTTGATGGCTTGCCGCGCATGGGCACTGGCGCTGCCGCAAATCCGGGCCTTGATCCGGGCAGCATCGACCAGCCGTGGCGTACGTCGATCGGCGCCTCGATCATCTGGGACTCGCCGTTTGGTCCGCTGCGTGGCGACTTCGCCCACGTGCTGAACCAGGCAACGTCGGACCGGACCCAGGTCTTCCAGCTGACGATGCAGACCTTGCTCTAGCCGATATAGCGTGAAACAGTTCATTGAGCCGCGGGGCGGTAGCGCCGCGGCTCAATGCTTTTAAGTGACATCATGGTCGACACCCGCTTTCACCGTTTCGCCGGCCCGTCCTCCATCGGTGCCATTCTGACGCAGCTCAAGCGCGTCGACCTGTTGCCAACGGTTTCCGAACTGGACACCGTCATTTCTGGCGTCACCGATCTGGATCTTGCCGGCGCCGGTGATCTCGCCTTGGCGGCGCATACTAACTATACGGAAGAGCTGCGCAGCACGGCTGCTGGTGCAGTCATCGTCCTGCCGGCGCTGCGTGACGTGGTGCCACCGGGCAGCGTGCCGATCTATAGTGATCGACCGCACCAGCTATTCGCCGACATTCTCGATCTGCTCTATCCCTCCAGCACGCGATCCATCATCGTGGCGGGCCGGGATGACCTGGGCGCGCCGGTTTTCGAGCGCGACGTTTCGGTCGGCTCCAACGTGGTGATCGGCAGCGGGGTCGAGATTGGCCGGGGTACCGTCATTGGTGCCAACACGGTCATTGGTGCCGGCGTCACGATCGGCCGCAATTGTACGATCGCTGCCAATTGCACAATCGACTGCGCCCATATCGGCAATGACGTTGTGATCCATTCGGGTGTTCGAATTGGCACCGAAGGCTTCGGCTGGCTGGATTTCGGTCAATCGAACCGCAAGGTGCCACAACTAGGGCGCGTGCTGATTCAGGACCGGGTGGAGATCGGCGCCAACTCGACGATCGACCGCGGCGCCTTGGGCGATACGATGGTCGGGGAAGGCACCAAGATCGATAATCTCGTCCAGATCGGACACAATTGCCGCATCGGGCGCAACTGTCTGATCGCCGCCATGTCCGGCCTTTCCGGCTCCACGATAGTGGGGGATGGCGTGCTGATGGGGGGTGGTGTGGGCACTTCTGGCCACCTGACAATCGGCGCCGGTTCGGTCGTTCACGGACGGGCCGCGGTGACCAAGAACTGGCCCCCTGGTTCCAAACTTGCGGGTGCCCCGGCGCAGGATATAAGAGACTTTTGGCGAGAGATCGCCGTAATGCGTAAACTGGCCAAGGGGGACAAGCGCGGATGAACGACAGCGCGAACCAGAGCACCGAGCTTGCAGCGATGGATATCGCTGAGATTCTCAAGGCCTTGCCACATCGCTACCCTTTCCTGATGATCGACAGGATCATCAATATCAATGGCGATGAGACCGCGGTTGGTATCAAGAACGTCACGTTCAACGAACCGATCTTCCAGGGTCACTTTCCTGAGAACCCGATCTTCCCGGGCGTCCTGATCATCGAGGCCATGGCGCAGACCGCCGGCGCCATCGTGATCAAGCACGATTCTGCGGGCAATGACCGCAAGAACGTCGTGCTGATGCTCGGCGTGGACAAGGCGAAGTTCCGCAAGCCGGCTGGGCCCGGCGATAGGATCGAATTTCACATCGCCAAGATTCAGCGTCGGCGCAATGTCGGCCGCTACAAGGCCGATGCGATCGTCGATGGGGTGGTTATCGCCGAGGCGGAGATCACGGCCATGATTATCGAGGCGACTTCGTGAGCCACACCGAGGTCCATCCGACCGCTATCGTTGGTGCGGGCGCGCGGCTCGGTAATGGGGTCAAGATCGGTCCATACTGCGTCGTCGGCAGCGATGTTGTCTTGCACGACAATGTCGAGTTGATCTCGCATGTGTCGCTGGACGGTCATACCGAGATTGGCGCGGGTTCGCGTATCTTTCCGTTCGCCTCTATCAGCCGACAGCCACAGGATCGAAAGTACCACGGTGAGGCCTCGCGGGTGGTGATTGGCGAGCGCTGCGACATTCGCGAGACGGTGACCATCAATCCGGGCACCGAAGCTGGTGGCATGGAGACCCGGATCGGCAATGACTGCCTGATTATGGCGGGCGCCCATGTCGCGCACGACGCGATCCTGGGCAACAACGTCATTCTGGCCAACTATGTGGGTATCGCCGGCCATTGCCAAATTGGCGACTATGTTTCGTTCGGGGGCATGTGCGCAGTCCATCAATTTGTGCGTATTGGGGCCCACGCCTTCATTGGCGCACAGAGCATGGTCGATAGTGACGTCATTCCCTATGGTATGGCGGTCGGTAACCGCGCCCGCCTGGCCGGTCTCAATCTGGTCGGCCTCAAGCGCCGCGGCTTTGACCGCGAGTCGATCCATACGCTGCGCGCTGCCTATCGCATGGTGTTTTCGACCGAAGGCACATTGCGCGAGCGCGTGGAAGACGCTGCCGGCATGTTCAAGGACGAGCCGCTGGTGCAGGATGTGGTGCGATTTATCGCCAGTGTCAGCGACCGGCCGCTTTGCCTGCCGCGCAGCACGCGGGACGAAGAGTAGGTGCAGGAGCGGCTTGCCCTGATCGCGGGGTCGGGCGCGCTCGTGCCCGAAGTGATCGCGGCGGCCCGAAGCAAAGGCTTTGAGCTCAAGCTGTTGACCATCGGCAAGCGGCGCGACCTGAGTGCCCTCGAGCCGGTGCGTTTTAGTCTGTCACGGCCGCAGGAGGCCGTCGAAGTCATTCGCAATTTTGGCGCGACGCGATTCACGCTCGCCGGCGGGGTGAGCCTGTCCGACGTGGTTCGCGAGGGGCTAGCTGGATTCTTCAGCGGCGCGAGCGTGCATCACTCCATCGGCGATACGAGCATTTCAGACCTGGTGGCCCGCCTCGAAGACATGACCGGCGCCAAGCCTATGGGCGTTCACGAGATTGCGCCTGAATTGCTGGCTCCGGCCGGATTGATCGGCGGTCCGGAATTGACGCCGGCCCAGCATGACGCGGCGCAATATGGACTGGAGCTCGCCCGCGAGGCCGGACGACTGGACCTGGGCCAGGCCGTGGTCGTCGCCGGAAGGCGAGCGGTGGCAGCTGAGGATATTGGCGGAACCGACGCATTGCTGCGTCGGGTGCGCTGGCTCCGCTGGCGGCGGCTCGTGGCCGACGGGACATCGCCGCTGGTCCTGGCCAAATGCCCAAAGCCCGACCAACCGCTGTTTGTCGACCTGCCAGCCGTCGGGCCGCGCACCGTCGAGATGGCGGCGAAGGCCGGTGTGGTGGCGATCGCGGTGGAGGCGAGCGGCACACTGGTCATCCAGCGCCAGCGCGTAGCCGAGACGGCAAATCGATTGGGTGTGCCGGTGATCGGGCTGGCGCATGGCTAGGCAATCGATGAAACTCTTCATTCTTGCCGGGGAGCCTTCCGGCGATCGCATCGCGGCCGATCTGGTTGAGCGGTTGCAGCAGCGCGTGGCGCTCGAACTCGACGGCGTGGGCGGCGACGCCTTGGCTCAGGTCGGGCTAACATCCCTGTTCGACATGAACGAACTCGCGGTCATGGGCTGGGCCGATGTGCTGCCTCGGCTGCCGAAACTGCTGTGGCGGGCACGGCAGGTGGCGCGAGCCATCGTGCGGACGCGGCCCGATGTAGCGGTTCTGGTCGATGCGCAGGTCTTTTCCGCTATCGTCGCCAAGCAGGTGCATGCGCGCGCGCCGGACATTCCGGTTGTCCTTTGTGTGGCGCCGGCGGTCTGGGCCTGGAAGCCGGAGAGGGCCAAGGAACTGACGCCGCGATTCCGCGAGGTCTTGGCAGTACTGCCGTTCGAGCCGGCCTTCATGCGCAAGGTTGGCGGACCAGAGACAAGTTATATCGGGCATCCGGCCCTGCAGCGTTTTCCGCTGCGCCAAGATGTGCCGGAGCGTGGGCCCATGCTGTTGCTGCCCGGCAGCCGCGAGGGGGAACTGCGCCGGCACCTGCCACTGATGCAGGCGGTAGCCGAGCGCTTAAAGGGCCATGAGCGCGTGAGCGGGTTTATCCTGCCGACACCACGGCGGTTGCAGGAGCGCGTGGCGCGGACTGTGGCATCCTGGGACGCGCCGGTCGAGGTGATCGTCGGTGAAGAGAGCAAGGCGGCGGCGTTCAGCAATGCCGTGGCGGCCGTGGCGGTAACCGGTACAGTGACGCTCGAGCTGGCTCTTGCCGGCATGCCGATGGTGACGACCTATGTGGCCGACAAGGGTCAGGCCAAACGCTGGGTGCACTACAAGGTCAAGTATGCGTCGCTGCCCAATGCCATTCTTGACCGCACGCTGGTCCCCGAGATTCTTCAGCTCGAGCCTGACGCCGAGGCGTTGATCGCCGAAGTAAAGCGTCTGCTCGATGAGCGCGGAGCGGCGGCGGAGCAGGTGGCGGGATTCGCCGAGATCCGGCAGCTAATGGAGGCAGGTACGGCCGAGGCGCCGCGAGTGGACCCGGCGGAGCGGGTGCTGCGATACCTGGTTACGTAAAGCACGCGTTCGCAATATAGCCGAGAAAGAACAGCCCCGCACTTGGCGGGGCTGTTTGCATTTGGTCAGCGGCTGGCGAGCCCGACATAGTCGCGGGCGGGCGATCCGTCGTAGAGCTGGCGAGGACGGCCGATCTTCTTCTGCGGGTCGGCAATCATTTCCTTCCACTGGCTGATCCAGCCAACGGTGCGAGCGACCGAGAACAGCACGGTGAACATCGAAGTGGGGAAGCCGATCGCCTCGAGGATGATACCCGAATAGAAATCGACGTTCGGATACAGCTTGCGATCGATGAAGTAAGGGTCTTCGAGCGCGATCTTCTCGAGTTCCTGGGCGACCTGCAGCGTTGGATTGTTGTGCACGCCGAGCAGGTCCAGCACTTCCTTGGCGGTCTTCTGCATCACGGTCGCGCGCGGGTCGAAGTTCTTGTAGACGCGGTGGCCGAAGCCCATGAGCTTGAAGCTGTCGGACTTGTCCTTGGCGCGGGCGATGAATTCAGGGATGCGGTCGACCGTGCCGATTTCCTTCAGCATGTTGAGCGCCGCTTCATTGGCACCGCCATGAGCCGGGCCCCAGAGGCAGGCTACGCCGGCCGCGATACAGGCGAATGGGTTGGCGTCGGATGAACCGGCGAGGCGCACGGTCGAGGTCGAGGCGTTCTGCTCGTGGTCGGCATGCAGGGTGAAGATCAGGTCCATTGCCCTGGCAATGGTTGGGTTCACCTGGTAGTTTTCGGCCGGAACCGAGAAGCACATGTGCAGGAAGTTGGACGCGTAATCGAGATCGTTGCGCGGGTAAACGAAGGGCTGGCCAACCGAATATTTGTAGGCCATGGCGGCGATCGTCGGCATCTTGGCGATCATGCGGATCGAGGCGATTTCGCGCTGCTGGGAATCCGAGATGTCGGTGGAGTCGTGATAGAACGCAGCCATGGCGCCGACCACCCCGGTCATGACGGCCATCGGATGCGCGTCGCGACGGAAGCCGCGATAGAAGTAGTGCATCTGCTCGTGCACCATGGTGTGGCGCGTCACCAGCTCGCTGAACTCTTCCAGCTGGGTCTTGCTGGGCAGCTCGCCGTAGAGCAGCAGGTAGCAGACTTCGATATAGGAGCTCTTCTCGGAGAGCTGCTCGATGGGGTAGCCGCGATAGAGGAGCTGGCCCTTGTCGCCATCGATATAGGTGATGGCGCTGTCGCAAGCCGCCGTCGAGGTGAAGCCCGGGTCGTAGGTAAACATCCCGGTCTTGGCGTAGAGCGATCGGATATCGATCACGTCCGGCCCAACAGATCCGGACAAAACCGGAAATTCGTGGGTATGGTCCCCGATGACGAGTTTGGCGACTTTGTCGGTCATTTAGCTCTCCTCGAAGGCCCCTGAACCCCGAAAAGAAGGGAGTTTCGGTGGGGTGGGGCCATAAACTTGGCAGTCAAGCGTTTGCCGGGATTGGTACCAGCTTTTGCTGGCCAGAGGCAACTAATGGGTAAGCAAGGCTTACCCTCCTATTAGCACTAGACAGCGGCGATCTGGTCCTCCAGGCGCGCCATGGTCTCTTCGCGTCCGATCAGCACCATGACCTCGAAAATCCCCGGGGAAACGGTGCGCCCGGTCAAGGCGGCGCGCAGCGGTTGCGCCAGCTTGCCGAGCTTGAGGCCCTTGGCCTCAGCCAGCGCACGCATGGCGCCGTCGATTGATGGTACCGACCAGTCGTTGAGACCGCGCAGGAGTTCCGCCATATCGCCCAACACGGCGCGGCTGTCCGGCGTCAGCAGGGCCGACGCCGCGGCATCGATAGCAAGCGGACGTGACGCATAGATGAACTGCGCCAGATCGATCAGTTCGAGCACCGTCTTGGCGCGCGGCTGCAATTCGGGCAGGGCGGCAAGCACGGTTTCCCTATTGGCATTGAGACCGTCGAGATCGGCCAGGCGGCCGACTTCCTCAGCGGTCGTCAGCATGACGCCGTAGAGATAATCGGGTTTGGCCTCGCGGATGTAGTGGCCGTTCAGATTGTCGAGCTTGACGAAGTCGAAGCGCGCCGCGCCCTTGTTCAGGCCCTCAAGGCTGAACCACTCGACCATTTGCTGGGTTGAGAAGATCTCGTCGTCGCCATGGCTCCAGCCCAGGCGGGCGAGATAGTTGCGCATTGCCTCAGGGAGGTAGCCCATCTGGCGGTAGAATTCGACGCCGACCGCGCCATGGCGCTTGGACATCTTGGCACCGTCAGCGCCGTGGATCAGCGGGATATGCGCCATCTCGGGCACGGTCCAGCCCATGGCGTTGTAGATGACGATCTGGCGGGCGGCATTGGTCAGGTGGTCGTCGCCGCGAATGATATGGGTGACGCCCATGTCGTGATCGTCGACAACCACGGCATGCATGTAGGTCGGCGTGCCGTCGGAGCGCAGGATGATGAAATCGTCTAGGTTTTCGGTCTTGAACACGACCTTGCCCTGCACGTGATCGTTCACGACGATATCGCCCGAAAGCGGCGCCTTGATGCGGATGACGGGCGCGACACCGGCCGGCGCCTCACTCTGGTCGCGGTCACGCCAATAGCCATTGTAGCGCGGCGGCTTGCCGGCAGCGCGGGCCTCCTCGCGCATCTGGTCGAGCTCGGCGGGCGAACAATAGCAATAATAGGCGTGGCCCATCTTGACCAGTTCGTGGGCCACTTCGGCGTGGCGCGCGGCGCGGCCGAACTGGCTGATCGGCTCGCCATCCCAATCCAGCCCGAGCCACCTGAGCCCATCGATCAGTGCAACGACGGCTGCTTCGGTAGAACGTTCGCGGTCGGTGTCCTCGATGCGCAACAGCATCTTGCCGCCCTTGTTTTGGGCATAGGCCCAGTTGAAGAGCGCGGTGCGGGCGCCACCGATATGAAGATAGCCGGTGGGCGAGGGGGCGAAGCGGGTGACGACCTGGGACATGAGACCGGAATGCTTGGATAGTTTCGGAGCCGTGTGTAGCATAGAGGGGCACGAGCGCAAGGGCGGGGCTGGGGCCGGTGCAGGGGGCAGATTTACTCGATCATAAGCCGGGCGCCGAACTGGTCGCGCGCAAACAGCCGGCATTGCCCCAGGCCGCGGGCGGACGGCTTCCGCCTGCACGCGCACTAGGGCGATTTGCCCTTGTGGCGACGATAGCCGAGGCCATCGAGGCGCGTCGGCTGTTTGTCCTGCTGCCCTTTGCGATGATTGCCGGTCTGATCGGCTATGCCCAATTGCCGTTCGAGCCGCAAGGCTGGGCGCTGGCAGCGGCAGCGCTCGTGATTGTCGGCCTTGTGCTGATGCTTCTTAGATCACCATTGCTGCCGCTGGCGAGCCTACTTGCGGCTTTCTGGATTGGGGCCTGTCTGCTGCCGCTGCATGGCGCGTGGTTCGGCACCGCCATGCTCGCGCGGCCGGCCTATGGGGCGTTCGAGGGGCGGGTTGATGAGATCGTATCCGCGACTGCCGATGCACGGCGCGTTATTGTGTCGGGGCTTGTGCCGATTGCGGGCGATCGGCCGGTCAGCATCGCCAAGGCTCGTCTCGTCGTGCCGCCCGAGCCGCCGTTGGCGCCCGGCGATATTATCCGCGGGCAGATGCGGCTGGCACCGGTTCCGGGGCCGATTCTGCCTGGGGCGTTCGACGGGCAATTTCACGCCTATTTCTCTGGGATTGGTGCCTATGGCACCGTCACGGGTGAGTTTGCGCTGGTCGCGAGCGGCACGGGTCTGGACCCCACGCGCGCCATCGAAGGGCTGCGCATGGCGATCGGGGCGCGGATCGACGCGGTGCTCGACGGTACATCGGCGGCCATTGGTCGGGCCATGGTGATGGGCGACCAGAGCGCCATTACCGATGAAACGCGCGAGGTCATGGCCAATTCAGGCCTGGCGCATATCTATTCGATCTCCGGCTTGCATCTGTCGATCGTGGCCGGTGGGGTGTTTTGGCTACTACGGCTGGTGCTGGCCGCCATTCCGGTGGCTGCCTCGCGTTGGCCGATCAAGCAGATTGCGGCCGTGGCCGGATTGGTTGCCGCTGCTGGCTACATGCTGCTTGCCGGTGGCATTGGCAACCTGCCGGCCCTGCGCTCAGCCATCATGCTGGGGCTGATCTTTGGGGCGGTGCTAGCGGGGCGACGTGCGCTGACAATGCGCAATGTGGCGATCGCGGCGCTGGCGATCATCCTGATCGATCCGGCCAGTGTGTTCCGGGCGAGCTTCCAGTTGTCTTTTGCTGCTGTCGTGGCGCTGATCGGCATCTATGAGATGCCCCGCAAAGTGCGCGAACGGGATCGAAAGTGGTTGGCGCGGCTGGGCGCGACGATCTGGGCGACGGCGTTCACCAGCCTGATTGCCGGCACCGCGACGCTGCTGTTTTCGGCCTACCACTTCCAGCAAACTGCACCGCTCGGCGTGCTCGGCAATGTGCTGGTGCTGCCAGTGGTCAGCATCGTCATCATGCCTTTTGCGCTGCTTTCAGTGCTGGCCATGCCGTTCGGCATCGAAGCGCCGTTCGTTGTTGTCATGGGCTGGGGCATCGATCGCATGGTCGATGGCGCCACCCTCGTGGCGGGATGGAGCGAAGGGCTGACGGGCAATCCGCTGTTGACCGGGACGGCGCTGGTCATCGGCCTCTTGGCGCTGGCCTGGTTTGCTTTCTTCAACACGTGGTGGAGGCTGCTGGGCCCGGCTCTGGCCGTGCCGCTGATCCTGCTGGTTGGACTGGACCAACGGCCCGACGTGCTGATCGCAGATTCCACGCAGGCGGTCGCCATGCGGTCAGGGGTTGAAATGGGGCTCATCACTGGGCGCATCGGCAGTTTTGCCGTCGACGTCTGGAGCGAGCACTACCAGGAAGAGATTTCGGCGACCGCTCCCGGCGTGAAATGCGACAGCCTGGGATGCATCGCCGAAACGGAGCAATTCTCGATTGCGGTGATCCGCAACGCCGCGGCCTTCGCCGAGGATTGCGGCCAGCATGACCTGCTGATTGCCCGCATGGCGATACCGGCGTCATGCGTTGGCGGGCAGGTGATCGACGCCGGTGATCTGGCGGCCGGCGGCGTGCATTGGTTGCGCTGGAATGAAGCGGCGGCGGGGTTCGATACCCGCACCGCCATTCCCAATCTCACCCGACCGTGGCGAGTCGTGCCACCGTGACGCCGGCGGCCGGCATCTCGGATGAGCCCAGCACATAACCCGCCTCATCCTTGGCAGGGGTGAGTGTCGCTGCGCCGGCATTGTAGTTCACGTAAACGCGGAAACCGTCACGGGTGCGGCAGCGGACGCCGGCCGGCAGTGCCAGCGTCGGCAGGTCTGCTTCGGCGATGAGGTAGTCGGCAACGCGCTGGATCAGCGCCTTGGTGCCGCTGGCGCCGAGATAGTAGAGCTTGCCCTGGTTGACCAGCACCGGCCAGCCCTCGACATCTTCCATGACCACGTTGGCTTTGGTTTCGATGCGTTCGCGCCAATGCCGCACGGCGCCGCCACCGCCCTTGACCTCGACTTCCACGCTCGGGTCGGCGCTATCAATGCGTAGCACCTTGAGATCGAGCAGATTGGTCGGCAGATCGGGCGCCAGCTTGTTGGGGATCGAGAAGTTCTCGGTCTTGGAGCCGGAGCGCGGGCCGATCAGCAGATGCCCTTCGAACTCGGTGATGGCGGTGCGCAAGGCGTCGTTCCAGGCGAATAGCGCCGGGATGGCGACAATGTCGTAGCCGGCAAAGCTGGTGGTGCTGGGCGAGACGATGTCGATATCGACGCCATGCTTGCGGAACGCTGCGTAGAGAGCGCGGACGTGTGCGCCGTGGGTAAAGCCCTTGGCCTGCGGCTGCACGTCCCAGGCCCATTCGCTTTCATAGTCATAGACCAGGGCGACGCGGCCTTTGGCAGCCTTACCGGCAATGCCGACGGCCGTCAGCTCTTCGGCGACCCGCATGGCCTCGTGGTAGGCCGGCGCGGGCTCACTATCGGGGCGGAGTAGGCCGGCATGCATCTGTTCCTGCGCGAACGGCGCCTGCCGCCAGCGGAAGTAGGAGACGACCTCGGCGCCATGGGCAAAGGCTTCCCAGGCCCAGAGGCGCGCCATGCCGGGTAACGGATCGGGGTTGAAGTTGCCCCAGTTCACAGGGCCCGGCTGCTGCTCCATGATCCACCAGCGGCCATGTCCCACGGCGCGGTAGAGGTCGTGGTGGAAGGCCTGATAGTCAGGCTCGCCTTGGCGCATGTACTGGCGCTTCACGTCGTCGGGTTCGTCGCTGACCGCCAGATGCCCGATGGGGTAGGCGTCCCAGCTCGCCACATCGAGCGTTTCGGCCACGTCATAGTGGTCGAACTCGGTGTAGCGGCCCATGAAGTTATGGATGACCGGCAGGTCAGGGCGCTTGGTCTTGAGGATGTCGAACTGCACCTTGTTGAAGGCGGCGACCTGGTCGGAGGCATAGCGGCGGAAATCGAGATCGTGCGCGGGAGCCGGCTCGCAGACGAGCAGGTTCGGTAGCTCGACCTGATCGAAACGATTGTACTCCATCGACCAGAAGACATTGCCCCAGGCCTGGTTCAATGCGTCCGCGGTTCCGTACTTTTCCGCCAGCCAGCGCTGAAATCCTTGCTTGGCGGCTGGCGAGTAGGAATAGGTTGTGCCGTGGCAGCCATACTCGTTGTCGGTTTGCCAGGCGCCAAGGGCCGGATGGTCGCCCACCGCGTCTGCCAGCAGCCGCGTAATGCGAGCACATTCCTCGCGGTAGCCGAGGTGGCTGAAATCATAGTGGCGGCGCGAGCCGAAGCCCTTTTTACGGCCCTGAGCGTCGACCGCCAGCATGTCGGGATGCTTGTCGATCATCCAGCGCGGCGGGGTCGCGGTAGGCGTGCCGAACACGATCTTGAGCCCATGCCGCCCCAGCACGTCCATGGCCCGGATGATCCAGTCGAATTGCAGGTTGCCCGGCGTAGGCTCGAGCCTCGACCAGGCGAACTCGCCGATGCGGACGAACTTGATGCCGACTTCGGCCATGCGGGCCGCGTCGCGGTCCCACCAGTCCTCGGGCCAATGTTCGGGATAGTAGCAGACGCCGAGGGCAGGGGTGGTCATGGCTGGTAACTCAGAGAGTGATGATCGGTTCGGGCTGGCCGGCCACATCGACGTCGATGGCGAACAGGCCACCGGCGACCTGTTCGGCGGCAAGTTGCTCGGAGCTGAGGTTCTTGGCGGCGGTGGTGATGAAGAGCGTCTTGAGGTCGGGCCCGCCAAAAGCTGGGCAGGAGACCTGGCTCACCGGAACTTCGATGACGCGATCGATCGAGCCGTCCGGCGCATGGCGGACGACGCAGGAACCACCCCAGCGGGCGTTCCACAGGTAGCCTTCGCTATCGACCACGGCGCCATCCGGCCAGCCGCGATGGTCGGACACGTCGGCGAACAGCGTCCAGTCGCCAATCGGCAGGCCGGTCGCCGGATTGGTAGGGCACTGCATGATCTGCTTGGTCGGCGTATCGGTCCAATAGGCGATGCGGCCATCGGGCGAAAAGCAGGTGGCGTTCGGAATCTTGACGCCGGATTTCAGCGTGGTCAGCTCGCCGGCGCGATAATGATAGACCGAGCCGACCGGCAATTCCTCTTCGGTGCGGTTCATGGTGCCAATCCAGAATGCACCCGATGGGTGGACGCGGCTGTCATTGGTGCGCGTTTCCGGCCGATCGGCTTCGATCTCGTTGATGCGATTCATGCCGCCGGTTGCAAGATCGAACTGCTTGAGGCCGGTATCAGTAGCGAGAACCAGCGTATGGTCATCAACCACGGCGGCAGCGGCCACGGTCTCGTTGAATAGCCAGCTGTCGGCAATCTCTCCATCAGCCGTTACCGCGAACAGCGTCTGTTCGTTGATATCGAAGAAGAACAGTTGCTGCCGCCCGGCATGCCAGATCGGGCCTTCGCCGAGTTCGCACTTGCTGTCGAAAATGAGTCTCGCCGTCTGCGTCATGCCGATTTCCCCGCATCGTAGGCGGCAACGGCGGTGGCTCCACGCTCGGCGACCTGGGCGGCGTCCATGCCGGGCTTGTAAATATAGGTCCCGAGGCCAAAGCCGGTGCAGCCCGCAGCAAAGTACTCGTCGAAATTATCGGGGTTGGCGCCGCCGACGGCATAAACAGGCATTTCGGGCGGCAGCACCGCCTTCATCGCCTTGATGCCCTTGGGACCAAGCACTTCGGCTGGGAAGAACTTGAGGCCGGTGGCGCCGGCGCGGATGGCGCGGAAGGCGTCGGTGGGGGTGAATACGCCGGGATAGGACAGAAGCTGCAGGCGCGCGGTTTCTTCGATCACCTGCTTGTTGGCGTCGGGCGAAACGATGAACGTGCCGCCGGCGTCGGAAACGGCCCAAACCTGCTTCTTGGTCAGTACGGTGCCGGCGCCGATGGCGGCCTTCTCGCCGAGCGCGTTGGAGGCCAGCGCAATGGAGGTGAGCGCATCGGGCGAGTTGAGCGGCACCTCGATCATGGTGATGCCGGAAGCAATCAGCGCCTCACAAACTGCGATGGTTTCGCCGGGGGTAATGCCACGCAGGATGGCGATCAGGTGACGATGGTTCATGAAGAACTCCTACTAAGCGGCAAAGCTGCGCGCGGCCTTGAGGCCGGCCAACACGATTTGGGTGGCATCCTGCGGCTCGCCGCTGGCGCCGATCATCGCCAGCACCTGCGCATAAAGCGCGCATAGTGCGGGAGAGCCGATCAGTGGCACGGCTTGCCCGCCGATCAGATGACGGTTGCTGCCGATTTCGGTGCCGATGAGCAGGCCCGAGAGATAACCGGCGCACCAATCGGGCTGCCGGCCCGAGAGCAGCGATCCTGCGCGGACCTGGAACAGGGTGCCGAGCAATTGCTCGGGCCGTTCGAGGCCGGCGGCGGCGCCCGCGGCAAAGCCCTCCGCGCGCCCGGGGCCATCGAGGTCGCCGGTGAGGGAGTGGCGCAGCACGGAATGGGTGCGGAGCACCTCGAACATTTCGCCCGTCATCGCGGTCGAGAAACGCTCGATACGCGTGCCAGAGAGCTGCGCCCACTTGGAATGCGTGCCGGGCATGCAGACCACGCCCGAAAAGCCGGGCCGCAGGGCCGCGAGACCCAGCAATTGAGTTTCTTCCCCGCGCATCACGTTATCGGCGCCGGCCTTCTGGCAAACGCCGGGCAGGATTGCCGGGGCAATGCGGCCATCGACTATATCGGGGCGTACGGCGCCGTCGAGCAGGCCACGCAAATCCGTTGGCGCTTCGAGGTAGGGGGCTTCGAGCCAGCCCTGGCGCGCGCCGGCCATGCCACAGATCAGCACGTCAAGGGTACCGCCGTGCGCTGGTGTGACACCGGCCAGCAGTTCGGACAGCGCGGCCGGGAACTCGTCGCGCGCCAGCTTGCCCATGCCCTTGGCGGAATTACGCTCCAGCGCCACCGAGCCGTCGGACGCGATGCCCCAGGCCCGCAAATTGGAGGTGCCCCAATCGACGGCGATCCAGTCCACTATATCAGTCACGAAACCCTCTCCGCCGCCCCTGTTTTCGGGCGCGACCCTAATCGCGAAACGCCGTTTCAGCCAGACCGATTCTCGTTGATCGCGATCGCTCACAACAAGCCCGATCACGCTCGTTTCGTCTGCTCGATTGGTAAGCCGCTCCAGCCGTTCCGACACATAGAGCGGCCAATATTCGGTGGCGAGTCAAAAGTATGATTTTTTCTGCGGAAACCCATTCACTCTGGCGCCAGCCATGTTAGAACGAGTCCAAACGTGGCCTCACGGCAGCGTCCACGGATGCAAGAGGAAGATGATATGACGGCAGGTAATGGCGAGGGCGCCGCGCCCAAGAAACTGCGTTCGCGGGCCTGGTTCGACAACCCCGATAATCCTGACATGACCGCGCTCTATCTTGAGCGCTACATGAATTTCGGCGTATCGCGTGAGGAACTGCAGTCCAACAAGCCGATCATCGGCATTGCCCAGACCGGTTCCGACCTGTCGCCGTGCAACCGTCATCACATCGTTCTGGCCGAGCGCGTGCGCGAAGGCATCCGGGAGGCCGGTGGCATTGCCATCGAATTCCCTGTGCACCCGATCCAGGAAACCGGCAAGCGCCCGACCGCCGGCCTCGACCGCAACCTGGCCTATCTCGGCTTGGTCGAGGTGCTCTACGGCTACCCACTGGACGGCGTGGTTCTGACCATCGGTTGCGACAAGACCACCCCGGCCATGCTTATGGGTGCTGCGACGGTCAATATTCCGGCAATCGCGCTGTCGGTTGGGCCGATGCTAAACGGCTGGCACAAGGGCGAGCGCACCGGGTCGGGCACCATTGTGTGGAAGGCCCGCCAGATGATGGCCGCGGGCGAGATCGACTATGCCCAGTTCATCGAACTGGTCGCGTCGTCGGCGCCGTCCACCGGCTATTGCAACACCATGGGCACGGCAACGACGATGAACTCGCTGGCCGAGTCTCTGGGCATGCAGTTGCCCGGTTCGGCGGCCATTCCCGCGCCGTATCGCGATCGCCAGGAAATGGCCTATCGCACCGGCAAGCGTATCGTCGACATGGTACATGAAGATCTCAAGCCATCCGACATCCTGACCAAGGACAATTTCATCAATACGATCGTGGTCAATTCCGCCATTGGTGGGTCGACCAATGCGCCGATCCACATCCAGGCCATTGCCCGCCACATCGGCGTCGAGCTGGAGTTGCAGGATTTCCAGACCCATGGCCACAAGGTGCCGCTGCTGGTGAACCTGCAGCCGGCCGGGGAGTATCTGGGCGAGGACTACTATCATGCCGGTGGCGTGCCGGCGGTGGTCAACGAACTGATGACCCAGGGCCTGATCCGCGAGAACGCACCGACCGTCAACGGCAAGACCATTGGCGAGAACTGCCGCAATACGCCGATTCAGGACGACAAGGTCATCCGTCACTTCGACAACCCGCTCAAGACCGATGCGGGCTTCCTCGTGCTGCGCGGTAATCTCTTCGACAACGCCATCATGAAGACATCAGTGATCTCGTCGGAATTCCGCGAGCGCTACCTCAACAACCCCGAACATCCGGGCATGTTCGAAGGCAAGGCGGTGGTGTTCGACGGGCCGGAGGACTACCACCACCGGATCGACGATCCGTCGCTCGAAATCGACGAAAACACGCTGCTGTTCATGCGCGGTGCCGGCCCTATCGGCTATCCGGGTGCTGCCGAGGTCGTGAACATGCGGCCGCCATCCTACCTGATCAAGAAGGGCATTCACGCCCTGGCCTGTATCGGCGACGGCCGGCAGTCGGGCACGTCGGGCTCGCCCTCGATCCTCAACGCTTCGCCGGAAGCGGCGGCCGGTGGCAATCTCGCTATCCTGCGTACCGGCGACCGGGTGCGGATTGACCTTAACAAGGGCCAGGCCAATATCCTGATCTCTGACGAGGAAATCGCGACCCGCCGGGCCGACCTGGAAGCCACCGGCGGTTACAAGTTCCCCAAGCACCAGACGCCGTGGCAGGAAATCCAGCGCGGCATTGTCGACCAGCTCGGCAATGGCGCAGTGCTCAAGCCCGCTGTGGCCTATCAGCGCATCGCCCAGACCAACGGCGTACCGCGGGATAATCACTAAGGTTCGCGGGTCGGCAAACCAAAAGGCCCGCTCTTCGGCGGGCCTTTTTCTTGCCGGCTACTGTGAATTCGCGTCGATGCGCTGCCTAAGACATGGCGCGCTCTGTCGCGTTCGCCGCAGCCTGTCGAACCACGAGGTCGTGGCACCCAAGCCTCCACTCGCTCGATCTCGTGGTTCGATAAGCGCGCCGTGAGGTCTCCGATAGTGAGGCGGATCAACCGCGACGCGCCTCGAACCGCCCTTCGGTTCCATCCTCATCGCCCGGCTTGTCCGGGTGATCGATGCTTCAGCACGTGCGGAGAAATGGACTGCTTGGCCAGGCCGGGCAATGACGATCCACAAATGGATCGCTCAGTCCAGCGCCTTAGGCCGGTCCGACATCCTACCACCTAGCGAAGCCGGGCATTGGTCACCGGGGTGGGCTGAGATGTTCGTGCACGATCTTCCAGCCGTCCGGCCGCTTCGCCAAAACCGAGGTTCCGCGACCTGAGCCGGCTTCGCGCTTGCCATTGACGGTGGCCTGCCAATGAAAGGTGTATGCAACTGGCTGCACCGTCGCCTGCCGCGATCCAGCGTAGCGCCTCGATTCGATAGATTTCTTCGGTCAGAACAGCCCAAGTTGCCTCGAAGGCCGCCCGGATCGCCGCCAGGCCGCTATGGGAGCCGTCGCTAAACCAGAACACTGCATCATCAGCGATTAGCGGCGCGACATCACCGAAATCGTGATGGTTGATCCGCTCGGCATATTCGGCCATCACCGCCGCCGCTTCCGCAGCAATATGCTCTGGGTTGGAGGCCCCATCGCTCAAAGCCCGGCCTCCTGAACTCAGTCGCCGGCAAGGCGCGTGTTCACCGTAGTCCAGCGGCCGCTGGGGTCGCATTGCAGCAGCAGGCTGTCGTTGTTGCGTATGCCAACCACGGCACCGATCGAGGAAAACTTGTCCTCGAGCACGCAACCGACCACTGGGGTATCGGGCTCGCCCGCTTCCCAGCCGGTTCCGGCGCGGCAGACGGCGACACCGCCGCCTGCATTGATACCGACGCCCGCCGTGAAGGCCACGTCGCCGACCCAGCAGCGAGTCTCGCGTGCGGACACTTCCTGCGCAAGCGACGGGCCGCCCTGCGCTGCAACCAGCATCAGGGCCAGAAGCAGCGCGGCGCGCATCAGTACTTCCTCAACAGGCCAACAAGGCGTCCCTGAACCTTGACGCGATCAGGCGGGAAAATGCGTGTTTCGTAAGCCGGGTTGGCGGCTTCGAGAGCGATGGTATTTCCCTTGCGACGCAAGCGCTTGAGGGTCGCTTCTTCATCATCCACGAGAGCAACGATGATCTCGCCTGTGCTGGCGGCATCCTGCTTCTTGATCAGCACGGTATCGCCATCGAAAATGCCGGCCTCGATCATCGAGTCACCGCGCACTTCGAGTGCATAATGTTCGCCGGCGCCGAGCATTTCGGGCGGCACCATGATGGTGTGGGAATGGGTCTGAATCGCCTCGATCGGCGTGCCGGCCGCGATCCGTCCCATAACAGGAATGGAAATTGGTCGCGCATAGTCCTCGCCAGAGGATACGCGCGCGGGAGGCGACGCCACCTTGCCCAGATTGCCTTCGATAACCGATGGCTCGAAGCGCGCCTTGCGGCCGCCGAGCGAGGGGTTCATCGAATCGGGGAGCTTGACCACCTCCAGTGCGCGGGCCCGATTGGGCAGGCGGCGGATGAAGCCGCGTTCTTCGAGCGCGGTGATCAGCCGATGGATGCCAGACTTGGACGCCAGATCGAGCGCATCCTTCATCTCATCGAACGATGGCGGGATGCCGCTTTCCTTCATCCTCTCGTGGATGAACATCAGCAGCTCGTGTTGTTTGCGCGTCAGCATTGGCCCCTCGGAAACAGAATCGGAACATAGGCAGAACGACTATACGTGTTCCAGTTATGTTCTGCAATATGCTGATATGCTCATCAGTCTTGCGGGCGCCAAGACAATCAGAACGCGTCGATGGCGAGCGCTTCGACAATCGTTCCTGCGTCTTGCCCCGGATCGAATTCAGGTTGGACAATCAGCATTTCTGCCTGGGCCAAAGACGAAGTATGGCCGCTGTCGGTCTGCGATATCGGGAAAAGCTCTGGTCCGGTCGGCGTATGGATGAGCTGTGCGCGCATGAAGTGGCGGCGCGCTGTATTGGCTGGCGTCGGGCCGGCCAGCGGAAGATACCATTTGCTGAGGCCCGTATATCCAACCCAGCGGCGCAGGGCGGGTTTAATGAAGACGATGGCCGTGACCATGGCCGACACGGGATTGCCTGGTAGGCCGAAGATCAGTGTCTTGCCGCGGGTGCCGAACATCAGCGGCTTGCCGGGGCGCATGTTGATCTTCCAGAAGTCGAGGGTTACGCCGAGTTCGACGAGGATCTCCTGGACGATGTCATGATCGCCGACGCTGGCGCCGCCAGTCGTGATCAGGATGTCGGGCTCGGCTGCGAAGATGGTCTCCAGCGTTTGCCGGAGGGCGGCGCGATCGTCGCGGGCTATGCCGTAGTCGGTGACTGTTTCGGCATAAGGATGGAGCAAGGGGCGGAGGCCGAAGCTATTAGAGGCGACGATCTGGTCGGGGCCCAGCGCGGTGCCGGGCAAAACCAGTTCGTCGCCGGTGGCCAGCAGGGCAATGGCCGGGCGCCGAGCTACGACAAGGCTATCGGCATTGGCGGCAGCGGCCACGGCCAGTTGCACCGGTGCCAGGCGGACGCCGGGATCGATGAGTTGGTCCCCGGTGGCGAAGTCGTTGCCGAGCGGGCGGACACTGTGGCCCTGGCGCGGGCGGGTGTTGAAGCGGACCATGCCGCCCTCGGCCTCGGCTTCTTCCTGCATGATCACCGTATCAGCGCCCGGAGGGACTGGGGCGCCGGTGAAGATGCGGACAGTCTGACCGGCCTCTATCGATCCGCCATAAGCAGCGCCGGCTTGCGAGGTTCCGACCATGGTGAGGCGGTGGCCGTCGACAATGTCCGCTGCGCGGACGGCGTAGCCGTCCATGGCGCTGGCATTGAAAGGCGGCTGATCGTGCCGCGCAACCACCGGTTCCAGCAGAACCCGCCCCGCGGCGTCCGCCAGGCGGACGCTCTTACCCACGGGGGCGGGGACCCGCTTGAGGATGGCCGCAATGGCGTCGTCGACGGGGAGCAGGCTCATGGCCGGGTGAAGTCACCGGATTTGCCGCCGGATTTTTCCATGAGGCAGATGTCTGATATGACCATGGCCCGGTCGATGGCCTTGGCCATGTCGTAAAGGGTGAGCGCTGCTGTCGAGGCGGCAACGAGCGCTTCCATTTCGACGCCCGTCTGGCCGGTGGTTTCCGCCGTCGCGCGGACCTGGATGGCGTCGGCGCCATCAGCCTCAATGTCGACGCTGACCTTGGTCAGCGGGATGGGGTGGCAGAGCGGGATCAGGTCGCTGGTCTTTTTGGCGGCCATGATGCCGGCGATGCGGGCAACGGCAAGCGCGTCACCCTTCTTGAGAGCGCCGCCCATGATCGCCGTTACCGTTTCAGGCTGGGCGATGATCCGCGCCTGGGCCACCGCGCGGCGCTTGGTGCTCGCCTTGTCGCCGATGTCGACGATATGCGCTTCGCCCTTGGCGTTGAGATGGGTCAGGCCTGCGGCCATCAGCGGACCGCCTGCGGTGCGCCCATCAGCAGGGCGCGGGTTGCCGCGACGACATCGTCCTGCCGCATCAGGCTCTCGCCGACCAGGAAGGTGCCGATATTGGCGTCGCGATCGAGCTTAAGGATATGCTCGTGGGTGACGATGCCGCTTTCGCTCACCAGCAGGGTGCCCTTGGGCACGCCGACGGCGAGGTTGATGGAGGTATCGAGCGTGGTCTCGAAGGTGCGCAGATTGCGGTTGTTGATGCCGATGAACCCGGCGCCCAGCCCGAGCGCGCGATCGAGCTCAAGCTGGTCGTGCACTTCCACCAAGGCATCCATGCCCCATTCTTCGGCGGCATCGAGCAGGTAGCGGGCGACGTCGTCACCCACCGCCGCGAGGATGATGAGGATGCAGTCAGCGCCCCAGGCGCGCGCCTCGGCGACCTGGTAGGTCTCGAACAAGAAGTCCTTGCGCAGCACGGGAAGGCGGGTCGCCGCGCGGGCCTCGATCAGGTAGCTCGGCGAACCCTGGAAGCTGGGGCGGTCGGTGAGGACGGATAGGCAGGCGGCGCCGGCAGTTTCGTAGCTACGGGCGATTTCGGCCGGGTTGAAGTCGGCGCGGATGAGGCCCTTGGAGGGGCTGGCCTTCTTGACCTCGGCAATGAGCGCGTACTGACCTGCCGCGCGCTTGGCCTTGATGGCCTTGATGAAACCGCGCGGCGCCGGCTGATCGTGGGCTTGCGCCACGACTTCCGCCCACGGCCGCATCGCCTTGGCGGCAGCGATTTCCTCGCGTTTATAGGCTTCGATCTGCTGGAGAATATCGGTCATCGGTCTCGTCCGTTCGATACCGCCACGAGGCGGGCGAGTGTTTCCTTGGCCTTGCCGCTGTCGATGGTTTCCCGCGCCAGGGCTATGCCATCTTCGATGGTCTCGACCCTATCGGCAACGAGCAGGGCGGCACCGGCATTGAGCAGCACTGTATCACGATAGGCACCCGATGCCCCGTCGAACAGTGCCTGCATGGCCGCCGCGTTTTCGGCGGGTTCGCCGCCGAGCAGATCCTTGGGGTCGGTCAGCCGGAGGCCCACCTGCTCGGGATGCAGTTCGAAGCTGCGCAGGTCGCCCTTGGCGATCTGGGCGACGAAATTGGGCCCAGAGGTCGACAATTCGTCCAGCCCCTCACTGGAATGGACCACCCAGGCCTTGATGGCGCGATTTGCCAGCAGGGCAGCCGCTACCGGCTCCACCCATTGTTGCGAATAGACGCCGAGCAGATAGCGCCGAACGCCGGCGGGGTTGGATTGCGGCCCCAGGAGATTGAACAGCGTACGTACGCCCATTTCGGCGCGCGACGGGCCGACATGGCGCATGGCCGGGTGATGGCTTGGCGCGAACATGAAGCCGATGCCGGCATTGGCGATGGTGTGGCCGATCTCTTCCGGAGTCAGGTCGAGCTTGACGCCCAGTGCTTCCAATACTTGCGAAGCGCCCGAGCGCGACGACAGCGCCTTGTTACCGTGCTTGGCTACCGGCACGCCGGCCGCCGCGACCACGAGCGCCGTAGTGGTGGAGATGTTGAGGCTGCCCAAGCCGTCGCCGCCGGTGCCGACGATGTCGATGGCATTTTCGGGAGCGATAACGGGCACCATTTGCTCGCGCAGGATCGACACGGCGGCGGCGATTTCGCCGACGGTCTCGCCCTTGATGCGCATACCCATGAGGAAGGCGCCGATCTGGCTCTGCGTCGCTTCCCCGGCCATGATGGTTCGCATGACGCCCCGCATTTCCTCGCCGGTCAGGTCTTTCCGATCGGCGATCTTGTTGAGTGCTGCCTTGATATCCATCACGCGGCTCGCTTCTGGTTGAAGTCGCGTGCCATGTTCAGGAAGTTCTGCAGCAAAGCGTGGCCGTTTTCCGAGGCGATGCTCTCGGGGTGGAACTGCACGCCATGCAGAGGCAGCGAACGATGCTGCATGCCCATGATCAGCCCGTCATCGGTCGTGGCGGTGACTTCCAGCGACTGGGGCAGGGTGTCCTGCTTGACGATCAGCGAATGATAGCGCGTTGCCTCGAAGTCGTTATTGAGGCCGCGGAACAGGCCTTTGCCGGTATGGTGGATCTTGCTGGTCTTGCCGTGCACTAGGTGCGGTGCGCGGATCACGTCGCCGCCCATGGCCTGGCCGATGGCCTGGTGGCCCAGGCAGACGCCGAGAATCGGCATATCGGCCTTGAAGCGATCGATCAGATCAAGGCAGATGCCGGCCTCGTTCGGCGTGCAGGGACCGGGCGACAGCACGATCGCCTCGGGCGCCATCGCGGCTATTTCGTCGAGCGTGATCTTGTCGTTGCGGTGCACGGTGATATCGGCGCCGAGTTCGCCTAGGAAGTGGACGAGGTTGTAGGTAAAGCTGTCGTAGTTATCGATGACGAGAGTGCGGGTCATTGGTGCGTTTCCGGCTCAGGGACTTTTCTAAACACGGAGTCATTCCCGCGAAAGCGGGAATCTCCTTTCAGAGCCAGTCCCGCCATCGCGAAAGGGGGATTCCCGCTTTCGCGGGCATGACGCCGTAGTTGTGTTGAGCGCTCATTGCCCGATCCTTGCCTCGCCGGCATAGCGTAGCGCTTCCTCGGCGGCGCTGAAAAGGGCGCGGGCCTTGTTTTCGCATTCCATCTGCTCGAGTTCGGGCTTGCTGTCGGCGACGATGCCGGCGCCGGACTGCACATAAAGCTTGCCGTCCTTGAGGATCGCCGTTCGCAGCACGATGCAGGTGTCCATGGTGCCGTCAGCGCCGAAATAGCCGACGCAGCCGCCATAAATGCCGCGGCGCGACTTCTCCAGCTCGTCGATGATCTCCATGGCTCGCACCTTCGGCGCGCCTGACACCGTGCCGGCGGGGAAGCCGGCCGAGAGCGCGTCGACGAAGTCGTATTTCGGGTCGAGCACGCCGACGACATTCGAAACGATGTGCATGACGTGCGAATAGTATTCGAGGAAGAACTTGTCGGTGACCTTGACCGTGCCGGTCTTGGCGACGCGGCCGACATCGTTGCGGCCCAGATCGAGCAGCATCAGGTGTTCGGCCAGTTCCTTGGGATCGGCCAGCAGTTCCGCTGCCAGTTCCTGGTCCCGCGTCGGCGTCGAGCCGCGCTTGCGGGTGCCGGCGATGGGGCGGATGGTGACTTCGCCATCCTGCACGCGGACCAGGATTTCCGGGCTCGATCCGGCGACGGCAAAGCCGCCAAAATCGAGGAAGTACATGTAGGGGCTGGGATTGGTGCGGCGCAGCGCGCGGTATAGCGCGGTGGGGGGCAGGGTGAAGTCGGCCGAGAAGCGCTGGCTCAGCACGACCTGGAAAATATCGCCAGCCGTGATGTAGTCCTTGGCCCGGGCGACCATGCCGAAATACTCGTCCTTCGAGGTGTTGCTGGTCACCGCGATGGATTCAAGGTCAGGCAGAGCGGGCGTGGTCGGCAGCGCCCGACCGAGACGGCCTATGGCGTCGTCGATCCGCGCTTCGGCGGCCTCATAGGCCTGCCGGGCCGAAACGCCCTTGCGGACATAGACCGGCGCCGTCAGATACAGTTCGTCCTTGAGCGTATCGAAAATCGCCAGCAGCGACGGTCGCATCAGGATCGCCTCGGGCGTTTGCAGATGGTCCGGATTGCTGTTGGGCAGCACTTCCATGTAGCGGACCATCTCGTAGCCGAGATAGCCGTAGACACCGGCGGATTGCGGCGGCAAGCCCTGCGGCACGTCGATCTTACTGTCGGCAACCAGGTTGCGCAGCGCATCGAGCGGCAGGTGGGGCAGGGGCTCGAAGGCCGTCTCGTCGATCTGTGCCGAGCGGTTGATTGTGGCCGTTCCAGCCTCGACCTTGAGGATAACGTCCGGCTGCGTGCCGATGATGGAATACCGGCCGCGTACTGCCGCGTCCTGCACGGATTCGAGCAGGAACGTGTTCTTGCGCCCCTCGGCGAGCTTCAGATAGGTGCCAACGGGCGTCTCGAGGTCGGCCACGATGCGACGCCAGACGATCTGCGACTTTCCAGCGTCGTATTGCTCGGAGAAGCGCTGAAAGACGTCGTCGCCCATCGGAATAGTGTCCAGTTGGAGGTGGGGCCGGCTGAGATTACTGGCCGGTATTGAGTGCAAGTACCTGCTGAAGCGCCTGCTGATTGATGGTCATGCGCGCTTCGTCGCGAACCGCGGTGATGAAGTCGCCATACATCCCAATGCGTACTTCGCTCTCCAGGCTGGCATTGGCCGCTTCTTCCAGCGGGCCTTCGGCGGGCACCAAATCCACGACCTGGAACACCACGAATTCACCGGTCTGGCTGACGGCGGTGCCGTGGTGATCAGCGCCGCCGGCAAAGACGGCGGAGGCCACGGTGCCATCGATGCTGCCGTCAGCCGCACCAAACCGGGTGAACGGCGAGCTCAGCTGCGGGAACACATTGTATGATGCGGCGACGTCGGCCAGTGCTTCGCCACTGTCGAGACGACCAACGGCCTCCTCGGTTGCCGCCAGCAGCGCGTCATTGACGCGCTCGGCGGTGAACGCGGCAGCAACCTCGTCGCGAACCTCATCTAGCGTCTGGTCGCGGGCAGGCTCGATCTTGCTGAGATCGAAATAAAGATTGCCATTGCCGGCGAGCGGGATAGCAGCCGTCAGCTGGCCTTCGGTCGCCTTGAAGATTGCTTGGCTGACGCGCTGGCTGTCCTCGGGCGCCAGATCGGGCACCACGCTCAACTCGGTGCCGGCTGCCGTCACATTGGCCTCGTAGAGATCGAGGCCGAAACGCTCGGCAATCTCGGGCAGGGGGCGGAAAGCTGCGCGCAGCTCTTCGACCTGATCCTGCACGTCGGCGATTTCGTTGCGGGCTTCAGATAGCGCCAGGTTCTGCGTGATCTGGTCACGCGCTTCTTCGAGCGTCGGCACGCCGCCGGCTTCGATTGCCGAGACGTGGACCGCGCGCTTGCCAGCCACGCCATCAATGACCACAAAGCCACCCTGGGCCAGGCCGAAAGCAGCCGCGGCCAGGTTGGCATCGGTGATGTCGGTCTGCGCAAGCGTACCCAGGTCGGTCGGGGTCAGGCCGGCATCGGCTATTAGCGTTTCGAACGGGGTACCGGCAGTGAGGCCGGCTTCGAAGGCGGCGACCTGCTCGTCATTCAGCACGACCTGCTGAATGGTGCGGCGTTCGGCCTTGGTCAGGTTCGCCTTGGTGCGCTCGTACTCCGCTGACACGGCGTCGTCGGCGATGGTCTTGGTATTAGCCAGGTCCTGGGGCGACAGGCGCAGCATCTGCACGGTTCGGGTTTCGACGGTGCGGAACTCGGTCTGGTGCTCGGTGAGGTAGGTGGCGAGATCGGCCTCGGTCGGCTCGGCCGGCGTTTCGATATTGGTTTCGCCCAGAACGAAATAGTCGATCGTGCGCTGGTCAGCCACATAGCGGTTGACCAGGTTCGAGGCTGCGGCCGGCAGTTCGGTGTCGCCAAAAAGGCTGAGGATCAACTGCTCGCGACGGGAGGCGTCGGATTGATCGGAGAAGTATTCGGCTTCGGTCAGGCCGCTGCGCTGCATTACTTGCGTAAAGGCGGTGGGATCAAAGGTCCCCAGCGTGCCCTGGAAGGACGGATCGTCCCGCAGCATCTCGCTCAGTTTCTGGTCCGACACACCCAGGCCGAACGTATCCGCCATCTGATCGAGCGCGGCATTCTGCGCGAGGTTCTGCAGAACCTGGCCGGGAATGCCGATGTTCATGGCGTCCTGCGCAGTCGGCAGGGTGCCGAACTGCTGGGCGTAATTGTTCATCGCGCTCTGATAGGCCCGGAGGAACTGGCGGGAGTTGATCTCCTTGCTGCCCACGCGTGCCACGGTATTGCTGCCGAGGTCGGTGATCACATTGTTGATGCCGAAGCCTGCGACACCCACCAGGAGGAATGCACCCATGACCTTGCCGGGCCAGGATTTTGCAAAAACGCGCAAACTATCGAGCATCTCAGACGTTCCGTTCAACGACTTAGGCTTTACCGCGCGTGCGGCGGGGCACTAGTAATCCATTTCGACAGCCGGGGTTAGGGCAAACCCAATTCCGGTGCAAGAGGCAGGAGTAGCAAAGAGTGACGACGACAATCTCACCACTGATCGCGGGCAACTGGAAAATGAACGGCACGAGGGGCGCTCTCGACGAGCTTCAGGCGCTTGCCGACATGCTGACCACAGGGGAAGCGCCACGCGCCATCGTCGTCGTCTGCCCGCCTGCAACCATGCTCGCTGCGGTCGCACGACAGGGCGCAACATCAGGTATTCAGGCCGGCGGGCAGGATTGCCACGCGGCTGCCTCGGGTGCGCATACAGGCGATATCGCGGCCGGCATGCTGGCTGACGCCGGTGCCCAATATGTGATTGTCGGCCATTCCGAGCGCCGTGCCGATCATGGCGAAACCGACGATCAAGTGCGCGCAAAGGCCGAAGCCGCCATTGGGGCAGGGCTAAAGCCGATCATCTGCGTCGGCGAAACCGAAGCGCAGCGCGATAGCGGCCAGGCTGATTCCGTCGTGGCCAGCCAGTTGGCGGGCTCAGTGCCTGATGCCGCCGGTCAGCATGAGGTCATCGTCGCCTATGAGCCGGTCTGGGCCATCGGCACCGGTCGTACGCCGACCAATGACGATATTGCGAGCATGCATGCCTCGATCCGCCGCCAGCTCGTCGATCGCTTCGGCGATAAAGGCCAAGTGATCCGAATTCTTTATGGTGGTTCGTTGAAGCCGCAGAATGCGCGCGAAATTCTGGCGGTAGAACACGTCAATGGCGGCCTGGTTGGCGGCGCCAGCCTCTTGGCAAAGGACTTCTACACCATTATCTCCGCCGTGTAGTTCAACCCCACGCCCGAGGCTGGTCGGAAAATCCGCCCGGCCTCTGGTGTTTGCGAAGCGAGGCGTGTAAGACGCGCCATCTTTTGCATCGACATTTAGACTGAGACAGAATGGCAAACGTCCTGATTGTGGCCTATCTGCTGATCGTTCTGGCGCTGATTGCGGTTATCCTGCTGCAGCGTTCCGAGGGCGGCGCACTGGGCATTGGTGGCGGTGGCGGCGGCTTCATGACCGCGCGCGGCTCGGCAAACCTGCTGACCCGGACCACGGCGATCCTGGCGACCCTGTTCTTCGCCACGGCGATTGGCCTGACAATTCTCAGTGAACTCGATCGCGGCACATCGGGTATTCTCGATCGCGCGACCGCGACCGAAGACGGTAGTGCGCCCACCAGCGTGCTCGATGCCTTGAATGCCACACAAAGCGGCACGCCATCAGATCTGCCAGTTCCGGCGACCGACCCTGTTGCCCCCGCTGGTACCGACCCGGTTACCGAGAACACGACCCCGGCGCCTGCCCCGGCAACGACAGACGCGGCTCCCGCCAGCGAACTGCCGGTACCCGAGGTCCCGGCCGAAACACCGGCCGCTCCGGCGACCAACTAACCGCCGCAAGGCGAGACCAAAGAGGGGGATGGAAACATCCCCTTCTTCTTTTTGTGTAGAGCCGCTTGCCCGCTCTACGAATCGACGTTGATGTGATTAAGGTGAACGCCCATGGCTCGGTACGTATTCATCACCGGAGGCGTGGTCTCCTCATTGGGTAAAGGTCTTGCATCGGCGGCGCTTGGCGCGGTCCTGCAAGCGCGTGGCTACAAGGTCCGCATGAGGAAACTCGACCCCTATCTCAACATCGATCCGGGCACGATGTCGCCCACCCAGCACGGCGAAGTGTTCGTCACCGATGACGGTGCCGAGACCGACCTTGATCTGGGGCACTATGAGCGCTTCACCGGGCGGGCCGCCAACAAGCGCGACAACATCACCACCGGCCGCATCTATTCCGACATTCTCGCCAAGGAGCGGAAGGGCGAATATCTCGGCGCTACCGTCCAGGTCATTCCGCATGTGACCGACGCCATCAAGAATTTCGTCATTGAAGGCAATGACGAGTTCGATTTCGTGCTGGTCGAGGTGGGTGGCACCGTTGGCGATATCGAGGGGCTGCCGTTTTTCGAGGCCATCCGCCAGCTTGGCAACGACCTGCCGCGCGGCCATACCTGCTACCTGCATCTGACGCTGATGCCGTACATTCCTTCGGCCGGCGAACTTAAGACCAAGCCAACGCAGCATTCGGTGCGCGAACTGCGCTCGATCGGCATTGCGCCGGACGTGTTGCTGGTGCGTTGCGACCGCCCCATTCCCGAGGGCGAGAAGAAGAAGCTGAGCCTGTTCTGCAACGTGCGCGAAAGCGCCGTGATCCAGGGCCTCGACGTCGGCTCGATCTACGACGTGCCGCTGGCCTATCACAAGGAAGGCCTCGACCGCGAAATCCTGGCCGCCTTCGGCATTACTGACGCGCCAGAGCCCGACCTCAAGGCCTGGGACGACGTGTCGGCCCGCCTGCATAACCCCGAGGGCGAGGTCAACATCGCCATCGTCGGCAAGTATACCGGCCTCAAGGACGCGTACAAATCCCTGTCGGAAGCCCTGACCCATGGCGGCATCGCCAACAAGGTCAAGGTCAACCTGCAATGGATCGATTCGGAAGTGTTCGAGCGCGATGACCCCGCGCCGTACCTGGAGCATGTCCACGGCATCCTAGTGCCCGGTGGCTTCGGTGAGCGCGGTTCCGCCGGCAAGATCGAGGCGGCTCGCTTCGCCCGCGTCAAGGACGTGCCCTATTTCGGTATCTGCTTCGGCATGCAGATGGCCTGCATCGAGGCCGCCCGCAACACCGCCGGCATCAAGAATGCCTCGTCGACCGAATTCGGCCCGACCAAGGAACCGATCGTCGGCATGATGACCGAGTGGACCAAAGGCAATGAGAAGGAACAGCGCGTCGCCGAGGGCGATCTTGGCGGCACGATGCGGCTCGGCGCCTATCCGGCCCAGCTCACCCGTGGCTCGCGAGTGGCCGACATCTATGGCTCGACGCGAATCTCCGAGCGCCACCGTCACCGCTATGAAGTGAACATGGACTACCGCAAGCTGCTGGAAAAGAACGGGCTGCTGTTCTCCGGCGTGTCGCCCGATGGCAAGTTGCCAGAGATTGTCGAGCGTACCGACCATCCGTGGTTCATTGGCGTGCAGTTCCACCCGGAGCTGAAGTCCAAGCCCTTCGAACCACACCCGCTGTTCGCCAGCTTCATCGCTGCGGCCATGGATCAAAGCCGGCTGGTCTAGGCCCGCCGTTCGGGTGTTTCAGTTCAGTTGTCGTACCCAGTGTCATTCCGGCGAAGGCCGGAGTGAATCTTGCGGCGGCGTGGCATGCGGTGGACGGTGAAAAACCTCAGGATGGATCCAGGCCTGCGCCGGCATGACACCGCGCCTAAACAGCGCTAACCACCTAGATAATTCCTGCTATCTCCTGAGCGAAAAGTCCATCTGCTGCTTTCGTCCATTCACCCTTTCCCCAGCCTGTGAAACAAATTCGACAGGACAAGGGAGCCGGATTGATGAGCGAAATTTCAGAAATGGTTCGAACAGGCGCTGCGATGCCGCGGTTGTTTGCCGACGGCAAGGTGCTGTCGACCGCACCAAACCGAATGGGCGGCCTGACCCCCACCGATCCAAATCTCCCGATGTCCGAATTGACGGCGCGCTTCCGCAAGGATGGCTATCTTTGGCTCAAGGGGTTCTTCGATCGCCGCGCTGTGCTCGATTTCCGCCGCTTCACTTTTGCGCATCTGGCGGAGTCGGGCCTGATCGCGCGGGGGTCTGATCCGGTTGACGGGGTGATGGCCGATGACTTCACCGATCGCAATCTGGCCGACAAGCTGCTTATGGAGTTCGCGCGCTCGGCTGCCTTCGAGTCCTTCTGCATGACGCCGCGGCTGTGGCAGTTCATGGACAGCTTCCTCGGCGGACTGTCCTACCTGCACAAGCGCAAGATCATTCGCTACACCATGCCCCGGCAGCCGGCCTCCACGCCAGCGCATTACGACCTGACCTATCTGCGTGGCGGCACCGAAAAGATCGTCACGGCATGGATACCGATCGGCGATATTGCGACGGCCATGGGCGGTCTGACCTATCTGGAAGGGTCGCACGAGATTGGCGTGCGCATGGAACGCGAGTTTACGGCGGCTGCCGCCGATATGACGCCGGAAGAGCGTGTCAGTGCCTTCAACAAGAACATGACGGCAGGCGGCTGGGTCTCCAAGGACCTGCCCGACATGGCGAACAAGTTCGACACGCGCTGGCTGATTGCCGATTATGAAGCGGGTGATGTCATGCTGCACAGCCCCTACATGATCCACGCTGCGACCACCAACGAAGACCCTCGAGGCCGTCTGCGGCTATCGACCGACATCCGCTACCAGAATGTGCGCGATGAGATCGATGTGCGCTGGAACAATCACTGGTCACTGGGCGACATGCTCTAGAGCAACGGCATCGGGGCGGCACGCGCTCTCGTTATGCGGCCCTATCGGGGGCAGGCCAAGTGAGGCTACTCTGCCACCCCGAGTACGTGGTCGAATCGACGCCGTTCGACCTCCCGAATCCTGGAATTCCTTCATGTCCGAATCCCGCTTCGTCGCCGCGCTCAATCTCGGCACCGTCCAGGGCTTGCCGTCTTGGTCGACCGCTCCGACAGGCAATGCCGACGCTATCGCTGCTGGATTGTGGGCTGCGGGCTATAGGGGCGTGCAGGGGACGGAAGATCCCGCCTATGGCCGCGCTGGGTTCGTCACCTACGGCTCTGGACGAGTAGTGTTTCCGCATGAGGCCCAGGAGGTACTGCAGCGCCAACAGCAGGCCGGTCACGCCTGCACGACGCTTCACGTCGGCACCGGTTTTGAGAGCGACAGCGAAGCCCTCCGGCTGATCGAGGCTATCCTGGGCGCAAGCGCACGGCTGGGGCATCCCGCGCATGTCGAGACACACCGCGCCACCATCACGCAGGATATCTGGCGCACCATGCGCTGGGTGCAGTTGATGCCGGAGATCACCTTTAACGCCGACCTCTCGCACTGGTATACCGGGCTGGAGATGCCATATGGCGACTTCGCGGCTAAAATGGCGTTCATGCAGCCGTTCTTCGACCGGGTTCGCTTCGTCCATGGCCGTATCGGCAGCGGTGGGGCGATCCAGATTGCGGTCAGCGTCGGCGGGCATGACGAACCGCATGTGTCGCGCTTCAAGCAGATGTGGCAGCACTGCTTTGCCGGTTTCCTGGCAAATGCGCCGGCCGAGGAAAGCATTGTATTCGCGCCCGAGCTGCTGCCTGAAGCCGTCGACACCGCCAATAGGCCGCTATTCATCGACTACGCGCTGACGACAAAGGGTGATGATGGCGCTTTCCACGAAGGCAGCGATCGCTGGGAGCAGGGGCTGCGG
The DNA here is from genome assembly GCF_022429625.1 of Devosia lacusdianchii. Lineage (NCBI taxonomy): Bacteria > Pseudomonadati > Pseudomonadota > Alphaproteobacteria > Hyphomicrobiales > Devosiaceae > Devosia > Devosia lacusdianchii. Next base: position 2,191,077 of record NZ_CP092483.1, on the reverse strand, counting down.
CTAACGGAGATGGCCAGGGCTGCCTTTGCCGCCGCTTTGCCGCCGGCCTGATCCGCCTCCCATTGGCTCCACTCGGCACCGCTGCTATGGTGGCGTGACCCATAGCGAGACGCCTCATGGCCGAGATCATCAACCTCCGCACCGTCCGCAAGCAAAAGGCCCGCGCCGAAAAGGAAGCACAGGCCTCGCAAAACCGCGTCCTGTTTGGCCGCACCAAGGCCGAAAAGCTGAAGCAATCCTCGGAAAAAGCGCTCGCGGACAAGCATATCGACGGTCACAAGAAGGACGATTGATCGGCTGCCCAGATGCTGCCCTCTTGGCGCGGCTTTATGAGCCGCCCAATTGAGGTTGCTCGCCATGAATCGTACGATCCTTCCAACTATCCTATCAGCACTGCTGCTCACGTCCGTGGCCCAGGCCGATGAAAGCCTTGCTCAGCAGATCGACGCCGTCGCCCCTATCGTCAATGCCGGCGATCTGGATGATCTTGGCGGCCCTTCGACGGCTGCCGAATTGCTTCAGGACATCGATGGCCGCTGGTTCACGCTGGCGAATACGGTGCGAAACTGGGGCAGGGATGGCGACGACACGAGGGCGACGCTCGAGCGTGCCATCGAGCGGCTATGCAGCGACGAGTGGGAGAATCTGGTGACCTACCAGGCCTTGGGGGTCGATCGGTTCCGGATCGAACAAGTATCGCCCACGGGTGAAGACCAAGGCACGTTCGAAATGGTCTCTACCGATCCGGCAACCCGCGTTTTTTCCACTATAGTGGATGAAGACTACCTGCTGGCGATCTCTGGCCTGACCGAAGCCGAGCCGGCGCAGCAAAAGGAACTGCTCGACGACTTCAAGGCAGTCGCCGAGCAGGGTGTCGAAGTCTGGCGTCCGGGCCCCGACCTCTGGGTGAATCGCAATGCGGCCGAGATCGAAGTCTGGGGCCGTTGTCCGCGCTGATCGTTACCAGTTGACCTCGCAGACGCCGCCATGCGGGCCGAATTGCAGGCTGTCCTTCGTGTATTCGAAGATTTCGAGTTTCACGCCATTGGGGTCGTTGGTCCAAGCCTGCCAGGTACCGTCAGCGCCGAGCTTCTTGTCGGTAATGGTGACGCCATGGCCCCGCACATGGGCGATCAGCTCATCGAGATTCTCGGTTTCGAGGCAGATGTGATTGATCTGGTTGGTCTCGGCGAAGCTGGACTCGGCCTTGCGGAAGACCTCGACAAAGGTGCGTGCCCCGAAATCGAGATAATAGCCGATCCGGTCGCCGCCGCGTTGGAAGTTGAACGCGGTGGGTATACCAAGCACGTCGCGGTAGAAGGTCTCGGTCTTGTCGAGGTCGTGGGCAAAAATGCAGGTGTGGGCAACCTGCTTGATCAACGGCTTTGGCATAGATTCCTCCAGAACTGGCCCTGTATGAACGATAATACGAGCTGCCAGCAAGCCCAATCCGGCCGGTGGGCGGGTCAAACTGTCATTTTTTTGAGGTGCCCTCTTTTCCTTGTCACAAGGCGCGTCTAGGAGAGGCCCATAAAACGACAGAACCCCAGCTGGGAAGGGCTATCCGATGTCTTCAATCATCCACGTCACGGGCCGTCAGATCTATGACAGCCGCGGCAACCCCACGGTCGAAGTCGATGTGGTGCTGGACGATGGCAGCTTCGGCCGCGCGGCCGTTCCCTCGGGCGCGTCCACCGGCGCGCACGAAGCCGTCGAGTTGCGCGACGGCGGCAAGAAGTATTCGGGCAAGGGCGTGACCCAGGCCATCGAGAACGTCAACACCGCCATCTTCGACGAGATCCAGGGCATGGACGCGCTTGACCAGCTCGGCGTCGATCAGGCCATGATCGACCTCGATGGTACGCCGAACAAGGGCCGCCTGGGCGCTAACGCCATTCTGGGCGTGTCGCTGGCCGTCGCCAAGGCCGCCGCGGAATCGAGCGAATTGCCGTTCTACCGCTATATCGGCGGCCCAAATGCCCACATTCTGCCGGTGCCGATGATGAACATCATCAATGGCGGCCAGCATGCCGACAACCCAATCGACATGCAGGAATTCATGATCCTGCCGGCCGGCGCTGAAAGCCTGGCGGACGCAGTGCGCATCGGTTCGGAAATCTTCCACACCCTCAAGAAGGGTCTGGCCGCCGAGGGCCACAACACGGCCGTCGGCGACGAAGGCGGTTTCGCGCCGAACCTCAAGTCCGCCGATGACGCGCTGGGCTTCATCATGCGTTCGATCGAGAAGGCCGGTTACCGCCCGGGCGAGGACATTTTCCTCGGTCTCGATTGCGCCGCGACCGAGTACTACAAGGGCGGCAAATACGCCATGGAAGGCGAGGGCAAGTCGCTGTCTTCAGACGACAACGTGCGCTTCCTCGAAGACCTCGCCAATCGCTATCCGATCATCTCGATCGAAGACGGCATGGCCGAGGACGACTGGGATGGCTGGAAGGCCCTGACCGACGCCATCGGCAAGAAGGTGCAGCTGGTGGGCGACGACCTGTTCGTCACCAATACCCAGCGTCTCGTTTCCGGCATCAAGATGGGCGTTGCCAACTCGATCCTGGTCAAGGTCAACCAGATCGGCTCGCTCTCCGAGACGCTGAATGCCGTCGATACCGCCCACCGCGCCGGCTACACCTCGGTGATGTCGCACCGCTCGGGCGAAACGGAAGATTCCACCATTGCCGACCTCGCCGTGGCGCTGAACTGCGGTCAGATCAAGACCGGCTCGCTGAGCCGCTCGGATCGCCTGGCCAAGTACAATCAGCTCATCCGCATCGAAGAGCAGCTCGGCACGTCGGCCAAATATGCCGGCTACTCGGTGGTCAAGGGCCGCTAAGCGGGTTGCATCAATGCAAAAAAAGCCCGGTGGTGACACCGGGCTTTTTGTTGTCCAAGCGCGGTGTCATTCCGGCGAAGGCCGGAATCCAAGTCCGAATACCGCCACAGGCGCAAGTGCTGGTGGAAGGCTCCGCCGCATGGATCCCGGCCTTCGCCGGGATGACATCGCGCGGGAGGCGGGATTTGCTTACTGGAACGCCGTCTCGGCAAAACTGCGCAGCTTCCGCGAGTGCAGCCGCTCCGCCGGTTGATCGCGCAGAATCTCCATCGCCCGCAGACCGATCTGCAAATGCCGGTTGACCTGCGTGCGGTAGAAGTCCGAGGCCATGCCGGGGAGCTTCAACTCGCCATGCAGCGGCTTGTCCGAGACGCAGAGCAGGGTGCCATACGGCACCCTGAACCGGAAACCGTTCGCTGCAATCGTGGCGCTTTCCATGTCCAGCGCCACCGCGCGCGACTGGCTCAACCGCTGGGTGATTTCGGCCTGGTCGCGCAATTCCCAATTGCGGTTATCGAAGGTTGCCACCGTGCCGGTGCGCATGATCTTCTTGGTCTCGATGCCCTCGGTCTGGGTGATCTCCTCCACCGCCTGCTCCAACGCCACCTGCACTTCGGCCAAAGCCGGCACCGGCACGGTCAGCGGCAGGTCGGCGTCGAGCACGTGGTCCTCGCGCACATAGGCATGGGCCAGCACATAGTCGCCCAGTTCCTGGGAGTTGCGCAGGCCGGCGCAATGGCCAAGCATGATCCAGGCATGCGGGCGCAGCACGGCGATGTGGTCGGTGATGGTTTTGGCGTTGGATGGGCCGACGCCGATATTGACCATGGTGATGCCGCGGCCGCGATCGGCCGTCAGGTGATAGGCTGGCATTTGCGGCGCACGCACCGGCGCCGTGCCGGCGACATTGCCGCCCTTGAGCATGTTGTCGGTCACCACGTTGCCCGGCTCGATGAAGCTATCGTAATGCGCATGGCCCGAGCGCATGTACTCCTTGGCCACGCGGCAGAACTCGTCGATGTAGAAGGCGTAGTTGGTGAAGATCACGAAATTCTGGAAATGCCCCGCGTCGGTGCCGGTATAGTGGCTGAGCCGGAACAGCGAGTAATCCACGCGCGGCGCGGTGAAGGCCGATAGCGGGTAGGGCCCACCCTTGGGCGGAACGAAGGTGCCGTTGGCGATTTCGTCGTCGGTATTGCCCAGGTCCGGCGCGTCGAACATGTCGCGCAGCGGGATGTTCAGGGCATTCAGCGCCTCGCCGTCGATCCGCTCACTCGGATTGACCGCGAAATGCAGCGGGATCGGCGTATCGGACTCGGTGATGTCGATCGTGCCGCCATGATTGCGCAGAATGACGGTGAATTGCTCCTGGAAATACCCCTTGAACAGGTCCGGCGCAGTCACCGTCGTGCGATAGAGCCCCGGGGTGTGCAAGAAACCATAGGGCAGGGTGCTCTCGTGCCGGCTGTAGCTGGTGGAGCGCACTTCGATCTGTGGGTAGCAGGCCCGCACCCGCCCCTCAGGAATGATGCCCTTGGCCAGATCGGCGAGGTGTCCGCGAATGAAGCCGGTATTGCGATGATAGAGCTCGGCCAGATACGCCCACGCTTCCTCTGGATCGGTAAAGGATCGTTTGTCGAGGCGGGGCGGGCTGATCGTGGTCATGTTGCTCTTTCAGATCGCTGGCTCCGGATTGAGCCAGCCGTGTGCGGAATCGCGCTGCATATCCGGCAGCGGTCTAGCCTTTTCAAATGACAGCTTCTCGACGGTGCTTCAACTGTGCGGTCCTCCACGGGCCAATTTCACATCGTGGTGATGGCCTCTTTTATTGCCGCAATTCGATACCATCTTGATAGCCAAGTTCACTGGCACGGCAAGCGACCCATGCAAACCGGTGAGCGAGGAGTGCTGCGCCGGCCGCTTGTCCCCCAAGCCCTCAACAGCGCGGTAGGCCGGCATTCCCAGGGCCGCAGTGGCAGAGATGTCGCTGCGGCCCTTTCTATTGTGCGATCAGCCGCAGGCGGCGTCAAAACGATAGACGAACACGGCGGGGTTTTCTATTGCTGCGGCGCGCGGCAGGCACACGCGATCATCACATTCCAGATGGAGGTCCCATGACGGCTAAGATCATTGACGGCAAGAGCTTTGCCGAGGGTCTGCGGGGCCGTATTGCCGGCCATGTGGCGCGCCTCAAAACCGAGCATGGCATTACGCCGGGGCTGGCCGTGGTGATCGTCGGGCATGATCCGGGCAGCCAGGTCTACGTGGCGCAAAAGGCCAAGCAGACCGTGGAACTCGGCATGCACTCGGAAAAGTACGAGTTGCCGGAAACGGCCAGTGAGACCGAGGTGCTGGCGCTGGTCGAAAAGCTCAATGCCGATCCGGCGATCCACGGCATCCTGGTGCAGTTGCCGGTGCCGAAGCAGATCGATCCGCTGAAGATCATCGAGACCATCTCGCCTGACAAGGACGTGGATTGCTTCACGCCGGCGAGCGTCGGCAAGCTGGCGATCGGCCTGTCGGGGCCGGTCTCGTGCACGCCCTTGGGGTGCCTGATGCTGCTGCGCGATACGCTGGGCGACCTGTCGGGCCTGCACGCGGTGGTGGTCGGCCGTTCCAATCTCGTTGGCAAGCCGATGGCGCAGCTTCTGCTGCGCGAGAATTGCACCGTGACCATGGCGCATTCGCGCACGCGCGATCTGGCCGGCATGGTCCGGCAGGCCGATATCGTCATTGCCGCTGTCGGCCGCCCTGAAATGATCAAGGGCGATTGGATCAAGCCGGGCGCAACGGTGATCGATGTCGGCATCAACCGCATCGATGCGCCGGAGCGTGGCGAGGGCAAGACGCGCCTGCTGGGTGACGTGCACTTTGCCTCGGCCAAGGACGTCGCCGGGGCGATTACGCCGGTGCCAGGTGGTGTTGGCCCGATGACCATTGCCTGTCTCCTCGCCAATACCGTCACTACGGCCTCGCTCATCAATGGCCTGGTCCCACCCAGCGATCTGACGGCGTGAGTGCAGCCAGCCACGATCCGGGCGGTAAGGTGCGCCTGGCGCTGATGCCGGGCGTCAAGGGCGACGCCACGTTCAGCGCCGACGGGCGCTACCGCCAGCTCATGCGGCGCTGGACCGGGGACACCTTTCCCGATCGCTACATTATGTTTATCGGCATGAACCCGTCGACCGCCGACGCGACAGTCAACGACCCCACCTGCGCCCGCGAATGGACCTTTGCAAATCGTGAGGGTTTCTCGGCCATGGTCAAAGCCAATGTCGGCGATTATCGCGCGACCGATCCAAAAATGCTGCTGGCGCCGGGCGTAGCGGCTGTTTCCAGCGAGAATCTGCCCACGATCCGCCGGGCCGCCAAAGCGGCATCTCTGGTGGTGGTGTGCCACGGCAAGCTCAACAAGGCGCTGGCGCCTGCCGGCAAGGCCCTCGTTGAGGCACTACGGTCCGACTGTATCGAGATGTGGTGCTTCGGCACCAATGGCGATGGCTCGCCCAAGCACCCGCTATATCTGCGCACGGATACGCCACTGGTGCGGTTCGAGGGGTAGGGTCACCACTATTTACATGCTCGGTGTCATTCCGGCCTGCACCGGGATGACACCGGGATCGTGGGGGGCCGGCTAAGCCGCCCCAGCCAGATAAAACAGCCGCGCCACGGTGTGATCCCGCAACGCCTGCGCCGGTAGCTTGCCCGTCAACGCTGCGATCACCTGGGCCTTATCCGGCACCGCGCTCGCGTCCACCACGACCTTCTTGAAGCTCGGGCGCAGGCCCAGCTTGGCGCCTTCCAGCATGTCGTAAAGCAGCGCCCGCACATCCGTGCGCATGGCGCAGGCAATGCACTGGGCGCCGTCTTCGTGGCCGTGTCCGGAATTGGCCGGCAGGCGAAGCAGGGCGGTGTCGGCGTCCAGCGCCAACAGCCGCCCGGGCTCCGTCACCACCGTCACCGGGATGGGTTCCACGCGGCCCATGATCTCACTCCGCCGCCACGATAGCTGGGCCGGGAATGTAGTTGAGGATCGGGCCGAGCCAGCGCTCGACCGCCTCCACGCTCATGCCCTTGCGTTGGGCGTAATCAATCACCTGGTCGCGCTCGACCTTGGCCACGCCGAAATAATAGGCGTCCGGATGCGAGAAGTAGATGCCCGAAACCGATGACCCCGGCCACATGGCGTAGCTCTCGGTCAGCGTTACGCCGGCGTTCTTTTCGGCGTCGAGCAGGCGGAACAGCGTCGTTTTCTCGGTATGGTCCGGTTGCGCGGGGTAGCCGGGAGCCGGGCGAATGCCGCGATAGGTTTCCTGCAACAGCTCGTCGTTGCTCAGGTTCTCATCGGCGGCGTAGCCCCAGAACTCCTTGCGGACGCGCAGGTGCATAAACTCCGCCATGGCCTCGGCGAAGCGGTCGGCCAAGGCTTTCACCAGAATGGATGAGTAGTCGTCATTCTGCTTCTCGAACCGCTCGGCGATCGCCACTTCCTCGATACCCGCGGTGACGACGAAACCGCCCATATAGTCGGGCTTGCCGCTGTCTGATGGTGCAACAAAATCGCTCAGCGCCATGTTGGGCTTGCCGTCGCGTTTGGTGAGCTGCTGGCGAAGTGTGAACAGCGTCGCCAGTTCCTCGGCACGACCTTCGTTAGTGTAGAGCCGGATGTCGTCGCCCACGGCATTGGCCGGCCAGAAGCCCACCACGGCGCGCGGCTTGAACCACGTTTCGTCGATGATCTGGGCGAGCATGCGCTTGGCGTCGGCAAAGAGCTGCCGCGCAGCCTCGCCCTGGCGCTCGTCCTCGAGGATAGCCGGATAGCGGCCCTTGAGCTCCCAGGTCTGGAAGAATGGCGTCCAGTCGATGAACTCGGCCAGTTCCGCCAGGTCGAAGTCCTCGAACACCTTGGTGCCAAGGAAGGACGGCTTGGGCGGGGTGTAGCCCTCCCAGTCCGCCTTGAAGGCATTGGCACGGGCCTTGGCCAGCGGAATGCGCTGCTTTTCGTCCTCGGCGCGCAGATGCGCCGCCGCAGCTTTGGCATATTCGGCGCGGATGTCCTCGATGAAGCTGACCTTGGTGTCAGCAGACAGCAAGTTGCCGACCACACCTACGGCGCGGCTGGCGTCGTTGACATAGACAGTCTGGCCGCGCTCGTAGCGCGGGTGGATCTTGACCGCTGTGTGCACGCGGCTGGTGGTGGCGCCGCCGATCAGCAGCGGGATGTCGAAGCCTTCGCGCTCCATTTCGGCTGCCACATGCACCATCTCGTCCAGCGACGGCGTGATCAGCCCGGAAAGGCCGATAATGTCGACTTTCTCGCGCTTGGCCGTTTCCAGGATCTTGGCGGTCGGCACCATCACCCCGAGATCGATGATCTCGTAATTGTTGCAACTCAGCACGACGCCGACGATGTTCTTGCCAATATCGTGCACATCGCCCTTGACCGTGGCCATCAGCACCTTGCCAGCGCTCTGGCGGCCTGCGGCGTTGCCATCAGCATTCTTCTCGGCTTCCATATAAGGCAGCAGCAGGGCCACGGCCTGCTTCATCACGCGGGCCGATTTCACCACCTGTGGCAGGAACATCTTGCCCGAGCCGAACAGGTCGCCAACGATGCTCATGCCGGCCATCAGCGGGCCTTCGATCACATGCAGCGGTCGCGCCGACTTGAGGCGGGCCTCATCGGTATCGGCGTCGATATACTCAGTGATGCCGTTGACCAGCGCGTGGGCGATGCGGTCTTCGACCGACTTTTCGCGCCAGCTCAAATCCTTACCGGCGACTTCCTTGCCGGCCGTACCGCGATAGCGTTCCGCCAGTTCGAGCAGCCGGTCGGTGGCGTCTGGCCGGCGGTTGAGGATCACGTCCTCGCAGGCGTCGCGCAGTTCCGGATCGATGGACTCGTAGACCGCAAGCTGGCCGGCATTGACGATGCCCATGTCCATGCCGTTCTGGATGGCGTAGTAGAGGAACACGGCGTGCATCGCCTCGCGCACCGGCTCGTTGCCGCGGAACGAGAAGCTGAGGTTCGAGATGCCGCCCGAAATGTGGACATGGGGCAGGGTGTCGGTGATCTGCTTGGTCGCCTCGATGAAGGCCACGCCATAGCCGTTATGCTCTTCGATGCCGGTGGCAACGGCGAAGACATTGGGATCAAAAACAATGTCTTCCGGCGGGAAGCCAACCTTTTCGGTGAGGAGCTTGTAGGCGCGCGTGCAGATCTCGACCTTGCGCTCCAGCGTATCGGCCTGGCCCTGCTCGTCAAAGGCCATCACGACAACGGCGGCGCCATAGGCGCGCACGAGACGGGCGTGATGCAGGAAGGCTTCTTCGCCCTCCTTCATCGAAATCGAGTTGACCAACGCCTTGCCCTGAACGCACTTCAGGCCCGCCTCGATCACCTCCCACTTGGAACTGTCGATCATCAGCGGCACTTTGGCGATGTCGGGTTCGGCGGCCAGCAGGTTGAGGTAATCGATCATCACCTGCTTACTGTCGATCAGCCCCTCGTCCATGTTGATGTCGATGACCTGGGCGCCATTGGCCACCTGGTCGCGGGCCACATCGAGCGCGGCGGTATAGTCGCCCGCCGTGATCAGCTTGCGGAAACGGGCCGAGCCGGTGACGTTGGTCCGCTCGCCCACGTTCACGAACGGGATTTCCGGCGTTAGCGTGAAGCCTTCGAGGCCGGAAAGGCGCAGCAGACGCTCGACCTCGGGAACCACGCGCGGCGGATACTTGGCCGCGACCTCGGCGATGGCGCGGATATGGTCGGGCGTCGAGCCGCAGCAGCCGCCGACGATGTTGAGCAGGCCTTCGCTGGCGAAGGTTTCCAACTGCGACGCCATCGATTCCGGCGTCTCGTCATAGCCGCCGAATTCGTTGGGCAGGCCGGCATTGGGGTAGGCGCAGATGAAGGTATCCGCCACGCCTGAGAGCTCGGCGATGTGGTCGCGCATCAGGTCGGCGCCCAGGGCGCAGTTCAGCCCGATGGTCAGCGGATTGGCATGGCGCACGGAATACCAGAACGCCGTCGGCGTCTGGCCGGACAGCGTGCGGCCGGAAAGATCGGTGATCGTGCCCGAGATCATGATCGGCACGTCGATGCCGCGTTCCTCAAACAGACGCTGGGCCGCGAAGATGCCAGCCTTGGTGTTGAGCGTGTCGGTGATGGTCTCGAATAGCAGCAGGTCGGCGCCGGCATCCACCAGCCCGCGGATGGCCTCGCCATAAGCGATGACCAGTTCGTCGAAGGTGATGGCGCGGTGGCCAGGGCTGTTGACGTCGGTTGACATGGACGACGTCTTGTTCGTGGGTCCAAGCGCGCCGGCGACATAGCGGCGACGGCCGTCCGTGGCCTCAGCGCGCAGCGCTGCGCGCCGCGCCACGACCACGCCCTGATAGTTGATGTCGTAGACCGCGCTTTCGCAGGCATAATCGGCCTGCGCCACCGAGGTGGCCGAGAACGTGTTGGTCTCGGCGATATCGGCGCCGGCCATGTAGTACTCGTAATGAATGTCCTCGATCCGCTTGGGCTCGGTCAGCACCAGCAGGTCGTTATTGCCCTGCAGCGGCAGCTTCCAATCCTTGAAGCGCTCGCCCCGGAAGTTCTCCTCGCCGAGCTTGAGCCGCTGGATCATGGTGCCCATGGCGCCGTCGAGGATCAGGATGCGCTCACTCGCTGCCTGGGCCAATGCGGAACGGACTTCGTTCCAGTCGGGGATATGGGGCGTCTGTTGGGCTTGATTCTCAGTGGGGCTCATCGCCGTCCTGCCTGTTCGATCAGAATGCGATCGGGAAAACCGATCACATAAAGATATCTTTATATCAGCAAATGCGCAAGCTTCTCGCCGGCCGAAGGCAAAATCACTCCAGTGGAGTGATTTTAGGCGGGAAGGCCATAAGGGCTATGCCCGATCGCAGTACTCTATTCCTCTTATTCGCTGCAAATGCGGCGCTCAATGCTAACAGTCTGTTGCCCTTAACCTCACCTAAACCAGAATGGCGTTCCATGCGCGATGAGCCGGGCTGAGTGCGTTATTGTGCCCGCGGATCCTGTATTGCGTATGAGTTCAAGTCCCTTGACCCCCACGTGGCGCCACGCCGTTCGTTCTTTGGCCCTGGCCGCGCTGATCGCGCCGATGATCGCTGCCTGCGCTGGCGGCGGCCTTGGCGCAACCGTCAAACGCGCCGCCTTCTCCTCCTCCGAGTATGGTGTCGGCGTATCGCCGCGCGTGACCACCAATCCCAATCCGCCCAAGGGCGGCGGTCGTTATCAGGTGGGCAAGCCCTACACGGTGCGCGGTCGGGTCTATACGCCGGCCGAACAGCCTGATTATGCCGCCACGGGCGAAGCCTCCTGGTACGGCTCGGACTTCCATGGCCGCCGCACGGCCAATGGTGAAATCTTCTCGGCCAACGCCATCACCGGCGCGCATCCGACGTTGCCACTGCCGTCCTATGTCCGCGTGACCAATCAGGAAAATGGCCGCTCGGTCATCGTGCGCGTCAATGATCGCGGTCCTTACATGCCGGGCCGCATCATGGACCTGTCGCACCGCGCTGCCGAAATGCTCGGCTACGTCAACGCCGGCAGCACCCAGATCAAGGCCGAGTATGTGGGCCCGGCGCCGCTCGAAGGCGACGACACGCGCATGCTGGTGGCCAGCTATTCCGGTCCGGCCGATTTCGGCGGCGGCAGCAACACGCGCTACGCCTACAATGACAACACCAATAGCCTGGCCGATATGGCGGGCAATTTCTTTGGCGGCCTGTTCTCCTATGCCGATACGACGCCTGAGGAGCAGGATATCGCCATCGGCACGGCGCACGCCGCCGTCAATGCCATGGCGACCCGCACCAACGATCTCGATGATTGGGTACAGTCGGTCGATATCGACGCGCGCGACATCAAGCTTGGCCTCGGCATTTTCAGCGATCAGGCCAATGCCATCGCGCTCGCCGAGCAGTTCGCCCTTCTGGGTGCGGTCGACGAGGAGCAGGTGACTGTCAATGGCCGCGCCGCGACGCGGCTGACCCTGACGCATCTCAAGGCCGGTGTTTCAAGAGTTGATGCACTGGATATGGCGCGTGAACTTGGTTTGAACGACATAGTTGTTTATTAGAGTTTCACGGGATTTGGCTGACGCATAGGCGAACACAAACAACGCCAAAGGCAAGATTGTGAAAAGGTTCTGGTCGATCGCTGCGATTGTTGTAGCCCTTGCTTCACCGGCATTTGCGCAGGCCGAATTCGACACGAAAGCCAAGTTCGCCATTCTGATGGACGAAGACTCCGGCACGGTGATCTTCCAGAAGGACGCCGACCTGCCGATGGAGCCGGCCAGCATGGCCAAGCTGATGACCATCGCCGTGGTCTTCAACGAAATTCGCGGCGAACGCGTCAAGATGACCGATGAGTTCTTCGTGTCGGAACACGCCTGGCGCACCGGCGGGGCATCATCGGGCGGCTCGACGATGTTTGCCGAGCTCAACTCCAAGATCAAGGTCGAGGACCTGATCCGGTCCGTCATCATCCAGTCCGGCAACGACGCGGCCATCGTGCTCGCCGAGGGTATTGCGGGGTCTGAGGGCAGCTTTGCGGCAATGATGAACGAGTTGGCCGAAGAGCTCGGGCTGACCGATTCTCATTTCACCAACCCAACGGGCCTGCCGGACCCGGACATGTTTGTGACCGCCCGCGACCTGGCCGACCTGGCGCGCTACCTCATCAGCGAGTTCCCCGAATACTATCACTACTTCTCAGAGCCCGAGATGGAGTGGAACGGCATCAAGCAGCCGAACCGCAATTCGCTGGTTGAACTGGGCATCGGCGTCGATGGCCTCAAGACCGGGCATACCGAGGCGGCTGGCTATGGGTCGGTGATTTCCACGGATGAGGGCGGGCGACGTCTTGTGGCGGTAATCCATGGCCTTACCTCCATGGCTGAGCGCACAGAAGAGGGGCGCAAACTCATTACGTGGGGCGCCCGCGCGTTCGAGCGAGTGGCGGCCTATCCGGATGGTGCGGTTGTTGCCTATGCCAACGTCTATGGCGGGGTCAGCGGCAGCGTTGGCCTGGTCGGTGATGGCGAGGTTGCGCTCTACCTGCCCAGAGGGTCGCGCAAGTGCCTCAATGCGCAGGTCGTCTATACCGGGCCACTGTTGCCGCCGGTGACACAGGGCGACGAGGTCGCAGAGCTCCGGGTATTCTGCGATGAACAACTGGTGCAGGTCGCACCGCTTTTTGCCGCCGAAACGGTGGAGGAAGGCGATATCGTCCGCAAGGCTACCGACGCGCTGAAGCAGCTCGCTCTTGGCTGGCTTTGAGCCGTCCCGTAGGGCAAATCGCTGCAGTGGAGCGATTTGAGGCGAAAAGGCCATGAAGGCTATGCCCGAATGGCGAGTGGGTTGCTTACCTCGCCGTCGCTGCTTTTTCCCACCGGCCGTCACGTCAGGGCTTGACCCGAGGGCTCTTTACTTGACGAGCGCTTCTCAAGTGCATAGCCCTCGGGTCAAGCCCGAGGGTGACGACCGGTGGGCGTCGTTCGATCGGAACAAGTGAGCCGGAAGACATGTTGCAGCAAGCACCGACTTCCAAAGCCAATCGTGCCCGCTTCATAACCTTTGAGGGTGGTGAAGGCGTCGGCAAGTCTACGCAGGTGAAACGGCTGCTGCAAAACCTGCAGCGGCACGCCATCGAGGCGGTGCGCACGCGCGAGCCGGGCGGCACGCCGCGGGCCGAGGCTATCCGATCGTTTATCCTGCAAGGGCGCTCCGAAAGCTGGGGGGCAGGGGCGGAAGCGGTGCTTTTCGCCGCTGCGCGGCTCGACCACGTCAATCAGCTCATCGCGCCAAATCTGCGCAATGGCGTCTGGGTGCTATCCGACCGCTTTCACGATTCGACCCGCGCCTATCAGGGCCTGACGGGCGGTGTCGACGACAAGCTGATCTCTGCGCTCGAAACACTGGCGCTTGATGGGCATACGCCCGACCTGACCATCGTGCTCGATATGGACCCCGAAGCCGCGTTCAAGCGCGTGGAGGCCCGCGCCGTCGAGGATGGGCTGGCTTTGACCGGCGACCGCTTCGAGAAGGAAGAGATAGACTGGCACAAGCGGCTGCGGGACGGCTTTCTGGCCATTGCCAAGGAAAACCCGGATCGCTGCGTGGTCATTTCTGCGGCGCAGTCCGAGGACGCACTTGAAGCCGCCATTTGGGGCGCGGTGAGCCAGCGCTTTCCCGAGCTGCTGCGCGGTTCACAGGCGTGAGCGATCCCGACGCATTGGAGGACGTGGCGCTGCCGGAACGCCGGCAGAGGGCGCGAGGGCACGATGCGGCGCGTGCCGCAATTTTGAGTCAGGTCGCGGAACGGCGCTTGCCCGGTGCGATCCTGCTGCATGGTCCGCAAGGGATCGGCAAGGCAACCTTCGCCTTCGAGATTGCTGCGGCCATCCTCACCGCGACCGGCGACGAGGACGGCCACCGCGTCGGGGAACAGGTCGGTGCGCTGTCGCATCCCAACCTGTTCGTGCTGCGTCGGCGGCCGAAGGACGGCAAGGGCTATTACACGGTCATTCGCGTTGAAGATGTGCGCGACGTGCGCGATTCCTTGCATCACACCAGGGGACGCGCCGGCCACCGTGTTGCCGTCATCGACAGCATCGACGACGCCAATCCCTCGGCCGCCAATGCGCTGCTGAAGACGCTCGAAGAGCCGCCCGCCGACACCACATTCCTGTTGATTTCGCATCGGCCGGGACAGTTATTGCCAACCATCAAGTCGCGTTGCCATAACCTGGCCTTGCGGCCGATCGAGGCTGGACTGGTGCGCGCGGTTCTGGCCGAACACGACGCGGCGCTGACTGATGCGGATCTGGACCGGGCGGTGGCGCTCGCTGGCGGACGACCACGGCGCGCGTTCGAGACGCTGGCGCTGGAGCCCGAGTCCGCACTGGGCGCCCTGCAGGCCTGGCTGTCCAATCCTGCACAGCATTCGACAGCGGCGGCGCTGCAACTGGCGGAGGTGCTGGGCGCCAATACGCAGAGCACCGAGTTGTCGTTCGCGCGCGAAATGCTGGACGACTGGATGGCCGACGAGGCCCGCAATGCCGCCATGCAGGGGGGCAATCGGATGCGCCTTGCCTCCGCCAACGAGCTATGGGACAAGGCACACGCCCTCTTCGCGGAGGCTGACGACATCAATCTGGACATGAAACAGACCCTCGTCGCCATTTTCGACGCGATCAGGAAGCATGTTTCGACGACCGCCCCAGCTCCTGCCGAGTTCCAATGACCGACAAGCCCTTCTACGTGACGACCGCGATCTCCTATCCCAATGGCGCGCCTCATATCGGGCACGCCTATGAGATGATCGCGACCGACGCTATCGCCCGGTTCAAGCGGCTTGAAGGCAAGGAAGTGTACTTCCTGACCGGCACCGACGAGCACGGCATCAAGATGGTGCAGACGGCCGCCGCGCAAGGCGTGACCCCGCGCGAACTGGCCGACAAGAACTCGGCCGAGTTTCGTCGCCTGGCGGATGCGCTCAACATTTCCAACGACGACTTCATCCGGACGACCGAGCAGCGCCACCATGAGGCCAGCCAGGCGATCTGGAAGAAGATGGCCGCCAGCAACAATGGCGACATCTTCCAGTCGACCTACAAGGGCTGGTACTCCGTCCGCGACGAGGCCTATTTCGATGAAGACGAGCTGACGGATAAGGACGGCAAGAAGTTTGCGCCGTCAGGCGCCGAGGTGAGCTGGGTCGAAGAGCCGACCTACTTCTTCCGTTTGTCCGCCTATCAGCAGAAGCTGCTCGATCTCTACGAGTCCAATCCCGACTTCATCGCCCCCAAGGAACGCCGCAACGAGATCATCTCGTTCGTGAAGGGCGGCCTGCAGGATCTCTCGATCTCGCGCACCACGTTCGATTGGGGCATTCGGGTTCCCGGCGCGCCCGGCCACGTCATGTATGTGTGGGTCGACGCGCTCACCAATTACATCACCGGCGTCGGCTTTCCGGATGAAGCAAGCGAGCTGTTCCGCAAGTTCTGGCCGGCTGACCTGCATGTCATCGGCAAGGACATCATCCGCTTTCACACCGTCTACTGGCCTGCCTTCCTGATGAGCGCCGGCATCGAGGTGCAGCATCGCGTGTTCGCGCATGGCTTCCTGACGGTCGACGGCCAGAAGATGAGCAAGTCGCTCGGCAATGTCATCGATCCGTTTGAGCTGGTCGATGAGTTCGGCGTCGATGCCGTACGCTACTTCTTCCTGCGCGAGGTTTCGTTCGGGCAGGACGGCGATTACAGCAACGACAAGCTGGTGCTGCGCGTCAACGCTGATCTCGCCAACAATCTCGGCAATCTGGCGCAGCGCTCGCTGTCGATGATCAACAAGAACTGCGACGGTAAGGTGCCGCAGCCCGGCCCGCTGACCGAAGCCGATCAGGCGATCATTGCCGAGGTGGGTGAGGCCATCGATGCCGCGCAAAGGGCCATGGACGAGCAGCTCGTCCATGAAGCGACCGGCGCGCTCATCGCGGCGCTGAGCTCGGCTAACAACTACTTTGCCGCTCAGGAACCCTGGGCGCTGAAGAAGACCGATCCGGACCGCATGGCGACCGTACTCTACGTTACGGCCGATACGGTTCGTCGCCTGACCATTCCCATGCTGGCTTTCGTGCCCGCGTCGGCGGCTCGATTGCTCGACCAGCTCGCGGTTCCGCAAGAAAACCGCCAGCTTGCTGACAGCAAAGCCCCAGGCATGCTGGCAGCAGGCACCGAGCTTCCGGTGCCGCAAGGCGTCTTCGCCCGCCTCGAACGCAAGGCCGAATAGCCATGCTGATCGACAGCCACTGCCACCTCGATTTCGAGGCGCTTGCCAACGACATCGATGGTGTCATGGCGCGCGCAGCGGCGGTTGGCGTGACCGGCATGGTGACGATATCCACACATGTGGAGAAGTTTTCCACATACGCCGCCATCGCGGAACGTTTTACGAACGTCTGGTGCTCGGTTGGCACGCATCCGCACCATGCCGACCAGGAATTGCACATCCAGACCGACGACCTGGTCCGGCTTTCGGCCCATCCACGCTGCGTTGCCATCGGCGAAGCTGGCCTCGACTATTTCTACGACAACGCTCCGCGCGAGGCGCAGGCGACGGGTCTGCGCCGCCACATCGCCGCATCGCGGATCACCGGTCTTCCCCTGGTTATCCACAGCCGCAAATGCGACGACGACATGGCTGCGATCCTGGTGGAGGAGAGCGGCCAGGGCAGCTTCCCGTTTGTTCTGCACTGCTTCACCGCCGGCGAAAGCTTGGCGCGCACGGCGCTCGACTTGGGCGGCTACATCTCGTTCTCAGGCATTGTCACTTTCAAAAATGCCCAGGAAATACAGGATGTTGCCAAGTTTGTTCCGGGCGATCGCTATCTGGTCGAAACCGATGCGCCCTATCTTGCGCCCATCCCGCATCGCGGCCAGTCCAATGAACCCAGTTTCGTCCGCTATACGGCCGAGAAGGTTGCCGAACTGCGCGGCCTCAGCCTTGAGCAGCTTGGGCAGGAGACTACGGCGAACTTCGCGAGGCTGTTCTCGAAAACGGGGTTGGCTTGAACCATGCCTGCGGCCCAGCGGATCGTTGCGACCATATTGGGCTGCGGTTCGTCGGGCGGCGTGCCGCGCATTGGCAATGTCTGGGGCAATTGTGACCCCAGCGAGCCACGCAACCGCCGCCTGCGGTGTTCGCTGCTGATCGAGGGCTGGAGCGACGGTAGCGAAGGCCCGACGCGCATCGTCATCGATACTGGCTGCGACCTGCGCGAGCAAATGCTTGCTGCGGAAGTCGATCGCGTCGACGCAGTGCTCTACACGCATGAGCATGCGGACCATACGCATGGCATCGACGATTTGCGCGTCCTGGCGCTGCATAATCGCAGGCGGGTGGATGTCTATTTCTCGGCCGAGACCGGGCACCGCGTCCGGGAGGCTTTTCGCTATTGCTTCGAGGCGCCCAAGGGTAGCGACTATCCGCCGATACTCAACGCCCACGAGATTGTTGCGGGCGACGTGCTCGAGGTCGACGGCCCCGGCGGTCTGTTGACCGTTACTGTGTTTGACCAGGAGCACGGCAATATCCGCTCGCTTGGCTTCCGGGTCGGCAATGTTGCCTATTCCTGCGATCTGTCGGGGTTCCCCGAGGCGTCATACCCGGCGATCTCTGGTCTGGACCTCTGGATTATCGACGCCTTGCGACCGACGCCGCATCCAAGCCACCTGAGCCTTCCGGAGACGCTGAACTGGATCGAGCGCTTCTCGCCGAAGCAGGCGGTGCTCACCAACATGCATATCGATCTCGACTATGTGCGCACCGAGGCGGAGACGCCTGGCAATGTGACCCCGGCTTTCGACGGAATGCGGATTGACGTGCAGACCGGCGAAATTCTCAATCGTTAGGCGCCCAGGCACCATTCTCCATCTTTCGCAAACGCGGCGAGCTCAGTGGTGCGAGGATGCGATCCCGCCAGCCGGCAAGCGGCTGGTGCCAGCGCGTTCCCTGCAACATGGCCGCGCCGACAGCGACCGGCTCGATGTCCGCCTGAGCGAGCAGACCAAGCACTGCGACCATCGAGGTACCCGAACTGATCACATCATCGATGACGGCGACGCGCCGGCCGGTCAGCAATGGCAGCGAGCGGGGGTCGAGGAATATCGTCTTCTGGTGGGTTGGACTGGTGATGGATGACAGCGGCGCCGACAGGTCGTCGCGATACCAGAACTTGCGCGAGGTTCCCAACGCCACCATGCGTCCATGACCAAGCCGTCGGGCCACATTGTTGGCCAAGGGCAAGCCCAGGGTCGGCACGCCGATGATCACCGCGGGGTTGTAGGGGGAGAGCAGGTCAGCCAGCGCTTGGGATAGCCCATCCTCGACCGCAAAGCTGGCCTGATTGATGATTAGCGACGCAACGGCTGAATTGCCATCGCCGGGGAGGACCCTGATCGGCAGCAGCAGCTGCGAGCCGTCACGCAAGCTGACTGGCAAGCCGTCCCGATAGCCGGCGTCCGGGGTGATCTCATAGGTGCCGGGGGCAGCGAAGCTTTGCCAGAATTGATGCGGCTCGAAAGACAAAGGGTACTGCTTCCTTGCTGGTGGGCGGCAAATGATGGATGTTGCCGCAACGTGGATTTTCAAGAGCTTAGCAACCGATGCCCCATGGAGACAACGACCCGTTCGAGCTGGAAGCGATGATTGCATTGCGCCGCGATCTGCATGCACATCCAGAACTGGGCTTCGAGGAATTTCGCACCAGCGACATTGTCGTCCGCCAACTCGAAGAGGCCGGTATTGCAGTCACGCGAGGCGTGGGCAAAACTGGGGTGGTGGGCAGCCTGCGTGTAGGGGATGGCGCGCGCGCGATCGCATTGCGGGCGGATATGGATGCGCTGGCCATGCCCGAGCAGGGCGATGCCGCCTACAAGTCGACCATACCGAACACGATGCATGCCTGCGGTCACGATGGACATACGGTGATGCTGTTGGCAGCAGCGCGCCACCTGGCGCGAACACGGGACTTTTCCGGGACGGTGCATTTCGTTTTCCAGCCAGCGGAAGAGGGACGGGGCGGGGCGAAAGCCATGGTCGGCGACGGATTTTTCGACCGCTTTCCGGTGGACGCTGTCTATGGCCTCCACAACATGCCCGGCCTTGCCACCGATGAGATGGCCGTGGTCGCGGGTCCGCAACTCGCGTCATCGGATAGTTGGGAGGTGATCTTCTACGGGGTCGGCACTCATGGCGCCAAGCCACATCTTGGACGGGATTCGATGACGGCGGCCGCGCACTTTCTGACGGCGGTTCACACGATCGTCGCGCGCCGGGTCGATCCGCTGCAGCCCGCTGTCGTCAGCGCTTGTGCGATTTCCGGGGGTGACTTTCGGGCGCTCAATGTCATTCCGGACGACGTTCGGATTGGCGGAACGGCCCGGGCCTATTCATCTGCGGTGCGCGACCAGCTCGAAGCCGAGATCGGAGCATTGGCAGAGGGCGTTGGGACGACATTCGGGATAACCAACAGCTATGCCTTCAGCCGCCGTATTTCGCCTGTCATAAACGACGCCACCGCCACCGCGGCCGCATTGGCAGCGGCGCATAGCGTGACCGGTCGGTCGGTGATCACCGATTTCCCGCCCTCGACGGCAGGCGATGACTTTGCCGAATTCAGTTCGCGGGTGCCGGGATGCTATGTCTGGCTTGGCAATGGGCCGGCCGTGGATGGCGCGCTGCACCACAACTCCCGCTACGACTTCAATGACGCGGCTATTGTCACCGGCGCGCGCTACTGGACAGCGCTGGTCGAGCAGCAGCTGCGCTAGCGGAAGCCGCTGGCCAAAAGGTCGAGCGCGCGTTGGGCTTGTACCCGCATGGCGATGGCCACGGGCTGGCCGGCTTCACGCTTAGTCAGGGTGCCCGCGTCGGGACCATCGCGCAGGTCCACTGACAGGCGGTGCATCTCGATGTCGAACAGGTCCGGCGCCAGGGCGAGCAGCATGACGCATGGGTCATGCAGCGGGCGGCTCACCTTGCCGTCCGTCATGTAGGCGATGAGCAGGTCGGCCGCCGTGTCGCCCAATAGCGTCCCGCGCAGTCCGTCAACGTAAGCAACGTCCGCCCGTAACCGCCTCGTTACGTCCAGCGGGATGATCGTGGTCTTGAGGGCGGCACGGAAAACGATCGCGGTGGCCTCGGGATCGCTGGCGAAATTGAATTCGGACGCCGGGCCGGCATTGCCCGGCTCGTTGATGGCGCCCCCCATGGCGATGAGACGCCCGATTCGCGCCGCCGCGTCGGGGTGGTCATTGATCAGCTTGCCGATGTTGGTCAGTGGTCCCAGCGCCAATAGGTCGATCGAGCCGATCGGGGCACTGCGCAAGGTGTCGGCGAGCCAGGTGACGGCGTCGTCCTTGGCCGGCGAGACCGGATCGGGAAGGGTGACGCCGCGCAGGCCATCGCTGCCGTGGACGACCAGCGCGTCGATATTGGTCCGCAGCATGGCCTCGGCGGCGCCGGCGATGACGGGAATATCGCCGCGTCCCGCCAGGGCGAGCAAGCCGCCGGCGTTGCGTGTGCTCCGCTCCAGCCCGATATTGCCGGCCACAGTCGTCAGGCCGAGAATATCAAACCGGCCGGAGCCCAGGGCGAAAAGGATCGCCACGGCATCGTCCAGCCCCGGATCGGTATCGATGATTACCTGTCTGTTCATGTGAACGGAGCGAGCATGATATTGGCGACCTTCACGATGGCTTTGTCAGACATTTGAGGCTTTGGGATAACCGAGATGAGGTTCAAGGGTAGCTAAGCTTGGGTGCTGTTCCGGTCAATCTGGCGCATCTCAGCCTTGAACGTCGCCGCGATTTGGAGTGCGTCCCGGGTCGCCTTGATGGGATCGAGTGTTTGCATTTGCCGGTCCCGCATCAGCCAACGTCCGGCGACCATGGAGTGGGTTACGTCCGACGGCATGGCGGCAAAGACGAGCGCCGAATAGATGTCGTAGATTGGATGGAGGCGCGGCGCGGCCAGGCTGACGCGGATCAGGTCGGCCTGCTTGCCGGGCTCAAGGGAGCCGACCTTGAGATTGAGACTCAGGGCGCGTGCCCCTTCGATGGTTGCCATTTGCACGACTTCGCGGGCCGGCAGCGGTTTGCGCGAGCCGCCGAGCAGTTTGGCGAACATCGACACCGGGGCGAACTGGCTGAACAGATCGAGTGTATTGCCGCTCATGGCGCCGTCGCTGCCGATCCCCACCGGCAGGCCAGCATGACGCAGTTTTTCGACGGGGGCGATGCCGCGACCGGCTTTGCCGTTTGACCGCGGATTGGTGGCGACACAGACCTGCGCTTCCGACATCATGGTGATATCGGCGTCATCGAGCTGCAGGCAATGCGCGCAGATGAGGTTTGGCTTGAGCAGTCCGGCATCGCGGGTGACGGCGACGGTGCTCTGGTTATGGGTTTTGCGGGCCCATTCAACCTCCAGCGTGCTTTCCGCCAGATGCATTTGCACTGGGACGAGGGGATGGTCAGCCGACCACTGGGCGATGCGCTCCATTACGGCACGGCCGGTGGAGTAGGGTGCGTGCGGGGCGATGGACGGGGTGACCAGGGGGTGGTCGGCGTAAGCGTCCGTCAGTTCCTCAACGCGGGCAAAGCCCTCATCGAAATTGCGGTGGTCGGGTGGGTCGAAATCAGCCAGGGTCTGGCCAACGATGGCGCGGAGGCCGGCCTGGTCGCAGACTTTGGCGACTTCGGTTTCGAAGTAATACATGTCAGCGACGGTGGTGACGCCGCCCTGGATCAGTTCGAGCGCAGAGAGGGTGGTGCCGACACGCACCATGTCTGCCGTGACGAACTTGCGTTCGAGCGGAAGGATATAGCGGTAGAGTCGGTCATCGACGTCTTCGGCGAGGCCGCGGAAGACGGACATGCCCATGTGGCAGTGCGCATTGACCATGCCGGGCATGACGACATCGCCGCCGCAGTCGATGATCTCGGCGCCGGGGACTGAGGGCGGGGCTCCGGAGCCGAGAGCGGTGATAGTGCTACCGTCGATCTGCACCCAGCCGGGATTGTACTCGGTGAGGGCTTCGTCGAGCGTCAGCACCCAGGCATTGGTGAGAAGGGTGGTGCTCATTCTGGCGTGAGAATGGTGCATTGCTCCGGCACGGGAACCAGTTTGGCGGACGTGCCAAGCTCCAGTGGCCGGGTCAGCGGACCATTCGCGACCAATGCGCCAGCCGGCGTTTCGGCCTGATATTGGTAGGCACGGCCGAGATAGGTGCGCAGGCCCAGCGTCGCCGGGATGCCTTCCATGCCAGCATTATCGGTGACGGCGAGGCCATCGGCGCGGCAGGCCAGCACGAAGCGATCGGGGATTTCGCCGAAATGCTCGAGCGACAGCGTGAGCGTCACGCCACCGGCGGCTTCAGCGGTGATCTTGGCACCATCGCGGGCGATGACACTCATCGAAATCAGATTCTCGAAGCCGACGAAGCGCGCCACGAAGGCATTGGCCGGGCGCTGATAGAGGCGCTCGGGCGTATCGAGCTGCATGATGCGGCCCTGGTGCATGATGGCGACGCGATCAGAGATGGAGAACGCCTCCTCCTGATCGTGCGTCACATAGACCGAGGTGGTGCCGTTGGCGCGCTGGAGTTGGCGGATCTCGACCCGCATATCGACGCGCAGCTTGGCGTCGAGGTTGGATAGGGGCTCGTCGAACATCAGCAGCGGCGGCTCAATCACCAGGGCCCGGGCCAGGGCGACGCGCTGCTTCTGGCCGCCGGAGAGGGCGGCGGGCAGACGGTCGGCCAGATGGGCCAGACCGACGCGTTCGAGCATAGCGTTGACACGCTTGTCGCGCTCGGCGCCCGAAATCCCGCGCTGCTTGAGGCCGAAGCCGACATTGTCGGCGACAGACAGGTGCGGGAACAGCGCGTAGTTCTGGAAGACAAGGCCGATGTCGCGCTGATGCGGCGGCAGACCGGTGAGGTCGCGACCACCAAGGCTGATCTTGCCCGAAGTCGGCTGCAGGAAGCCGGCGACCAGGCGAAGGGTGGTGGTCTTGCCGCAGCCGCTGGCGCCGAGCAACGAAACGAGTTCGCCTTCGGCGACGTTGAGGGACAGGTTTTCCAACACCTGGGTGGTGCCGTAATGCGCCGTGATCGACTGGAGGGAGAGGGCTTGGGTCATCGATCTCTACTTGGCTAGGAAGGTCAGGCCGAGCGTGCGCTCGACGATGGCCATGACAGCGACGGTCAGCAGCATCAGCAGCACGGAGACCGAGGCGACGGTGGGGTCGAAGAACTGCTCCATATGCGCAAGCAGTTGGATAGGCAGGGTGGAGAGACCCGGCCCAGTAAGGAAAATCGAGATCGAGACGTCGTTGATCGAGGTGATGAAGGCTAGGATGAAGGCAGCGATCACGCCGGAGCGGACGTTGGGCAGAAGGATCGTGAAGAAGGTCTTCAGCGGCGGTGAGCCAAGGCTGATGGCCGCCTCCTCGATCGAAAAATCGAACGAGGCCAGCGACGCGCTGATCACCCGCACCACATAGGGCAGGACCAGCAGGGCGTGGCCGAACAGCAGTGCGACATAGATCGGTGAGTTGAACTGAACGGCCAGATTCTTGAGCAGCGAGAAGCCCAGCACCAGCTCGGGCACCAGCACCGGCAGCACGAACAGCGTCGAGAGCCAGCCCGGCAATTGGATGCGGTAACGGTTGAGCGCGTAGGCGGCGGGAATCCCGATGATCAGCGCGATCACGGTGGAGAGCAGCGCGATCTGGAGGCTCGTCAGGATGGTGCGACGGAAGGCGTCGATAGCGAAGATGTTCTCGAACCAGCGCAGCGACAGGCCCTGCGGCGGGAAGGTCAGGTAGGTGGTGTCGCTGAGCGCGGCGCCGAGCACGATGATCAGCGGGCCGACCAGGAACATGAAGACCAGGACGGTGCCGGCGATGAGGAGGGGATGGATTTTCTGGGTCATCACACGGCCATCGGATTGAGGCGGCGGGCGACGCGGGTCATCAGCAGCACAATGGCGATGGTGATGACCACCATGACCGCAGCGATGGTGGACGCCGCGACCCAGTCGAAGACGACCATGGCTTGCTGGTACATGAGCGTGCCCATCATCATCACCTGCTCCCCACCGAGAAGCTGCGGCGTGGCGTAGGAGGTGAAACTGCCGGTGAAGACCAGCACGGCGCCGACAATCAGGCCGGGAACTGCCAGGGGCAGGGTGACCTGCATGAAAGTGGCGGTCGGCTTGGCCCCGAGCGAGGCGGAGGCCTGGATCAGGTCATCGGGGATGGCTTCGAGCACGCCGACGAGGGTGAGGATCATCAACGGCACGAAGAGGTAGACCATGGCAATGATGACCGCGCCCTGGGTGTACAGCATCGTCAACGGCTCGCCGATCACGCCGAGATTGAGCAGAGTGGTATTGAGGATGCCGTTCTTGCCCAAGATGATCAGCCAGGCAAACGAGCGCACGACGACGCCAGTCAGTAGCGGGAAAACCGCAGCGACGATGAGGATGGATTTGAGCCAGCCGGGCGAACGCGACACCACGTAGGCCGTCAGGAAGCCGATCACAAGGGCAATGACCGTGGTTGCCAGCGACACCTGGATGGTACGCCACAGCACGGTGCGACGGAAGCCGCTGCCGAAGAACGCTGCGTAGGTCGAGAATGGACCGCCTGGCGTAGTGAAGGTCGTGACGATTGTCGCGAGCACCGGCAGTACAAGGAAGACCACGACAAGCAAAGTCGCGGGGGAGGCCAGAGTCCAGCCGGCGAAGCGTTTCATTCTTTTGGCCTTATCAACCGTGTCATCACATCCCACCGGGTCATCCCGGCAAAAGCCGGAATCCATCCTGAGATGGCGCCATCAAGATCGATCTCAGGATGGACCCCGGCCTTCGCCGGGGTGACATCGTGGATGGGAGGCCGCGCGGACAAGCAACGTCCTGCGCGGCGATACGTCTTACATGCCGAAGATTTCGTTCCAGCGGTCAACCCAGCCACTCTTGGCGGCGTTCATCTTGACGTAGTCGATGCGCTGCAGACCGGCGATCAGATCGGCGCCATAGGTCCAGAGCGCAGCCTGTTCGGGCGTCAGCGTTACCGAGGTATTGACCGGGGCGTCGACACCCTGTTCTGCCAGCTGCTGCTGGATTTCCGGGGACAGGATGAGGTTGATGAACTGGTAGGCCAGTTCGGGTTCAGCCGCACCCGTAGGAATGTTGACGGTGTTGAGCGTGGCGATCGAGCCTTCGCCCAGTTCGGCCCAGACGACCGAGGGAACGGCCGCCTGGATCTGACCCAGGGTGAAGTCCTGGGCGATGGCGGCCGAGATTTCGCCGGTCGAGAACAGATTGATCATCTCGGAGCCGGTATTGTAGTTCTTGACCACGTTGGGCTTGAGCGCTTCGACGCCAGCAAAGGCGCCGTCGGCATCGGCAAAGGCGTCAACGCCTTGATGTTCTCCGGCCTTCATCACCACCATCGGACCGGCCGTGGTGGTGATGCCCGGCAGGGACAGTGAGGCGGCGAGATCTTCGCGCCACAGATCGTTCCACGACGCGATGGGCGTGGTCACCTTGGCCGAGTCATAGACGATGCCGACGCGGCCGATGGTGTAGGCCGGGCCGTAGCCGCCCTGCGGGTCGCGGGCGAGCTCGTAGATGCCGGCCAGGTTCGGCAGCTTGGCTGGATCGATCTTCTGGAACAGGCCGGCTTCGATGCCCTGCTGGCTGAAACTGTCGGAGAAATAGGCCACGTCGACGCCGGCGCCGTTGCGGATCTGAATCTTGTTCAGGCGCTCCCCGTTATTGCCGGTCTCGAACACGATCTCGCAGCCGCATTGTTCGCGGAACGGCGCTAGAACGATGGCTTCCAGCTTTTCGCCGTTGAAGCCCCACCATGAGATGGTCAGCGTTTTGCCCTGCGCCATGGCAGGCGCGGCAGAGAGCAGTGCGGTGGCCGATAGGGCCAGCGCTGTAGCAGCAAGTTTCTTCATGGTTGGGTTCCTTTGCACCGGACGCGACCTGCCAGCCGACGTCTATCTCTAGCGGCGTGCTGATATATCGAAGCCTATTTTTGCGGCGATGGCTCTGCAAGCCCAATCTTTGAGCTTGAAGCTTTGTGAAGCGCTTTATCAACGCAAAGATCGGATCTCAGCGGTACGCGATTCTACCAGACAATCGCGTGCGTTTCGCCGGTCTGGACGTTGACGAAGCCATTGGGCGCCAGCTTCGACGGCGCGACGAGCACCCAGCGCCAGGGAGAGCAGGTGAGGGTGGCGAAGATCAGGAATTCGGGGAAGCCGGGTTTCCAGCGGTTCATGGCGGCAGGCTGGTACATCCACGTAACCTGCTCGGCCCGGCGCAGGAAAGCCTGCATCTC
The DNA here is from genome assembly GCF_022429625.1 of Devosia lacusdianchii. NCBI lineage: Bacteria > Pseudomonadati > Pseudomonadota > Alphaproteobacteria > Hyphomicrobiales > Devosiaceae > Devosia > Devosia lacusdianchii. Next base: position 2,164,259 of record NZ_CP092483.1, on the reverse strand, counting down.
CGCATCGAGGGCTTCGGCCGGGCGCGCGGTCATCAAGCCAGCAATTTCGAAGCGAACCTCGGCGACGACCTCGCCCCGATGTACGAGGACCCAGCCGCCATCGATAGACTGCAGATGATTGACTGCCTTGGCCATGGCGACGTCGGACGAGCCGATGCACCAGACATTGTGGCTGTCATGGGCGACGGAGCAGGCGAGGGCGGTTTCTGGGTCCTCCGGGCCGCAGCCGGTCCAGAACATGGAAGCGACGGCGCCGTCGCCACGATAGCGGTCGATCATCGACCACTTGGTGATGGTGCGGGAAGGGTCACGCTGAACCATACCGTCGACGACCGGCAGCTCCTCGACCATGAAATCCTCGTTCCAGTGGAAGGGGCGCAGGACGGCTGCCTTCATGGTTTGGCGACCGGGTTCCGCGCTGATGGCGAAATCGATGGCTGACAGCGTGCGGCCGATGTTCATGGTGTTGCTGGCCCAGTCGGGCCAATCAAGCCGTGGCATAGGACCGGTGAATGTGGTGCCGGTCGAGGCAAGCTGTCCGTCGGCATAGACGTGAGCGATGGAAATGGACGGAACGTCGTCGAGTAGCACAATATCGGCATAGCGGCCCGGGGCGATCGAGCCGACCCACTGGTCGATGCGCATGTGGCGCGCCGGGTTGATCGTGGCGCATTGGATGGCGATTTCGGGCGTCATGCCGTAATGGATAGCAAGGCGCACATTGTGGTCAGTGGCGCCATCCTTGAGGGTGTCCCAGGCGCTGCGATCGTCAGTGGTGAAGGCTATGTTGGACCAGTCCTTGAGCCCGCGCTCGACGAGCCCAGGGATGATGGCGTCGTAGGAAAAGGGCCGCAGCTCGGTGAATAGCCCGAGCATGATACGGTCCCAGGTCTCCTGGAACGCCCACACTTCGTGGTCGGAGCTCAGGCCGGCAGCGGCAAAAGCTGAGATGTCGTGCAAGTCGGTGAGGCCATTGCCGTGGCCCTCGACGACGCCGCGCATTTCGAACGTGGCGCGGATCATGCCCCACATGCGCTCGTAGCCGGGATTGGCGGGGTCCCAGACTGAGGGCCAATCCATCACTTCGTCGAGCCCGGTCACCGACAGTTCGTCACGCAGGAATTTCTTCTGCTCGTCGTAGCCGTAATAGCCGCCGCTTTCCTCCCAGGCGCTGGGTGGCACGGCAGAGCCCGGTTGGATGAAGACCTTCAGTGGCGAGCCGGCGCGGCGGGCCTTCTGCCAGAATTCGGTGTTGCGGGCGCCGCTGACATTGGCGAACTCATGGCTGGCTTCGCAGGTCCAGGTATTGCCACGCGGGATGACAAGAGCGGCTTCGAACTCTGGCGTCAGGTGGGTGGATTCGATGTGCTTGTGCACCTCGCCGAAGCCCGGCACGGCGGACAGGTGTGGGTATTTGATCCGCTCAGCCACCTCGCCGCGATGGGAGCCGATCGGCCCCACATAGGCGATGCGACGGCCGGAGATGACGATCTCCTGGTTTTCCAGCCAGTGATTGGCATGGACGGCCAAGAGGCGTCCAACTTCTATCGCGCGGTCTGCAGGCTTCTTGCCAAGCGAGACCAGCAGCAGGTGCTGCCGGATCGCCACGTCGTCGGCAGCATTGAGGATCAGGTCATTGGGCAGGGCCATCAGTGGCCTGCCGAACGGAGGCGCTGCGCCTGCATGGCGCGGTAGCTAAAGAGGAACAGGGCTAGGATGGTGACGACGAAAGGGATCATGCGGATCAGCTCTGCGGGTATCCAGTTGAAGAGCCCGGGCATGACCACGGCGAGCGCTTCGAAGACCCCGAACAGCAGCGCCGCCATTAGCGCACCCACCGGATGGCGCGCGCCCAGCAACACGGCACCGAGAGCGATGAAGCCGCGTCCGGCCGTCATGTCGCGGGTGAAACCGATATAGTTGAACATGGCCAGTTGCGCGCCGCCAAGGGCGGCGAGGCCACCGGAGACGAGCAGGCTCCAGGTGCGGATGGCGTTGACGGGAATACCCGCGGCCTCGGGCGCTGCAGGGTATTCACCGACACCCCGCAGCCACAGGCCCCACGGCGTGCGGTAGAGGAAGTACCAGATCGCAAAGACCAGCAAGGCGGCGAGCCAGGATAGCAGCGAGTGCCCGGAGAGCATGCGCACGAGGAAATTGCCGATGCCGGGGATAAGGCCGAGGAAGGACAGATCGACGGCCGGCACAGCTTTGGAGGTCAGATTGATCGAGGTGCCCTTGTCGCCACCCGTGGCCATGGTTAGGGCGAAGACGGTGCCGCCGGCCGCCAGGATGTTGATGGCGAAGCCAACGAGGATGATGTCGGCTTTGAGCCGCAGGTGGAAGAACGCCATGATGGCGCCGAGCAGGGCGCCGGCCAGGATTGCGGCCAGCACGGCCACGTACCAGGGCGCGAAGACCGAGACGATGACCGCCGTCAGACAGCCGACAAGCATCATGCCTTCGAGCGCAACGTTGAGCGCGCCTGACAGATCCGCGATCAGCCCGCCTAGCGTTGCGAGCAACAGAGGCGTCGAGGTGCGGATGACGGTGACGAAAAAGGTGGTGGAGAAGACTGTGACCAGAAGTTCGATCATTTGTGTGTCTCCATGGCCCCTGCGGGTATGGCAGAGCGCCCAGTTACCTTGGCCCAGAGCTTGCGGCCGGGCAGGGAGAAGGACGAGGCAACGAGCAGGATGATGATGGCGGTGACCACGCCGATCACTTCTGATGGCACGTCGGTACGCAGGTTCATCAATTGCGCGCCCTGTCGGAGGTAGCCGTAGAAGAGCGCGACCACGGGCACGGCAAGCGGTCGGCTGCGAGCAACGATGGCGACGAGGATACCCTCGAAAGCCAGGTTGCCCTCGAACAGCACGGTCAGATAGCCGTAGGTCTGTCCCTGTACGAACATTGAGCCGAGCAACCCGCCGAGGGCACCGGCAGCGGTCATAGCGGACACCATGATGGCGGTTGACCGGATGCCGGAATACTCGGCGAAGCTGGCATTGTGGCCGACGAGCCGGAGCTTAAGGCCCCAGCTGGTGCGATAGAGGGCGAACCACACGGCGAGTACCGCGACGATGGCGAAGAGCAGGCCGATATCGATTCGCGTTCCGGGCACCAGGGCCGGAAAGACGGCGGTTTCGGGGAAGTTGTTGCTGGTCAGCACCCCAGCCTGAGGCTTGGGCAGGTTGGTGCGGACGAGGAAGTTGCAGAGCTCGATGGCGATGTAATTCAGCATCAGCGACGAGACGATCTCGTTAGCGCCGAACTTGACCTTGGCAATGCCGGGGATGAAGCCCCACAACGCTCCGGCGAGCATGGCGGCTGCAAGTCCGAGCGGAATGCCGGCCCAAGTCGCGCCAAGTGGAGACAGCGCCACATAGCTGGCGGCAAGAGCGCCCACATAGACCTGGCCCTGCACGCCCATGGAGAACTGGCGGGCCTGGAACACCAGGCTGAAGGCAAGGCCGGTAACGGTGAGCTTGGCGACGTCGTCGATCCACAAGCCGATGGTGCGTGGCCGCGACATCGGCGCGGTCAGGAGGACGTTGAAGGCCTCGAGCGGCGCTTCGGACGTGAACAGCACGATGACGAAGGCGATGCCGAGCGCGATCAGGGCGGCGCTGATCGCCCGTCCTGCCTCTCGGCGGATGGTCTTGAAGCGCGCCTGGCGACCAAGTTCGGCCGTGGTGGTCATGCTCATCGCAGGCCCCCCTGCATTTCTTCCGGGGTCTGCCGGGCAATGCCGAGCATGTATGTGCCCAATGTTTCGGGTGTCAGCTCGTGGGAATTCAGAAAGGCAGCGACCACTTTGCCGCGGTAGAAGACGACGAGGCGGTCGGACAGGGCCAAGAGTTCCGAGAGGTCGGCCGAGCTCAGCAACACGGCAGCGCCGGCGTCCCTGGCCTCGGTGAGGGACTTCCAGATGAACTGCGTCGCACCAAGGTCGACGCCGCGTGTGGGCTGATTGACCAGCAGCAATTTGGGTTGCTCGGCCAGCTCGCGAGCGACCACGACCTTCTGCATGTTGCCGCCGGACAGCGTGCCCACCGCAGCGCCAGGGCCGCCGACACGGATCGAAAACCGTTCGATCAGCTTTTCTGCGTTGGTCTTGATGGCCTTGAGGTCGAGCAGGCCATTGCGAACATATCTCACGTCATCGAGCCGCGTGGCGACGAGGTTATCGGCCACGCTGGCGCCGGTGGCGAGGCCGCGTGCTAACCGATCCTCGGGAATGCTGGCGAGGCCCTTGGCCCGCCGCTCCAGAACGGAGAGTGGTGCGAGGTCGGTGCCGTCGAGATAGGCCACACCTTCGGCGATCGGGCGCAGGCCGGCGATCGCTTCAAGCAATTCGGACTGTCCGTTGCCCTCGACGCCCACAAGACCGACGATTTCTCCGGCGTGTACGCGCAGGTTGAGGTCGTCCACCAAAATGCCACCGGCTTCGCTGGCGACCTTCAAC